>JBCDFC010000044.1:0-24857 GCA_039178805.1 Pseudomonadota bacterium | reverse complement strand
GGGCGCAAGAAGATCAATCAGTACACGCGCTACGGCACGGTGCTGCTGGCTACCGTCCAGGCCTACGGGATCTCCGTGGGGCTCGAAGGGCAGGGGCTCGCGCTCGATCCCGGCCTCTTCTTCCGCGCCTCAGCGGTCATCACGCTCGTGGGCGGCACGATGTTCCTGATGTGGCTCGGTGAGCAGATCACCGCGCGCGGCATCGGCAACGGCATCAGCCTCATCATCTTCGTCGGCATCGTGGCAGAGCTTCCGGGTGCGCTTGCGCAGTTCTTCGAGCTTGGGCGCACGGGGCAACTCTCGACCATCGCGATCCTTGGCGTGATCCTGCTCGCTATCGGCGTGATCTACGCGGTCGTCTTCATCGAGCGGGCGCAGCGCAAGATCCTGATCCAGTACCCGAAGCGCCAGGTCGGCAACAAGCTTTATGGCGGTGAGAACAGCCACCTGCCGCTGAAGCTCAACACCGCGGGCGTCATCCCGCCGATCTTCGCCTCATCGCTCCTGCTCCTGCCGGCGACGATTGCGGGCTTCTCGGCGCAGGGGGGCGATGCGGGCTTTGCGGGCACCGTGGCGGCGCTCCTTGGCCGCGGTCAGCCGCTCTTCCTGCTGCTCTTCGCGGCGCTCATCATCTTCTTCGTGTTCTTCTACACGGCCGTTGTCTTCAATCCGGATGACGTGGCGGACAATCTCAAGAAGCATGGCGGCTTCGTGCCCGGCATCCGGCCTGGCAAGCGCACGGCGGAGTATCTGGACTACGTGCTGACGCGGCTCTCGGTCATAGGCGCGATCTATCTGGTGATCGTCTGTCTCTTACCGGAGTTGTTGATATCCGAGCTTGCGGTGCCCTTCTATTTCGGCGGCACATCGCTCTTGATCGTCGTCAGCGTCACCATGGACACGATCACCCAGGTGCAGAGCCATATGCTCGCGCATCAGTATCAGGGCCTGATCGAGAAATCGAAGATCCGCGGCAAGCGGCGAACCTGAGAGCCCGGTGCACGGGCCAAGGCGGGAGGACAGCCATGAACATCATCCTTCTGGGGCCACCCGGAGCGGGCAAGGGTACCCAGGCCCAGCGGCTGGTGGCGCGGCGCGGCATGGTCCAGCTTTCCACGGGCGACATGCTGCGCGCCGCGGTCAAGGAGGGCTCGGAGATCGGCCTCAAAGCGAAGGCTGTGATGGAGGCGGGCCAGCTCGTCTCGGACGAGATCGTGACGGGTGCTGTGTCGGAGCGCCTCGACCAGCCGGACTGTGCGGCTGGCGTCATCTTCGACGGGTTCCCCCGGACGACTGCGCAGGCGCAGGCGCTGGACAGTCTGCTGGTCGAGAAGGGCATGAAGATCGATGCCGTGATCGAGATCCGGGTGCCCGACGATTACCTCGTCGACCGCATCAAGACCCGCGCTGCGGAGACGGGCGGCACGCGCGCCGACGACAACGAAGAGACGCTTAAAAAGCGCCTCTCAGTCTATCACGCAGAAACCGCGCCGCTGATCGACTATTACAGTGGCGGGGGTAAACTTGTGACGATCGACGGGACCGCCTCGATCGATGCAGTGACGGCAGCGATCGAGGAGGCGCTAGACGCGCAGGCAGTAGGTTAACGGCCTCAGCCCCCGTCGACGCATCTGCAGCAGAAAAACCGCACCAAAGGGTTGACCGCCAAGGCCGCCTACGTATATTCGCGCGCCTTGGCAGGCAGTGTTGCCGGCCAAGGGCACCCGCACGCGCTGGTCGCACATGAGGTTTCCCGAGCCGGTCGGTTCGGTCGGGCCGCGATGGCCCAGTGGCACTAGGGTAAGTCCCCGGGCATGCGGGGCGCAAGAGAGAAGACGGAGCACGAGATTGGCCCGCATCGCTGGCGTTAACATCCCGACGAACAAGCGCGTCCATATCGCGCTCACCTATATCCACGGCATCGGTCAGCCGACCGCAAAGAAGATCTGCGAATCCGTCGGCCTCACCGAGGATCGCCGGGTCAACGACCTCTCGGATTCGGAGGTCCTGCAGATCCGTGAGTTCATCGACGGCAATGTGCAGGTCGAGGGTGACCTCCGCCGCGAGGTCGCCGTGAACATCAAGCGTCTGATGGATCTCGGCTGCTATCGGTGCCTGCGCAATCGGCGCGGTCTGCCGGTCCGCGGTCAGAGCACCCATACGAACGCGCGCACCCGCAAGGGCCCTGCGAAGCCCATTGCCGGCAAGAAGAAGTAAGGATCACCCATGGCTCGCGAGAAGCGCGCGGCACCTCGCCGCAAGGAGCGCAAGAATATCAGCTCGGGCGTCGCCCATGTGAACTCATCGTTCAACAATACGATGATCACGATTGCCGACGCGCAGGGCAACGCGATCAGCTGGTCCTCCGCCGGCATGATGGGCTTCAAGGGCTCGCGCAAGTCCACGCCCTACGCGGCCCAGGTCGCGGCCGAGGACGCGGGGCGCAAGGCGCAGGAGCACGGGATGCGCACGCTTGAGGTGCTGGTGCAGGGTCCGGGCTCAGGCCGCGAGTCGGCCCTTCGCGCGCTGCAGTCGGTCGGTTTCCAGATCACGGCGATCAGGGACGTGACGCCCATCGCCCATAACGGCTGCCGTCCGCCCAAGCGTCGACGCGTTTGACCAAAGGTGGCGCGCTGGGGTCCGAGCCCCAGGCTGCGCCGCAGCGAATGTCGCGGGCGGGCTCGAGCCAATGGCTTCGGGTCCGTTCGTTTTTTCCTCGGGTCGCGCGGGCCTTGGATCAGGCCCGTGCTCGCATGGAGGAGACACCCATGATCCACAAGAACTGGCAGGATCTCATCAAGCCGCAAAAGCTTGAGGTGGCCCAAGGCAACGACCCCGATCGAACGGCAACCGCCGTGGCTGAGCCGTTGGAGCGGGGCTTCGGCCTCACCCTCGGCAATGCGCTTCGCCGGGTGCTCCTCTCCTCGCTTCAGGGCGCGGCCGTGACGGCCGTGCAGATCGACGGCGTGCTGCACGAGTTCTCGTCCGTCGCCGGCGTGCGTGAGGACGTGACGGACATCGTGCTCAACTTGAAGGGTCTCGCCGTGAAGATGGAGGGCGACGGGCCGAAGCGCCTCCACCTCTCCGCCACGGGCCCGGGCGTTGTGACGGCGGCCAGCATCAGCGAGATCGCGGGCGTCGAGATCGTGAACCGCGAGCATGTGATCTGCCATCTCGACGACGGTGCGGCGCTCAACATGGAGCTGACGGTCGACACCGGCAAAGGCTATGTCGCGGCCGACAAGAACCGGCCCGAGGATGCGCCCATCGGCCTCATCCCGGTCGATGCGATCTACTCGCCCGTGCGCCGCGCCTCTTACAAGGTCGAGCCCACGCGTGAAGGCCAAGTGCTCGACTACGACAAGCTCTCGATCACGGTGGAGACGGATGGCACGCTGAGCCCCGAGGATAGCCTCGCCTATGCGGCGCGCATCCTGCAGGACCAGCTCCAGACCTTCATCAACTTCGAAGAGCCGAAAGAGGCTGGCCGCTACGACGCGGATGAGGAGCTCGAGTTCAACCCGCTCCTCCTCAAGAAGGTCGACGAGCTCGAGCTCTCGGTGCGCTCGGCCAACTGTCTCAAGAACGACAACATCGTCTATATCGGCGATCTTATTCAGAAGACCGAGGCAGAGATGCTGCGCACCCCGAATTTCGGGCGCAAATCGCTGAACGAGATCAAGGAAGTGCTCACGACCATGGGCCTCCATCTCGGCATGGATGTGCCGCAGTGGCCGCCCGAGAACATCGAGGATCTGGCAAAGAAGTTCGAGGACTTCTGATCCAGCGGTGGGCGGAAACCGCCCACCCTACGCTTGGGCCGGGCCTTCGGGCCCCGCCCCAACAATGGGACGCCGAGAGCGCCCGTGAAACAAAGCATAAAACCCGTAGACGGAGACCGAACCCATGCGCCACGGAAATGGCAACCGTAAGCTCAACCGCACCCACGAACACCGCAAGGCGATGTTCGCCAACATGGCCTGCGCCTTGATCGAGCATGAGCAGATCAAGACAACGCTGCCCAAAGCGAAAGAGCTGCGCCCGATCGTCGAGAAGCTGATCACGTTGGCGAAGAAGGACGGGGTTCATGCCCGCCGCCTCGCCACTTCCAAGATCAAGCAGGGTGATGCGGTGAAGAAGCTCTTCGACGTGCTCGGCCCCCGCTACAAGGAGCGTCCGGGCGGCTATGCGCGCGTGCTGAAGGCTGGGTTCCGCTACGGCGACATGGCGCCGATGGCGATCATCGAGCTTGTGGAGCGCGACGAGGACGCGAAGGGCTCGGCCGACCGGGCGCGTGAGGCGGCAAGCGAAGCGCTCGCCACCTACGACGACTGAGGGGGCGACTGAGGGCGACCGAGGGCGATCACGCTGAAGCCGCGAGCCCTTGGCGCCCGCCGCCCATCCGCCTAGCTTCCAGTTCTTAGGAATTCCGGAGGCAACATGCTGCGGATCGTCGCCGTTCTCGCCACAGCGCTCGCAATCAGCCTGACCCCGCATCTCGCGGCGGCGCAGGCGGTACCTCAAAGCCGTGCCGAGATCACGCTGAGCTTCGCGCCGGTCGTGAAGCAGGCAGCCCCTGCGGTCGTGAACATCTACACCCGGACAGTGCGTGAGCGGTCCTCGCCCTTCCGCGGCGACCCGTTCTTCGAGCGCTTTTTCGGCGGGTTCTTCGGCGAGGGCCTGCCTGGCCGGCAGCGGATCGAGAACTCGCTCGGCTCCGGCGTGATCGTGAGCGGCGATGGCCTCGTGGTCTCGAACTATCATGTCGTGGGTGGGGCGGACGAAATCACCGTGGTGCTTGCCGACCGGCGGGAATTCGAGGCGGAGGTGGTCTTCACCGACCAGGCCTCCGACCTTGCGGTCCTGCGGCTCGACGATGCCGAGGATCTGCCGACACTCCCCTTCCGCGATAGCGACAGCCTCGAAGTGGGCGATCTGGTGCTGGCCATCGGCAACCCGTTCGGCGTCGGCCAAACCGTCACCAGCGGCATCGTCTCGGGCCTCGCCCGGGGCCCTGCGGGCGGCAAAGCGCGCGGGGGCAACAACGCGCGGGGTGGTGCTAGGAACGGCTACTTCATCCAGACCGACGCCGCCATCAACCCAGGCAATTCGGGGGGCGCACTGGTCGATATGACGGGCGCGCTGATCGGGGTGAACACCTCGATCCTCAGCCGGTCAGGCGGGTCCAATGGCATCGGTTTCGCCGTGCCCTCGAACCTTGTTGGGCGCGTGGTGGAGGCCGCGCGGGCCGGCGACATGCGGCTCGAGCGGCCCTGGCTCGGTATCGAAGCACGGCCCGTCGATGGTGAGATGGCTGCGGCCCTCGGTCTCGACCGACCCGAAGGTGTGCTGATCGAGGGTCTGCACCCGTTGAGCCCGCTCGCGAGCGCCGGCCTCGAACGCGGCGACTTGGTGCTCGCCCTCGGCGGCGCGCCCGTCGACAGCCCGGCCGAGCTTGCCTTCCGTTCCGCCACGCTCGGCATCGGGGATAGGGCGGAGGTGCAGTTCCTCCGCCGGGGTGAACCGCAGCGCGCTGAAATCGACCTGCTCGCGCCGCCGGAGGATCCGCCGCGCGATCCTCGCAAGCTCGACCAGGCCGGCCGCTTGACCGGTCTGACCGTGCTCGCGATCAACCCCGCCGTCATCGTCGAGGCGCGCCTGCCGGCGGATGCGCGCGGCGTCGTCGTCGCCGGTCTCGATGGGCCGGCCCGGCGCACCGGCCTCCGCCCCCGCGATGTTATCCTGAGCGTGAACGGCACGCCCGTCGAGAGCACCGCCGCCTTCGAAAGCGCCGTGCGCACGGGCGTCGTCGAACTTGGCGTGATGCGCGGGCAGGAGCGCGGGACAATCCGCATCGTGAACGGATGAGCGATCTTTTCGACCGGCTCGAAGGGGGCGGCGCAGGAGCGGAGCGCAGCACTTCCGAGCCGCTTTCAGCCGCGGGGCCCCGGGGGCCCAGACCTCTGGCCGAGCGGTTGCGGCCAGGCAGCCTTGCCGAGGTGTCGGGGCAGGCGCATCTCTTGGGGCCCGACGGTCCGATCGGGTCGATGCTGGCCGCAGGCCGCCTCGCCTCCATCGTGCTCTGGGGCCCGCCGGGGTCCGGCAAGACGACGATTGCGCGGCTCCTCGCCCACGAGACCGCGTTCAGCTTCGAGCAGATCAGCGCGATCTTCACGGGCGTCGCAGAACTGAGGAAGGTGTTCGAGACGGCCCGGCTCCGGCACGCGCAGGGCCGCGGCACCCTCCTCTTCGTCGACGAGATCCATCGCTTCAACAAAGCGCAGCAGGATGCGTTCCTGCCGCAGATGGAGAGCGGGGTCATCACGCTCGTCGGCGCCACGACCGAGAACCCGTCCTTCGAGCTCAACGCGGCGCTCCTCTCCCGCGCGCAGGTCCTCCGCCTCACGCCGCTGTCGACCGAGGACCTCGTTGCCATCCTCGCCCGCGCCGAGGCCGAGATCGGGCCGCTACCGCTCGACAAAGACGCGCGCGCTGCGCTGATCGAGATGGCGGCGGGCGACGGCCGCGCGCTCCTGACCTTGGCAGAAGAGGCGGCGACCCTTGGCCCCGAGACGATCGATGCGGCGACGCTTGCCGCGCGCGTCACCCGCCGCGCGCCCGTCTACGACAAATCGGGCGACGGGCATTACGGCCTCATCTCGGCGCTCCACAAATCGGTGCGCGGTTCGGACCCGGACGCGGCTCTCTACTGGCTCGCCCGAATGATCGAGGCTGGGGAGGACCCGAACTACCTGGCCCGCCGGATCACCCGGATGGCGGCGGAGGATATCGGCTTGGCCGAGCCCGACGCGCTCGCCCACTGCATCGCGGCCTGGCAGACCTTTGAGCGGCTCGGCAGCCCGGAAGGCGATCTCGCCCTCGCCGAAGCGGTCGTGCATCTCGCCCTCGCGCCGAAGTCGAACGCCGTCTACACGGCCTGGGGTGCGGCGTTGGCGGCGGCGAAGGCGACCGGTCATCTCGCACCGCCCGCCCATATCCTGAACGCGCCGACCCGGCTCATGAAGGAGCAGGGCTTCGGCAAGGGCTACGCCTACGACCACGATGCCGAGGACGCGTTCTCGGGCCAGCACTACTTCCCGGACGGCATGGAGCGACCGGCCTTCTACGCCCCGGTCGCGCGCGGGTTTGAGCGTGAGCTCGCCAAGCGCATGGCCTGGTTCGCCGAACGTCGCGTGGCGCGGGGGGACGCGCGATGATCGAGAAGCTCGCCTTGGTGGCAGCCGGCGGCGCGGTTGGCGCAGCACTCCGCTACCTCGTCAACACCTGGGCGCTCCACCACGTCCCGGGTCTGCCGCTCGGCACCCTGATCGTGAATGTGCTGGGCTCTTTCGCGATGGGTCTCGTCGCGGTGGTGCTGCTCGAGCGGCCGGGCGCCTGGTCGCATTTCGCCCCCCTCATGATGACCGGGGTGCTTGGCGGTTTTACGACCTTCTCGGCCTTCTCGCTCGACACGCTCTATCTCTTCGAGCGCGGCAGAATCGCGCTGGGTGCGGCTTACGTCGCGGGCTCCGTCCTGCTCTCGGTCGGTGGTCTCGCGCTTGGCCTTCTCCTCGCGCGGCGCTTCCTCGCATGAGCGGGGTGCAGCATCTCACAATCGCAGATGACGAGGCGGAGCAGCGGCTCGACCGCTGGTTCAGGCGGCGTTTTCCGCAGGTGAGCCAGGGGCAGTTCGAGAAACTTTGCCGAAAAGGGGCGGTTCGCGTCGATGGCGGGCGCGTGCGGGCGGCCACCCGTGTCGGGCCGGGGCAGACGGTGCGCGTGCCGCCGATGGCCGAAGACCCTGCCGCGGCTTCGGCCGAGCGGGTGGCGCCACGCGTTCGCGAGGCGATGGCCAAGGATACGGCGCTTGCGGAGAGCCTGCGCGCTGCCGTGCTCTTCCGCGACGATCATCTCCTCGTCCTCGACAAACCGCCCGGGCTCGCGGTGCAGGGCGGGACCGGGCAAACACGGCATCTCGGCGCTGCACTTTCGGCGCTTCGCTTCGGGCGCGATGACGATCCGCGGCTCGTGCATCGCCTCGACCGCGACACGTCGGGCGTGCTGGTGCTCGCGCGTACCGGGGCAGCGGCGGTTGCGCTCGCCCGGGCATTTCGTGAGCGGACCACGGAGAAGCTATACCTCGCGGCCTTGGCGGGCCGACCGAAGCCCCTCGCTGGCACTGTGCGCTACGGTCTGGAGAAGGCGGGCGGTGCGGGTTCAGAGCGGATGCAGATCGTGCATCCGGACGCGGTTGCAGCCCACGGCTCGGCGCGGCATGCCCGGACCGATTACCGCGTGGTCGAGAGCGCTGGTGGGCGCGCCTCCTGGGCCGTTCTGCGCCCGGTGACGGGGCGGACGCATCAGCTTCGCGCGCATATGGCGGCGCTCGGCACCCCCGTCGCGGGCGATGGGAAATATGGCGGGCGCAGTCAGGAGAATGCGGGCGATGGCTGGGGGGCGAGCCTGGGCCAGGCGGTTAGCCGGAAGCTCCATCTCCACGCCTGGCGCTTGACGTTGCCGCATCCGGCGACGGGCGCGCCCTTTACCGTCTCGGCGCCCCTGCCGCCCCATATGGCCCGGACCTGGTCACTCTTCGGCTGGGATCTCGAGTTGCTCGATGAACCCGTGTTCCCAGAACTCGAGTGAACATGGCTCCTATCGGTTCTTATCGCTAAGTGACCCTTCCCCCTGGGCCTCTCCTCATCGGAGAGACCCAGGGGGAAGGGCCGGACGAGCGGCGCGGCGCGCCGGGCGCGCGGTGTCTGGCCTTCGTCCTCAGTTGACAAGGAGTTCGGCGTGCAGAGCGCCAGCGGCGTCGATCGCCTTCAGGATGTCGATCATGTCGCGCGGTCCGACGCCGAGCGCGTTTAGCCCGGAGACGAGATCGGCGAGCGTGACATTGCCCTCCACGAGGGCGAGGCGGTTCTCCGCCCCCTCGTCGATCAGGAGATCCGTTCGGGGGAGGAGGAGGGACTCGCCTTCCGCGAAGGGGTTCGGCTGTGCGGCGAGCGGCCGTTCCTCGACACGGATCGTGAGGTTGCCCTGGCTCACGGCGACGCGGCTGATCTTGACATCGGCGCCGAGGACGATGGTGCCCGAGCGTTGGTCGACGACCACGCGGGCCTTCATCGCCGGTGCGACATTGAGGTTCTCGATGCGGGCGATCGCCTGGGCCGGTGCCATGCCGGCGGCCGAGATCGAGAGGCGGACGGTTCCCGGATCGTCGCTTCGCGCCACCTCGCGGCCGAACGCGCGGTTGATGCCGGCTGCGATGCGGGCGGCGGTTGTGAAATCCGGTTCGCGAAGGGCGAGGCGTAGCTCCTGCATCGTCGCGAAGCTGAAGCTAACCTCCCGCTCGACCCGAGCGCCGCCGGGAATGCCGCCGGCTGTCGGCACGCCCGTGACCTCGACCGCCGCTTCACCTGCCGCGCCGAAGCCGCTCGCCAAGATCGGCCCTTGGGCGACCGCGTAGATCTGACCGTCGGCCGCGTTGAGGGGGGTCATGATGAGTGTGCCGCCCAGCAGGCTCTGTGCGTCGCCGATGGCGGAGACGCCGACATCGATCCGGCTACCGGCACGCGCGAAAGGAGGGAGTGTCGCCGTGACGATGACGGCCGCGACGTTTCTGGTGCGGAAATCCTCGCCCGAGACATTGACGCCTAGGCGTTCGAGGAGGTTCGACAGCGCCTCCTCGGTGAAGGGGGCGTTGCGGATCCCGTCGCCCGTACCGTCGAGGCCGACGACGAGACCGTAGCCGACGAGATCGTTGCCGCGTACGCCTTCGATTTCGACGAGGTCCTTGATGCGCGGCGCGGCGGTGGCGTCGGTGACCATTGCAACCGCGAGACCTGCGGCGAGGAGGACGGTCGAGGCCGCGCCGCCGTGCCGGCGGAGCGCCTCGCATGCATTGGCGACTAGGCGTGCAGCGAGCGTCACAGGAACCGCGTCAGGCTGAGGTTAGAGATGCGCGCCGTGGTGACGAGAAGCGTCTCCAACGCAATCTCGGTCGCTTGTAGGGCCCCTGCGGCCTCGAACTGATCGCGGCCCACGAGGCCCGTAAGCGCCTCGTTCAGCACGGTTTCTTCGGCGGCATTTCGGGTGCGCGCAGCCTCGATCCTCTGTTCGGTGACGCCGAGCGTGCCCGCCGCCTCGGCCAGATCGTCGAGGGCGGTGCGCAGACCGTTCGTCGCGTCGGAAACGAGCGCGCGCTTCTCCTCCGCGCTGCCGGGTCCGCCGACCGCTGAGAAGAGCGCCGTCATCTCCCGCAGGACCGCGCGGAAGGCGTCGTCATCGCCCTTGAGGGTGAGCCGCGCCGTCTCCCCCGGAGCGATGCCCGCTGCGGCGGCGTCCCCTGCGCCACCCACATAGAAGCTCGTGTCGAAAGTGCCGCCCGTCGTGTCGAAGAGCGCGCGCACCGACGCATCGGCCGTGGCCGCATCCGGAGCACCGGCGATGGCGGTCGTCGCGGCGGCGGTGATGTCGGCGGCGGAGGCGAGCGCCGGACCGTCGCCCGCGTTCCCCGCGAAGAGCGCGCGCCCGGCGAAGCGCGCGTTGAGGGCCGATACCGTGGCCTCAAGCGCCTGGCGCGCAGCGGGTTCGGCCACGGAGAGCCCGGTGAAGGAGCCTGAATTCACGGCGCTTTGCGCCTGGTCCACCAGTGTTTGGGTCGCCGACCGAACGGCCGAGAGCGCGTCTTGTTGGGCGGAGGCGCGGCTTGCCATCAGACCCGCAGCGCTCTCATAGCCTTCGAGGGCACCAAGTGCTGCTTCGAGGCGCTGGGCCTCTGCCGTGCGCCCGCCGAGCGATGCCGCCGGATCGGCGGCGCGGCCAGTGACCGTCTCCGTCTGCAGCCGCTCGAGCTCAGCGCGGAGGGCCGTCGACTGACGGACCCGCGATGCCACGCCGCGATCGGCGGGAAAACCGGTCTCGAAAGGGAAACTCATCCGATCCTCCTAAGCTCGTCCAACATCGCCTCCGCCGTGCTGATCACGCGCGCATTGGCGGCATAGGCCTGCTCGATTTCGATCAGCTTCTGCAGCTCGCGATCGGTGTCGACGCCGAGGAGGGCAGCCTCCTCCCCGGCTAGGGCGCCGCGGGCTGCGGAAGCGGCGCTAAGATCGGTGTCGGCCGCGACGCGGGCGGTGGCTGCCGCCTCGCCCAGGGCTGCGATCCGGTTCGAGAGCGACAGCGTGCCTGGGGCTGCCGTGGCGCCTGGGAAGGGTGCGGCGACCTTGAGGACGTCGATCAGGCCGCGAGGGACGCTGTCATCGCTCACGGGGCCCGGGGCGGCGGCGCCGATTCCGTCGCGGAGGCGGAAAAGCTCACCGCCCTGGCTCGGGTCGACGGCGGCGTTCACGGCAAGGCGACCGGCGATCCCCGGCGTCGCAGGCGCGGTCGGCGCCCCGCCTGCATCGGTGAAGAGGCCAGGGGCGCCGGGTGCGAGCATTGGGTCGACGGACGGGTCGGCAAGACGGGTGACAAGCTCCTCGGCCAAGGCGTCGAGGCCTGCTGCAAAATCGGTCGCAACCGTGTCGCGGAGCGCGAAGGCGCCGGCGAGGGCGCCCCCCCTCACCGACTGCGCGCCTGGCCCGCCCGGCGTGATGTCGACGCCGGCGACGCTGAGGCCCGAGAGTGCGCCCGCACCATTGTCATAGACCATTTCCGGACCGATCACGGGGGTCGGCGTGAAGGCGATCTCGCGTGCGTTTAGACCGGCCAGAAACACGCCCTCGGCCGTTCTCAGCGTCACGCTACCGTCGTCTTGCGGCGTAACGCGTACGGGCAGGGTTGCCGAGATCTCATCGATCAGGGTTTCGCGCCGATCGACGAGCGCTGCCGTCTCTCGGCCCGTTGCATCCGACCGCACGATAGCGCGGTTGAGCGCCGCCACCTCCTCGGTCGCCGCGTTCGTGCGCCGGACGAGATCGCCGATCTGAGTGTCGGCATCCTCGCGCACCGATGCGGCCGCGCGCGAGGCGTCGTTGAACCCTGTCGCAAGGCGCTGGGCGGCTTCAAGGACCGCGCCCTGGCGTGGTGCCGATTCAGGCGTGTCGGCGAGCGCTGAAAGCGCGTTCTCGAAAGCCGTCATTTGTTCGAAAAGGCCCGGCAGCGGACCGCCGAGCACGCCGAAAGCGTCGGAGAGGCGGGCCGTGCCCTCCGCGAGCACACTGGCCTCCGCCGCATCCGCATCCGCCTCGCGTCGCAGCCCGGTCAGGGCCGGATCGAGGCTGCGGCCGACGGAGACGACGCGCACGCCGCCCCCTTCGGATCGGGCGCTGAGCGTGACATCGCGAGCGCCAAAGCCCTCGGTAAGCGCGTTCGCGATGTTGCCCGAGGTGACGGATAGCTGCCGCCCATTCGCCGCCAGCCCGCTCAGTGCTGACGAAATTGCCCCAGATATGCTCATGGCTCAGCTCCCCAGCCCCGTTCCGGCCCCGTTCCAGCGTGACCCTAGCCCGCGCTATCGCTTCAGGTTCGTCGTCTCCTGCAACATCTCGTCCACGGTCTGGACGACGGTTGCGTTCGACGAATAGGCGCGCTGCGTCTCGATCAGGCCCGTCAGCTCCCGCGCGATGTCGACCGTGCTCTCCTGCAAGGAGAAGCCCGCGACGCCCCCCACGGGTCCGGTGTTGGCATCCCACAAGAAGGGACGCCCCGACTCGGCCGACAGCGAGAAGGTCTGGTTGTTTTCAGCGTTCAGCGCGTTCGGGTTCGGCACATCGACGACCGGGATCTGATAGAGCGTGATGACCTGGCCCGTGTCGTAGACGCCCCTCAGGAAACCCTGCGAATCGACCTCGAGGTTCGAGAGGTTGCCCGCAGGCGAGCCATTGGCCTCGATCGCGATCGGGCTGAAGCCCGCGTCGATCTGCGTGATGCCGCCATCGACGGTGTCGCTGCCGATGAAGACTTCGATCGGCCCGCCATCGACCGTCAGCGTCAGGATCCCTGTGGCCGGATCGTAAGGGCTGGTGCCGGCCGTGACGGTGGCGAGCTCGCCGCGCCCGGTCCGGCTCGAATCGAAGGTCAGCGTCAGGCTGTCGAGCGCGACCGACGGGTCGGCCCCGGCGCTGTCGAAGAAATCGAGTGTCCAGGTGTCGCTCGTCCCCGTTGCCGGCACTGTCGGCGTAAAGACCGCCGTCAGCTCCTCCCGCCGTCCGACGCCATCGAAGTATTCGACGACTGTGCTATAGGGCGCCCCGGCGGAGCCTGCCACAGTGTCCGCGGCGGGCACGTTCAACGAGAGCCGCACCGCCGTCGTCGGGTCGGAGATCGTGAGGAACTGCGAGACCTGCACCGGCTCCAGATCGTTCGGGCTGTCGCGCACCACGTTGCCGATCAGGTTGCCTTCGACATCCGTGGGCCAGCCGGTCAGGGCGAGGCCGGAGCGGGTCACGAGATGGCCGCTCGCGCTCCGATCGAAGCCGCCCGTCGGTGTGAGCAGGAACGGCCGCTCATTGGCCGGCAGGCCGATCGCATCCTCGGTCGTCACGGGCAGGAAGCCGCGGCCCGAAACGGCGATATCCGTCGCATTCGAGGAACCGATCAGCGTGCCGGAGGAGGATACCTCACGGAAGGTTTGCGCGCGCACGCCACCGGCGGAGTAGCTGCCGAGGCGGCTTTCCTGCAGGACGAGCGAGTTGAAGTCCACATCGCCGCGGCGATAGCCGGCAGTCGAGGAATTCGCGATGTTGTCGGAAATGACCGCGAGCCGCGTCGCGTTGGCCTGCAGCCCGGCCACGCCGGCGCTGAGCGATGAGGAAAGGGTCAAGGTTGTCTCCTTCTGGGTGTTCGAAACTGGCTGGCCCGCCGCGGGCGCCCTGTCGCGGGTCCCGTGTCACGGATGCCGTGTCGCGGGTCATGATGACGTCGTCGGCTTAAGGCCGCCTAACGGGGCATGGTTAAAAGCTTGATCGCGATGCGCCGGTTCTCGGGCGCCAGCGGATCCTCGGCGCGCGGCTCGCTCGCGGCGCGTCCGATCACCCCTTCGAAGCGCCCCGGCGCGAGCCCGGCATCGATCAGCAACCGCCGCGCCGCATTCGCCCGATCGGCACTCAGCTCCCAATTGGTGTAATCCGCGCCCGTAAAGGGCCGCGCATCGGTGTGCCCGATCACTTCGAGCGGGTTCATCGTCTCGTTCAGCATCGGCGCAAGCAGCCCCATCAGCTCAATCAGCACGGGCTCCGGTCGCGCGGAGGCGGTGGCGAAGAGCGGCTCCCCGAGGATGTCCACAAGCTCGATGATCAACCCATCGGCCTCGAGGCTGACCGAAAGATGCTCGCCCGCCCGCTCGACATCCGACCCAGCCGTCGCGAACTGATTGCGGAGCGCTTCCTCCAACGCCTCGGCCGCCTCCTCGTTCTCCCGCTGCGGCTCGAGCCCGTCCGCCCGCCCAGGCCCTGTGTCCTGCGGTACGCCGGGCAGGGTGCCGGCCATGCGGCTATCGGTAAGGCCGGGGCGCTGGGGCCCAGCGGGCGAGGTGGTCTCCGGGCCGAGATCCGCGCCGGGCGAGGCATCGCGCGTCTCCGGGCGCACACCCTCGCGCACCGATCCGGCCTGTGGCGTCGGCTGGAACAGGTCCCGCCCGCCCATGATGCCATCGCCCCCGCCCGAGACGGGGCTAAGCGGGATGGCCGGATCGAAATAATCCGCGAGCCCCTTGCGCTGATCGTCGGACGTGGCGTTCAGCAGCCAGAGCAACAGGAAGAACGCCATCATCGCGGTCGCGAAATCCGCATAGGCAACTTTCCAGGCGGAGGAGTGATGCTCCCCCGCGACGACCTTCTTCGGCCGTTTGATGACGAGTCCGCCTTGCTCTTCGCTCACGCTATCCCCCATTTGCGCGTCTCGGGGCGGGCGTACGCCATGGTCGGTTAGAAGGGGGTTAGCGCGCCCGCTTCAGCAATCCGCAAGGATTGGTCGTTAGGCCTTCATCGGGCGGTAAAGACCGCGTCGGAGTGGGGTGCAGGATGACCGTGCCGTTAAGCGGTGTGCTGGCGCGCAAGTTGCGCGGGCCAAAGATGCGCCTTGTGGGCTTCCCGCCCATGGACCCGCTCTGCCACGCCTTCGCGTCGATCGCTGCGACGCGCACCCGGGCCGAACTGCGTCCGGGCGTCGATGTCTCGGTCTATGGCTATGAGGTTGCGCGCCACGGCGACTATCTGCGCGGCCTGCGCGCGCCCTCCGCCATCTACATGCTGACCTATTCGGCGAAGAACGGCACCGGGCTGATCAAGGCCCATCCACGCCTCCTGGGCAAAGTGCTAGACATCTATCTCGGCGGCGATGGCAGCTTCGAGGAGGTGAACTTCGCCCGTTCGCTCACTGCCATCGATCTCGCGATCTACGGCCGCTTCGTCGATCTCGTCGCCCGCTGCTTTGACGAGGCGATCGTCGAGCTTTGTGGGAAGTCTGCGATCGGCCAGGCCAAGCGCGCGCGGTTCGAGCAGCTGCCCGGCATGGTGCGCATCGCGCCCGACAACTCCGAAGTCTTCGTGATCAAGCTGAACTACCACTTCGGTGAGGATAAGCGCGGCGCCGGCCTCGATTTCGTCGTGCCGGTCTCCACGCTGGAGCCGCTGAAGCGCGACCTCATCAACGCGCAGATGGGCGGCGATGCGAATCGCGGCGTCTGGGCCGAGCACATGCTGAACCAAGTCATGGCGACGAAAGTGAACGTCACGGGCATCGTGCCGCTTGGATCCTACGCACTCGGCTCCGTGGGCGCGCTGCAGCCGGGCGATCTTCTGCCTCTGCCGCAGAACGCGCTTGAGAAGGTTGAGCTCCGGATCAACACCGACAATGGCGCGTCGACAATCACGACGGCGCGGCTGGGCGCGCGGGACCGGTACAAGGCGCTTTGCTTGGCGGCGGAGCCCGATGATGCCTTCCTGGCCCCGCTGCGCGCCGCAATTGCGGAGCGTTCGGCGTCCTGAGGTGCCGGCCGCGTCGCTGTCGCCGCACTAGGATAATCCCGCGTCACGCTTCTCAGACCGGCGCGCCTTGCGCATACTCTCGATCACAGAATTGGCGCTCGGGGGACGGCCGATGAGAAACGGGATGGTTGGGCGGCTCGCAGCGCTCGGGCTCGGTATGGTGCTCGCCACAACGCTCGGGACGGTACCGGCAGCGGCAGAGCCTGCGAAGCGTGCCTTCGGTGCGGCGGCGGGGCCGAGCGAACAGTCGCCCGACCCCATCGGCAGCTATGCCAAGGGCTGCCTCGCCGGCGGTCAGCGCCTGATCGAGACGGCGCGCGGCTGGCAGGCGATGCGCCTCAGCCGCAATCGGAACTGGGGCCATCCGGCGATGATCGCCTTCATCGAACGGCTGTCGGAGGAGGCGCTCGGCATCGGCTGGCCCCGGATCTATGTGGGCGATATCAGCCAGCCCCGCGGTGGCCCGATGCTGACGGGCCACCGTTCGCACCAGATCGGGCTCGATGCCGATATCTGGCTCCGTCGCCCTTCCGCTGAGCCTCTCAGCCGTGCGCAGCGGGAGCAGATCGGCAGCCACAACGTGGTCGCAGCCTCGGGCCGGGACGTGAATGGGCTCTGGACGCCGGGCCATCACGCGCTGATCCGCGCCGCCGCGTCCGACGCCGCCGTTGCCCGCATCTTCGTCAACCCCGCGATCAAAGTGGCGCTCTGCCGGGGGGAGCCCGCAGGGACCGACCGCGCCTGGCTGCAAAAAATCAGGCCGTGGTGGGGGCATGATTCGCATTTCCACGTCCGCCTCTCCTGCCCGGCGGGCGCGCTCGGCTGCACCGAACAGGCGCCGCCGCCTGAGGGCGATGGCTGCGGGCGTGAGCTTTCGAGCTGGTTCGAGCCGCCGCCTCCTTCGAGCGGGACCACCGTTGTCAAGAAACGGCGCGGTGAGCTGACCCTTGCGGACCTTCCGGCTGCCTGCCGCACCGTCCTGAGATGACGGGGCCAGGTCCAACCGGGCCGGGTCTCACAACCTCGGTGATCGTGGCACTGGCAGCGCTTCTGCCGGCGGCCGTGCTTACAGGCTGCTCAGCGAGCGTAGCCGGCCCAATTGAGATCGAGGCGACCCCCGTCACGCTCGACCCGGATCGCCTCAGTGGGGTGAGCATCCTGCGAAGCTGGGAGCTCACATCCTCGCATCCGGCCTTTGGCGGCCTCTCCGGCCTTCTGATCGAGCCCACGGACGAGGATGCCGAAGGCGCGCCGTTCATTGCCGTATCCGACCGAGGCACACTCCTCAAAGCGCGATACCGGCCGGATGCCGCAACCCGCCCGCTGACCGAGACGCGCCTCACACCGCTTGTCGATGAGGCGGGAGAGGCGCTCTCGGGTCGGCGGGCGGATGCGGAAGCGTTGGCTCGGGTCGATGAGATGCTGCTCGTCAGCTTCGAGCGCGATCACCGCATCCTAGGGTACGGGGCTGGGGGTGTGGTCGTTCGCGTCGACACACCATTCCGAGGCCTCGCAAACAATGGCGGGCTCGAAGCGCTCACCGCCATCCCATCCGACCCCAATCCAGACCTCGGCGCGGGCACGAGTTCGGGCAGCGTGATCGCCATTGGCGAGGAACCGGTCGGAGGCGCGTCGCCCGTGTTCTTGTTCGAGGGCGGCCTCAACGCTCGGTCGACGCCCATTCGCCGTGACCTGCGCCTCGCGCCGCCCCACAGGGTCACGGCCGCCGATATCGGCCCGGACGGCCGGCTCTACATCCTCCGCCGCCACTACGATCCGTCCATCGGCGTCAGCATCCTAGTCGAGGCCCTGCCGCTTCCGGCGATCCTCGCGCCCGACGGCCCGACAAGGCCCGAGCCCCTCGCCGCTTTCGGCCCCGACAGCGGTATCGACAACATGGAGGGTATCGCCCCCTGGCGCCACGCCGACGGCACGACGCGGCTCACGCTCCTCGCGGATGACAATTTCAACGCGTCGCAGCGGACCCTGCTCGTGGAGATGGTGCTGGCGGAGTGACGCCCAGCTTCTCGGAGATCAGGCCCCAGCCTTCCTCCGCGGTCTCAACCATCTCGAACAGCGACAGATCGCTCGCGGAGATGGTGCCCGCCTCGACGAGGCCCTGCCAATCGACCACCCGCTCCCAGAAGGCGCGACCGAAAAGGACGATGGGCAGCGGCGTCATTCGCTTCGTTTGAATGAGCGTCAGTACCTCGAAGAGCTCATCCAACGTGCCGAACCCGCCGGGAAAGACCGCCACCGCCGCCGCGCGGCGCAGGAACACGAATTTGCGCACCGCGAAGTAGTGGAAGTTGAAGGAAAGCTCTGGCGTCACATGCCGGTTCGGCGCGCTTTCGTGCGGCAGCACGATGTTGAGACCCATGGTCGGCGCGCCGGCTTCTTCGGCACCCAGATTGCCGGCTTCCATGACACCGGGACCGCCACCCGTCGTCAGCACGAATTCCAGCCCACCCCGACGCAGGCATTCGGCACCGACCAACGCGCCGAAAGCACGCGCTTCCGCATAGTACTTCGCCATCCAGGCGCGCTCTTGCGGGACGGGCGCTCCTGGTGCGGGCACGCGGGCGCCGCCGAACATAACGACCGTCGACACTACGCCGCGCGCATCGAGCTCCATCTCGGGCTTCAAAAGCTCGAGCTGCAGGCGAACGGGGCGCAGCTCGTCACGCTCCAGGAAGTCCGGATCGGCGAAGGCCAACCGATAGGTCGGCGACAGCGTCTGCGGCGTCCGCTCAATCTGCGTGGCGTGGCGGGCATCCATCTCCGCCGATGGAAAGAGCCGCTGTCTTCCGTGCTGATCTTCGGCTTTGGTCACCGCCCATTCCCTATTCTGCGCCCCCCATTCGTAGCCTGACTTGCGCCGCTGCGCGAGCCTCGCTGCGCCGCACCACGTCGCCCGTGTCGCCGCTGCCCAGGCCGAGACTTCAGCCCCCAATCTTGTTGCAGCCCGGCGCGCCCGCTATGAGCCTCGCGTCCCGGACCGAGAAGGAGCGCGCCCATGTCCACCGATCCCAGCCTTGTGAGCACCATCGAAGCCGCCTGGGAGGGTCGCGACGCGGTCACGAGCGCCACGACGGGCGCGGTTCGCGAGGCGGTCGACATGGCGCTCGCAGCCCTCGACGCAGGGGAGGCCCGGGTTGCCGAGCGTGGTTCGGACGGCGCCTGGAAGGTCCATCAATGGGCCAAGAAGGCGGTACTTCTGAGCTTCCGCCTCAACGACATGGCGCAGATCTCGGGCGGGCCCGGCGGCGCGTCCTGGTGGGACAAGGTGCCGTCGAAATTCGAGGGCTGGGGCGACAACCAATGGCGCGCCGCGGGCTTCCGCGCGGTCCCCGGCAGCATCGTGCGCCGCTCGGCCTTCATCGCGCCGGGTGTCGTGCTGATGCCGTCCTTCGTGAACCTCGGCGCCTTCGTCGACAGCGGCACGATGGTCGACACCTGGGCGACCGTCGGCTCCTGCGCGCAGATCGGCAAGAACGTCCATATCTCGGGCGGCGCGGGCATCGGCGGCGTGCTCGAACCGCTGCAGGCGGGCCCCGTGATCGTCGAGGACAACTGCTTCATCGGCGCGCGCTCCGAAGTGGTCGAGGGCGTCGTCGTGCGCGAGGGCTCGGTTCTTTCGATGGGCGTCTTCATCGGCGCCTCGACCAAGATCGTGGACCGCGAGACGGGGGAGACCTTCATCGGCGAGATCCCGGCCTATTCCGTCGTCGTGCCGGGGTCGCTGCCGGGCAAACCGCTACCGGATGGCAGCGCTGGTCCCTCGCTCTACTGCGCTGTGATCATCAAGCGGGTGGATGAGCGTACACGCTCCAAGACCTCCATCAACGAGCTCTTGCGTGACTGATGCCAACGGGGCGAGCAACGGAGCCGCGCCCGAGGTCTACATCCTGATGGTCGAGGTCGGCCGCGCCGAGGGCGATGGTTTGCCTGAGGATGCGACCGGTGCCGCCCTAGTCTGCTATTGCGCCGCGAAGACCGAGAAATCGGCCGTGGACGAGACGGTCGCGATCCTCCGCGAGGCGGGCCTCGCGCCCTTGGAAGTTGAGAGCTGGGGCACGCAGTCCGACCATGCGGGGCCCGTCGATCTCGAAGCGGAGGGGGAGCTGATGGACCGCGCCCTCGCCGAGAACGCGGTCATCGTCGCCAATGTGACGACTTTCAGGGGAGAGGACTAAGCGCTTAGGCGAAGTCCCAGACGCCGTCCGAAATCTCGGTCAGACCAGCCACATACTCCGCCGCCTGCGCCACGTTCTCATCGGCCAAGGCGAAGTACACCGCCGCCTGATAGGGCTCGAACTCGGGCGTCGCCAACACACCCTCCCAATAGCTGACGCCCGCAGCTTCGCCCGAGCGGCCCAGCACGTTCTGGTAGAGACCATCGACGATATCGCTGTGCGAGAGGGTTTCGAGATCGCCGAGCTTGTCGTGGAACTCCTGCTCCTGGCTCATGAACCAGCCGATCTGGAAGGCCGTAAGCCCCGCCTCAGCCTGATCGACCCAGTAGTTGAAGCCGGTCGTGTCGATCGCGCCGTCGCGGTCGAGCAACGCCTCGTAGAGATAGAGCACCTCGAGCACATGCTCAGGCGGCGCCGACACGGTCTGGCTCTGCGGAAAGCTCTCGCCCGCGCGGAGCAGCACCGTCTCCCCATCGCTCGTGAAATCGCCGACGCGCGAGACGGTGAAGTCCGCCTCGGTCAGTGTCAGCAGCGCAGGCTCCCGCTCAGCCAAGACATCGGCCGCAGCATTCCCCTGAGCAAAGGCCAGCGCGAAGTCCCATTCGAGATCGCCCGTCTGCTCGGACAGCACGACCGTGCCGGCGCCTGTGTCGTAAAGGCCGATCGTCCAGGGCAGGGGTGCTGCGTCGACATCGACAGCCTCAAGCGGCGCCTCCGCCCCGACCGACCCACGCGCAATCGATAGGATATCGCCCGGCTCGAAGTTGTAGAGCACCGCCATCCTGTCGATTGCATCGGCGTTGAGCCCGAACGGGCTCTCCAAGTCCAGCCGCGTCCCGAGGATCAACAGATCCGCCGCGCCACCGGCGTCGACCGATGCCGGGCTAAAGCCGAGCCCGCGAAGCTGATCCTGACCATCCCCGCCCAGCACCAGATTGTGTCCACGCCCTTCGCGAAAGAACACGAAGACGTCCTCACCCTCGGTACCGGACAGTGTTTCAGCCAGAAGCTGGCTGGTTTCTTCAAAGAATGCCATTCTGTCACCCGTCACACAAACAGGCGGATTTACTGCCGCCCCACGGATGCAATACTTGGTAAAAGATGATAAACATCGCGTTAAAGTCGCGTATCGCAACAATTTGCCAAATGGAGCGCGCGCTGCTCTTGCCTGATGCGCAACACCCCGCTGCGTTTGCAGGGCTTGCGGCATGCCGCGGACGCTGATTTGCAGGCGCAGTAAACCATCGAAGACCTGCGCAGGAAGCGCCGATGACCGACCCCGTCGCCCTCACTATCGAACTTGTCCGCTGCCCTTCCGTCACGCCCGAGGAAGGTGGCGCCATCACACTCCTCGAAGGGGTGCTCACAGGCCTCGGCTTCGCCTGCACCCGCATCAGCCGCGGCGGTGTGGAGAACCTCCATGCCCGCTGGGGCAGCGAAGGGCCGATCTTCGCCTTCAACGGCCATACGGATGTGGTGCCGACCGGGGCCGAAGAAGACTGGTCGTCCCCGCCCTTCGAGGCGCGGGAGGTCGATGGCCGGATCGTCGGGCGCGGTACGGTCGACATGAAATCCGGCGTCGCCGCCTTTGTCGCCGCGGCCGCCGAAGTGATCGCCACGACCCCGCCCGAAGGCTCCATCGTGCTGATGATCACGGGCGATGAGGAGGGCCGCGCGACCGATGGCACCACCGCGATCCTCGACTGGATGCGTGCGAACGGGGAGAGCGCGGATTTCTGCCTCGTCGGGGAGCCCACATCCCTCGCCCGTCTCGGCGACCAAGTGAAGATCGGGCGGCGCGGCTCAATGACCGGCCGGATGAGCGTGCAGGGAACTCAGGGGCATGCGGCCTATCCAGAGAACGCGGCCAACCCCTTGCCCGCGCTCGCCCGGATCGCCGTGCGCCTCGCGGACACCCCGCTCGATTTCGGCTCCACCCACTTCCCGGCCTCGACCCTTGCGCTCACCAGCATCGATGTGGGCAACCCGGCCACGAACGTGATCCCGGCCGAAGGGCGCGCCGTCTTCAACATCCGCTTCAACGACACGAAGACGAGCGACGAGATCCGCGTCTGGGCGGAGACCATCGTGGCGGTCGAGATCGAGGAGACGAGCCTCCATGCCTCGATCGATTGGGAAGTCTCGGGTGAGGCGTTCTTCACCCCGCCGGGCGGCCCGGCGGAGGTGGTGATCGAGGCGATCACGGAGCGCTGTCTCGAACGCCCGCTGCTGACGACGGGCGGGGGCACCTCGGATGCGCGCTTCATCAAGGACATGTGTCCGGTCGTCGAGTTCGGCCTGGTGGGGCAGGGGATGCATGCAATCGACGAGGCTGTGCCCGTCGATGATATCCGCGGCCTCACAACGATCTATGCGGATATCCTGAGGCGTTTTTTCGGTGTCTGACCGCGTGCGGGCCGCGATGGTTGCGGTCTGCCTCCTAGCGCTCGCCGCCCTGCAGATCCCGCTCCACACCGCCGGCTACCGCGTCTCGGGCGACGATGTTGAGGCACTCGGCTACGCGCTTGAGGGACCGGGCGCTGTCTGGGCCTGGACGCTTGACGTGCTGGAGGTTCAGGGCCGCCTCGGCGCGCTCACGATCCAACCGCTGACGGCTGTCGGGGCGGTGCTGTCGGGCAACCTGGCGGGGCGGATCGCGATCGCAGCGGGCTATCTCGCGGTGGCGGCGCTGGTGGCCGTCTGGGTGGCGCGCCATTGGTCGGCGGCAGCGGGCGGGATGCTGTTTCTGCTCCTCACCGTGCTGCAGCCGCTGGGGCTGCCGCATTTGCCGCCTGCCTCGTACCCGCTTGTGAACACGGTGCCCTTCGCGGCGATCCTCCTCGCGCTTCTGCTGCTGGATCGGACCTCTACCACCGCCACGCGTGTCGGTATCAGCGCGCTGCTCGCCATGGCGCTCGCGGCGAACGAATACGCCCTTCTCTTCGGCGCGGCCCTGATCGGTGGCGGCTGGTTGGCGCAGATCGTGCGCGCCGAGGATGCCTGGCCCGCCCGTCTCCGCGCCCTTGCCGGCGGACCCGCGACACGGATGGAGGCCGCGTCCCTCACCCTCGCCGCCCTCGCCGTGATTGGGTGGCGGCTCACGCATCCGAGCGACTATGGCGGCGTCTCGGCCGACGGTGCCGGCCGCCCCCTCGCGATGCTGGAGACGGCGCTCCGCCATGCCGCAGCGGGGATCGGTTGGCCCGCTGTTTCCGGAGGCGCCCCAGCCTGGCGCTACTCGGACCTCGCGATGACGGCCGCTGCTGCGCTCCTCACCGGTGCTGCAACGCTGCTCCTGCTGCCGCGCCTCTCCTTGCCGCGCGCCGCAGGCCTCGTCACCGCGTTCTATGCAATCGCGGCCGTCCTACTGGTCACTCTGCCTGTCGCCGCGGCGCTGCGGCAGCAACGCTGGTGCCTCGAGGGCGGTCATTGCGCTTATCTCGACAGTCGCAGCGCAGCGCCGTTCCTCTGCCTGCTGCTGGTCCTGGCGCTCACAGCACTGCCGAAAGCCAAGGCGCTCCGCTGGATCGCGGCCGTCGCCATGGGCTGTGCCGCCGCCTTCGTGATGCAGGCCAATCTGCAGCTGGCCCGCGCGATGGACGAGATGGCGCGGCCCTGGCAGCGGGCGGCCGACCTCGCCTGCGCGCCCGATCTCTGGCCAAGCGATCCGAGCCGGCTGCAGCGGATGATCGACCCATGGAGCGCCGTGCGCAGCCACGCCCATGTCGACCTCGCGGCCGTCTGGCGCCGTGTGATCGAGACGAGCGCCGATGATTGCCCATCCAAGGGCCCGTTGCGTGAGGAGATCGCACAGCGCGCGGCAGGCCTTCTGCCGACGCTGGCGCTGCCGGGGCATGACCTCATCGGACACCGCATCCCGGATGGCGGCTATCCGGCGCGCACCGGCGGGCGATTTCTTGGTGAGGGATGGGCCCTTGTCGATGGCTATGGCGTCTGGGCAAACGGCCTACGAGCACGGCTAGAGATTTGGCCAAAGCTCCAAAGATTCGCGCGAAAGCCGATGCTAAGCCTGACCTTCTCACGCGCGTCTGAAGACTCACAACCATTTCGCATCGGTATCGGAGGAGATGTACTCTGGCGCGGCGACGGCAGGTCGCCCGATGGCGCCTGTTGCGAAGCGCGCGTGCCCCTCCCAACGCCGCTGCCCGAGCGGTTAGAAGTAACGCTCGACTTCGACGCCGACCCGTCAGCGCAAACGCATTCGGCCGCGGAGGGTGCCCCGCGGCCGAGCATTCATCTGTGGAAGATCTCGCTCAGGGACGAGCAGCCCTGATCCGAGTTATGGCTCTCACGCAGCCTTGGCTTCGAGGACCGCATCGACCTTCTCGGCCGCTGCGTTCTCGGACAGATCCTCGACCGCTGCGAGCTCTCGCGTGAGCCGCTCAAGCGCCGCTTCGTAGAGCTGACGCTCGGAGTAGGACTGCTCCGGCTGGTCGCCGGCCCGATACAGGTCGCGGACCACCTCGGCGATCGAGATCAGATCGCCCGAGTTGATCTTTTGCTCGTATTCCTGCGCGCGGCGCGACCACATCGCCCGCTTGACCTTCGCACGGCCCTTAAGTGTCTCGAGCGCCTTGTCGACGAGGTCCGGGCTCGACAGCGAGCGCATGCCGACAGAGGCCGCTTTGGCCGTCGGAACGCGCAAGGTCATCTTGTCCTTCTCGAACGAGATCACGAAGAGTTCGAGCTTCATGCCCGCCACTTC
>JBCDFC010000043.1:0-25034 GCA_039178805.1 Pseudomonadota bacterium | reverse complement strand
GGGCGGTGAGGCGCAGCGGGTAAAGCTCTCGAAGGAGCTTGCGCGCAAGGCGACTGGGCAGACGCTCTATATCCTGGACGAGCCGACGACGGGCCTGCATTTCGAGGATGTGCGCAAGCTCTTAGAAGTGCTGCAGGAACTGGTGGAGCAGGGCAACACGGTCGTCGTGATCGAGCACAATCTCGACGTGATCAAGGTCGCGGATTGGATCGTCGATCTAGGCCCCGAGGGCGGCGATGGCGGGGGGCGGATCATCGGCAATGGCACGCCGGAGGACATCGCGACCCTGCCCGAGAGCCATACCGGCCGCTATATGCGCGATATTCTGGCTGCAAAAGGAAGGATCGCCGCAGAGTGATCCGCGGCGATCCCTGATATCGTTAGTGGCCGACGGTAGAACTACCAGAAGGTGCCGCGGAAGATGAGAACCGGGCCGGTATCGTAGGACTTCTCGCGCCGGTCATAGCGGCGACCCTGGCGATAGCCCCAGCGGTCGTTCCGGCGATCGGCTCGATAGTCGCGCCGGTCGTCTCGACGGTCCCAGCGGAAATTCTGTCGGTCGTTGCGGCGGTCCTGCCGGAAGTCGCGGCGGTCATCGCGACGCCCCTCCCGGAACTCCCGCCGATCGTCGCGGCGGCCATCGCGGAACTCACGGCGATCGTCTCGGCGACCCTCGCGGAACTCCCGCCGGTCGTCGCGACGTTCGTTGCGGAAGAACCCGCGATCATCGCGACGTTCGTTCCGGAATTCACGACGGTCGCGCTGCGCATCCTGTCGGGCCTGGCGACGTTGCCAACCGCCCTCGCGACGGTCCTCACGGCGCTCGCGGCCGTCCTGGCGACGCTCCTGACGCTGATCGCGCCGGGCCTCACGCCGTTCGCCACGCTGCTCTCGGCCCTCTTGGCGACGGCCCTGGCGTTGCTCGCGGTTCCGCTGACGCCTTTCCTCGCGCGTCCTGCGATCGCTGTTGTTGATGCCCAGAGCTTCCGGCATCCACGCATTCGCCTCAGCCGCGGGGCCCGGCGTCTTGAAATCCTGCTCATCGGCTAATGCCGGTCCCTGCGCGGCCGTAAAGCCAATCACGGCGGCCGCGGCCAGCCCGAGAATTCCCCAAGATCGCATCTCGTTTCCTTTCGAAAGCAGTGCGCCTACACTGCTCCTACGTCGCGCTACCACCATTCCGTCGCCGACCGTTGCATCGAAATAGCGTCGTTCAATTGACAGTGATTGCCGCAGATCACACCCTCAGTGAATAAAGATACAAAACGAGAGAGGAAACGCCATGAAGATTGCTCAGGTGCTGAAGCTCAAAGGCTCGACCCATGTCGAGACTGCCGCAGCGCGGATGAGCGTAGCGGAGATTGCCAGCCTGTTGGCAGGCAAAGGAATCGGCGCCCTTGTCGTCACGAGTTCGAGCGGCACGATCGCCGGCATCGTGTCGGAGCGGGATGTGGTGCGCCATATCGGCAGCGAGGGCGCGAAGGCGCTGTCGAAGCCCGTCGACGCGGTCATGACCCCGCGTGTCGAAGCCTGCACGCCGGATGACGAGGCGATCAATGTGCTCCAGCGCATGACCAATGGTCGGTTCCGTCACATGCCGGTCATGGCGAATGGCGAGCTTGCGGGGCTCTTGTCCATCGGCGACGTCGTGAAGGCGCGGATCGACGAGCTCAATGCCGAGAACGAGGCGATGGCCACGATGCTGAGCGGCTGAAGTCTGAACCCTGCCGCCCGGCGGCATATCAACAATTCACCCGCGCGCCCTTGACCCGCGGCGCGTGCCAGCGTTGCCTGCCGCCTGCGCAGCAAGGGGAGCCAGCCCATGCGAACCGGTCTTTATCCCGGAACCTTCGATCCGGTCACTCTCGGCCATATCGATGTGATCCGCCGCGCGGCGAAGCTCGTCGACCGGCTGGTCGTGGGTGTCGCCATCAATCGGGACAAAGGGCCGCTCTTCACGTTGGAAGAGCGTGTCGAGATGCTCGAGGCCGAAGCGTCGGCGATCAGCATGGCGACCGGGACCGAGATCTTGGTCCGCCCCTTCGAGAACTTGCTGATGCAGTTTGCCGAGGAAGTCGGTGCGCAGGTGATCATTCGCGGCCTGCGCGCCGTCAGCGATTTTGAGTACGAGTTCCAGATGGTCGGTATGAACCGCGCCCTCAACGACGATATTGAGATGGTGTTCCTGATGGCCGAGGCTCAGCATCAGGCAATCGCCTCGAAGCTGGTCAAAGAGATCGCCCGGATGCGCGGCGATATCGGCCAATTCGTCACGCCGGAAGTCGCCCGGCGGCTCCAATCCAAGTTCGGGACCTTGCAGGAGGCGCGTCTGGACGCGGCGCAGTCCGCCCGCTAGGCAGACGCTCGAGCCTGCACCGAGCTGCACCCAAGAGGTCATCCCATGAAGCTCATCGCCCGCATCGGCGCCATTTGTCTGGCGCTTGCAACTCTCACGTCGGAGGTACGTGCCGTGGAGATCAAGGATCCCGAAAACACGCTCATCATTGCGCTCACGAGCGGGGATGTCGTGGTTGAGATGTTGCCGGACGTGGCACCCAACCATGTCGCGCGGATCAAGGAGCTCGCGCGGGCCGGCGAGTACAACAACGTCGCCTTCCATCGCGTGATCGAGGGCTTCATGGCGCAGACCGGCGATGTGCAATACGGCGACATGGAGGAAGGTTGGGGACGCGGCACGCCGGGCACCGGCGGGTCCTCCAAGGCAGATCTCGGGCAGGAGTTCTCGAACCTACCGTTCGATCGCGGCGTCGTCGGTATGGCGCGCACGAACGATCCGAACTCGGCCAATTCCCAGTTCTTCATCATGTTCGAGGAAGGCCACTTCCTGAACAACCAGTACACCGTCTGGGGCCGGGTCATCGACGGCATGGAGCATGTCGACAACATCAAACGCGGCGTCGGCCGATCCGGCTCCGTCACCGATCCGGACCGCATGATCAGCGTCACCGTCGCCGCCGACCGTTGACTGCCGACCGCTGATCCGATCGCATCTGCGAGGGCTCCGTTTCAGGGGCCTTCCCTATCTCACGACGGCCAGACAGTCTCTCGACCCGCTACCCTACGCGTTGTGACTTAGTTCCAGGCTGTAGCGCCCTAGCGGGACCACCTGGTCGGCGCCGCCGAGCGCCATCTGTTCATGCTGCACCCGCTCGGCGCTGAGGCGAGATCGGTTCGGCAGAAGTCGTCGGCGGTTCAACGGCGTCCGCTTCGGGCTCGTCGTCATAGAGCCTCCAATAACGGTGTGCCGCCTCGATCCGCCTCACAATTTCCTCGGCCGCCGCGGCTCTGCCTTCCGGGTTCATTTGTGAGCCGCGCACCTGGATCTCCGCCGCGAGCGCCCGGCACCAGTCCTCGAAGAACGAACGATCCGGTGCTTCCGCTGCACCCCAGAAGCGTTCGATCCCCGATTGATGCGTGAGGCCGGGCAAATCATAGATCGCGTCGCCAAGGGCGATCACCGGGCATCCGATCCGCAGCGCGTGAACGGCAGTTGTGGAGTTGATCGTGACGAGACCGCGCGCCGCTCGAACAAGGCGATCGAGATTTCCACCGCGGATGACGGAGACGCGCCCAGTCACACCGAACTGCTTCGCAAACCGCTTCGCCACACGCGACCAGGAGATCAGGCCGTTGTCGAAGGGGTGGATCTTCACCACGAGCCGCGCGGAAGGCTCCGCCCGTCTGGCGAAGGAGCCGATCACAAGCTCTAGGAGTTCGGCCTGACCGCTAAAGTCGCTGGAGGCGCGGATCTGATAGTCGGTCTCCATCTGCAGAGCGACGAGCCAGAAGGGCGGTGCGCCCGGAGATGTCGCAGCAGAAACAACGCTCTCAGCCTCGCGCCTCCGCCGCGCAGCCAGCGCGAGATGCGGCAGCCAACCGAGATACTCGATCGCCGGTGCGACGGCCTTGTCGCTCACATATCGTGGGAAAAGCGCGCGCCCGAGGACATGGGCCAAGTTGAACGCGACCTCGTTCGTTGCCTCGACCCGGAACGGCACCGGATAGCGCGGCGCGAAGGACGGCATGGGACATCCCCGGGCAAGTGCGCGGATCGTTTCAGGATCGCGAGTGAACCGCGAATGGCGGCCCATGGCGACGGGTTCGAGCGTGAGCCAATCAGGCCTCAGATAGCCGTTCTCGACCACCCAGGCCCTGGCCCCGAGGCGTTCGGCCACCGCAGCAGCAATGCGGTGGTATGGCAGCCGGTCGGCGAAATAGAGCACGTCGCTCACGTTCTCTCGGCGCATCAAAGCTTCGAGCCAGGTTTCCCAATTCTTAAGGCTGCCTTGATAATTGATCCCTCGGCGACCTCTCCAAAAGAGCCAGTCGCCGAAGGAGAGATTGACACGGAGCGTCTTGTGGCCCCGCTCCTCGAACCGCGCTGCGATCTGCGACCAGAGTGTCGAGGCCGGGCCCTGCAGGAAAAGGACAGTGCGGTGCGATGCCGCCGAACGACCAGACCCGCCCACCGCTGGGAGGCGAACGAGAGACGCCGACCGCGGTGACGGTCCAAGCGCCGCGGCCCGATCCGCAGAGTGCTCACGAAGGAGCGGCGAGGATGAAACAGAATGGTCGATGGTGGCGCTCCCTCGTGCTCACCGGTGCATCGGGCGGCGTCGGCCGGGCCCTCGCGTCAGAGCTTGCATCGAACAGGGTTACGATGCTGTTGATTGGTCGCGATTTGCACCGCCTTGAAGCCACCGCGAAGGCCGCTCGATCAAAAGGAGCCTCGGTCCAGGTTGCGGCCTGCGATGTCACGGATACCGCGGCGATGGCGCGGCTGCTCGACGGGGCGGACAAGCGTGCGCCCGTGGATCTCGTGATCGCCGCCGCTGGACAAAGCGCGGGGACGGCGACCGACGGCGACCGACCAGAGGCCCCAGGCACCCTCCACCGTATCATCGACGTGAACGTGTTCGGCGCGGCGAACGCTGTCGAGCCGCTGCTTGCGCCGATGCGCGCGCGAGGCGGTGGCCGAATCGTGTTGATCGGGTCGCTGGCCGCGCACCGTCCACTGCCCGACATGCCGGCCTATAGCGCGAGCAAGGCTGCGCTGCGCGCCTGGGGAACGGCGCTTCGGGGCGCGCTCGCACAGCACGGCGTGGGTGTCACTATCGTGAGCCCGGGCTTTGTTACGAGCCCAATGTCCGCACGCCATCTCGGCGCCCGCCCATTCGAGGTCTCGGCAGAAGACGCTGCTCGGCGGATCGTACGCGGGGTCGCGCGCGGCGACGCCCTTGTAACCTTCCCAGCGGGTCTCGCGGCGCTCGCTTGGCTCGGGTCCCGGCTGCCACCAAGGCTTTCCGACTTCTGCGCCCGGCCTTTCGCGACACGCATCGCCTCAGAAGGTGACGCTGTCGCAGTCGTCGCCGAGGCCAACGCCGCCACCGACTAAGAATCTCCAGTGTTCAGCTTCGCGAGAGCGTTCGCGTACCACTCGTCAAGGCCCGATGCGCGCTCCGCCGTAAGTGCGATCGCGCGGTCGATCTGTGCGGGCTCGTGCTCCGAAGTCACGAAGAAGCGCAGCCGGGCTGAGCGCTCCGGCACGGCGGGGTGCACAATCGGGGCGACCTCGATGCCGGCCTCGGCAAGCTGAGCCGACAATGCGACTGCCTTGAGCGAGTTGCCTAGGATGACAGGCACGACTGCGAGGCCAAGGCTTGTCCCAGTGTCGAGCCCAGCGGCCACGGCAGCCCTCTGCAAATGCGCGCCATTCACCGCAAGGCGCGCGACACGCTCGGGCTCCTCCAGCATCGCGTCGAGCGCAGTCGTCGCCGCAGCCGCAAGCACCGGCGCCAGCCCCACCGAGAAGACGAAGCCGGGTGCGGTGTGGCGCAACAGATCGATAAGCGCACGGCTGCCGGCGATATAGCCGCCGGTCGCGGCCAGTGTCTTCGAGAGCGTTCCCATCCAAATGTCGACCGCTGAGGGATCGATCCCCGCCGCTTCATGAAGGCCGCGGCCCGTGGCGCCCAAGACCCCGAGTGCATGCGCCTCGTCCACCATCAGCCAAGCGTCGTGGCGTTCCTTGATCTCCACCAGTCGGTTGAGATCAGGGCAATCGCCATCCATGGAGTAGAGCCCTTCGACCGCGATCAACGCGCGACGATGGCGGTGACGTTCAGCGCTCAACAACGCATCGAGCCGATCGAGATCGTTGTGCGGGAACGTACGCCGCGCGGCGCCTGACAATCGGGCACCCTCAAACGTCGAGTTGTGGCCGAGCGCGTCGATTAAGATCAGATCGTTCGAGCCAAGGAGCGTGCCGAGAACCGTGACGTTAGTAGCATGCCCAGAGACCATCACGATGGCATCTTCAGCATCGTAGAGATGAGCGAGGCGCTCCTCGAGCGCCCTCTGCTCCTCCCGCTCACCACCGACCAGCCGGCTTGCACCGGGGGAGACGCCATGGCGATGGATGGCGTTTACTGCGGCGGCGCGCATGGCCGGATGCTCGTTCAGACCCAGGTAGTCATAACTAGTAAAACGGGTGGCTGCCCGTCCTTCTACAACGGTCGTGGGTCCGGGCTGGCCATCCACTCTTCTGAAGAATGGTGAGGTAAGGCCAAACCGACGGAGCACCTGCTGCTGCAATCGGATCGTCTGAAGCTCCTGGAGCTCATCGAAGCACGGAGAAACGCTCTCTTCGGCGGAAGAACCCGCAACCGACGGCTTTTGGGAGGGCGTGGGACCACGCCCAGCGCGCAGTGACGCCAACAAGGCCTCGTCGCCTTGCGCAGACACGGCAGGGGTTACGCTAGCACCCATGGAACTCATCCTCCGCTCGCTTGAAGGGGACGAAGGGCACCTGCGCTTAGTCTCGGCACATCACTTCCATCAGCGTTCTTCAAAGGATCCGCTGCCCCAGGATCCTGTTGAGCTAACTGTGCAGTCGTGGCTCCCTCTAGGCTGGCACCATGTAGGAGAGAGAGAATAGCCACCAACTCAGCAGTATCCGTGGCGCGGTGCTCCGTTTCATTCTTGCGTGCCGCTCGGTTGTCTGCTTCTTTTGAGTTTACGCTGGCGGCATTTTGGGTCGGTTTGTTTTCCGATTGCTGTATGTCCCCCGGAAGCTTTGCGGATGCCGTCTCGGATGACCGCACATTCTTCTCATCGCCGAGCGCCGCAGAGATAGCCGCCGATAGGTCGGCGATGCTGGTAGCGGCCTCCAAAGCAGTTGCGGGAACGGGTAGCCGATACTCGTCGGCCAGTGTCGTTCTCAGATCCATCGCCATCAGGCTGTCCAAACCGAGATCCGCTACCGGACGATGCGGCGCGATATCGGCTATCGGTAGACGGAGAATACGACCGACCTCGCTGGTCAGGAGGCGCTCAAGCCGCTTGAGCCTCTCTGCACGTGGCAACACCCGTAGTTGACTGGCGACTTCTTTGGCTTCCGCGAAGCTCTCGCCAGTAGTTTCATCGCCCAGCGGCTTCAGCCGAACAGGGAAGAACATGTTGCTGTCTGCGATTGGAAGGACGCCTGAACGCAGCCCGCTGCTTGCTGGCATGATCGCCCGCACAGGAGAACCGGTTGGATCGTCGAGCAGGAGCTCAATCGTGTCGAGCACATCGTCGATTGGCAGAAGTGGGGCACCAAGAGCCTGCTCTGCCTGCCGCGCAACGCGCTTTGAGAGCGTGTCATCGCCTGCGAGATGGCCTACATCGCCGACGGGCCCGAGTGCGATTGATAGTGCGGGAAGCCCTTCGCCATGCCGGGTCTTTGCCAATCCATCGAGCGCCGCGTTCGCAGCCGCATAGGCCGCTTGGCCCGGATTGCCGATTCGGGCGGCGATAGAGCCTATGAGCACAAAATGCTCGAGCTTCAGATGCCGGGTGATCCGATCGAGGACCATAGCCGCATCGATCTTCGCCTTCAGAACGGGATCCACCCGTTCTGCCGTTAACGTGGCGAGTGGCGCATCATCGAGCTGCATCGCGGCATGCACGACGCCCGTTAGTGCCGATGCCCCAGCCGGCCGTGCGGAAGACTCAATCTCTCGCATCAACGCGGTCATTGCATTCAGATCTGAGCCATCAGCAGAGTGAACGCGGAGCTCGGTGCCAAACTTCTCAAGCCTTGCCCTGACGCGCTCTATCGACAGTTGATTGCCGCCTTGCCGCGACACCAGCCAAAGCCGTCGCGCGCCTCGATGAGCAAGACGCTCAGCCAAAGCGAGCCCAATTCCTCCAGTCCCGCCCAGAATGAGCCATTCCCCGCGGGCGTCGATGCATCCTGCTAACGACGGCTGCGATGGATTGGGAGACAGATTGGCGCCAGCGCGCGTAGACACTTGCCTAGCCCGCTGGGTGTGTCCGACGCCGCGTTCAACCTGCCCCGAACGACCCGCTGATCCCTTGGCACATCCGATCTCTTGCAGTGCGTTAAGTGGAGATCGCACAATCACTTTCCCAAGATGGCCTGCGGATTGCAGCAGCCTGAACGCGTCAATCGCATTCTCGGCTGAAAACACGGTATAGGGCGATGGTGGACCCAGTCTGCCTGCGGCGCGATCATCGAGCCAACTGCTGACGAGACGGTGGACCAGATCTGGTCGCGCTGCCATCAGCTGATCGGCGTCCACCACGTGAAAGCTGCCGTTCCGTGCGAGCGGTCGCAAAGTCGCGCGCCCATGGCCGTAGAGATCCTGTTTCCCGATTTCAACAAACCGACCAAACGGCGCCAAACACTCAAGGCTTCGCGCGAGCTGCAAGCCCGAAAGCGTGTTTAGGATCACGTCACAACCGCGCCCGCCGGTGATCTCCATGAGGTCGCGAGCGAAACTGCCATCCCGGCTAGAGAGCACATGCTCGACCCCCAACGCCTGCAAGAGACGCCGCTTCGCCGGGCGTCCGGCCGTCGCGATCACATGGGCGCCGCGCAACATCGCCTCTTGGATCGCTGCAAGACCGACGCCACCGGCAGCACCATGGATCAGCACAGTCTCTCCGGCTTCGATCCGAGCGACTTCCGACAACGCATAACGAGCGGTGAATGCCGCTACTGGCAGGCCCGCCGCCTGCTCGATTGAGATGTCCGCAGGGATTGGGAAGACGGCGCGCCGATCGACGGTCACATGTGTCGCAAAGGCAGCGGACGCGAAGGCTAGGACCGGGGTGCCCTGGGTAAACTCGGCTTCGTCGCCTCCGACCGCCTCAATCGTTCCTGAGCATTCCATGCCGAGCGTTGCACCGGCGAAGCCCGTCTCCATCGTCTCGGCAGACAGGAGCCCTTGCGCCCACATTACGTCGCGAAAGTTCAAACCTGTGGCTTCGACCCGGATCAGCATCTCGCCAGGCTTGGGCGATCGGCTGAAGACCGGTTGCCACTCCAAACTGTCGATCGCGCCGCGCCGTCGTTGCTCTAGCTTCAGCGCGTTCCCATGCGGCAAGATCGACCTTCGATGAACGACTGGCGCCGCCAGCTTCCCATCTCGCTGCGCCGTTGCGGAAGGTACAGTGGCGAGGACCGCCGCGTCCCGAAGGAGTTTCGCGACCTCCTTCTCCGCCACATCCTCGGAGAGCCGGATGTGGCGCACCCTCAGCCGAGGAAGCTCGTTGCATACGGTCCTGACCAGACCCTCGAGCCCGGCACTTGCTATTCCGGAAGTGTCACGTCGACCCAAGGCGCGCATCCGGCGCCGTCCAACGCCGCAGTTCGGTGCCGTCTCTGCATCAGAGAGCACGATGACGTACGAGATGCAGGATCTTCCGTCGACTTCACCGGCAGCGTCAGCGAACGAGCTGTCCGGCAAGGCGGCCTCTGCTTCTCGCGCCTCGCTGTTCTGCATCAGTGCCAACCGGCGAAGCGCCTCAAGTCTTCGCGAGAGTAACTGCCGCGCTTCGCCGGTATCGAACTCAGTTTCGTTTGGTTGAGCCGGCCGGGACGACGGAGGCATGATGACGAAATGCGTTGCAGAGCTGGGAGACCCCCCCCCCGGAAGAGGTTCGATTCGCGCCCTACCAAGTTCGGTCGCAAGCTTCTGCGCGGCAGCTTGAGCTTCCGGCCCTGGATCATGGAGGATGGCGAAAGATGGCGCTTCATCCCGCACGCAAACTCCATCATCCGATTGGCCCGAAATGCTATGAACTGGGCTTTCGGCGAGCCTCTCAGCCTTTTGCAGGGACGAAGCTTGTTGAACGCGACGAGCAACGATCATGGCAGCTGCACCAGTGGCGGTCTGCCGAAACCCACAGGCAACCTCCGTCAAGCCGGCTCGGAGCAGGTGCGTATGCAGGGCCTTGGCACTGGCAGCGATCTCTGAGCGGTCGCGAGAAGGCGATGTGACAGGAACAACCGTGGCAACAAGCCAACCGCCCGGTTTCATCCGGTCTATGGCATCGGACAGTTCTGATCGGCTCTCCAGCGCGGCGACAGGCTCTGAGCTGCCTGTCGGAACGAAGTTGTTAGCTTCACCAGGGCGCAAACTGATCAAAACAAGATCGAAAGCGGCTTTTGGATCCATCGACGCCGCAGCAGTGAACGGCAGATCCCTATCCACCTCATCACGCCGCTCTGTCGGCCTCAGATCGCCAAACCCCTCTCGCATGAGCGATGTGCCGACGCTGGAGTGAAACCTATGCAGAGCTCCACCCTGCCTATGTTTGCCACTAGATACGACGGCGCTCCGCTGGGGATCGCCATGGCGTGCCAGATGCGTCAGAAACGCTGTCGTCGGCGCACCGATGGTGAGAACACCGAGCCGCTCGTTGTTGTGCCTAGGTGGCTCGACCAGGGCCGCAAAAGCCTGCCAAACGCTCTCATTTGCTGCATCGCTGTTGGGAAGACGCGCACTCGCGAGGACATTGTTCGGTTCAACTGCCGGGTCCGCCTGCAGCGCGGACATCAGCTCCTGGCCCAACTGTGGTGCACGCCGAAGAAGGGCCGGGACAGTTTGCGCGAGCGATGCGGGCCGCCTGTCAGATGCGTTCTCGTCGTTCGCAGCACCCCTTTCTAGCGTGTCATCCCGACTGCTGGCCGCCGCGATCTCATCCAGGAGCACGCATGAATCCGGCTCCTCAGGCTCATGCGCCGAGGCGCCAAGGGCCGAGAGTATCCGTTCTGCGTCCGATCGAGGAGGTGCGTCCGAGGGCGCTACTGTCCTCAGACACATTGGCAAACGTGGTTCGTGCGACCGGTCGACTGGGCAAAGTCGCTCTTCCCAGTCCTCGAGTGGCGCGTCCACGTGATTGCGCCGTGGCTCAAGGCAGATGCCCTCCAAGAGAACATCTGCGCCTGAGCCCAGATGCAACTGCGCGTCCGCGACCATGCGATGCCTGGAACTGTGGACCAAGGTTAGTCTGGCTGTTGCGCCGGCCTTGGATGCTTCACCATCGCTTTCGCCCAGGTCGACTTGAATGCGGGCTATGCGGACCGGCAGATGGCAAGACCTTCGTGATGGCCCAATCTGAGACATATCAGAACGGCTGAGAGCCGCGCTCGCCGCCTGTGAAATAGGGGCGACCCCGTGCAGCACCGCATCCAATAGCATCGGGTCGCAGCACCATGTGGCATGAGCGGCATCGGCTCGTTCCTGTTCGGACAGATGGGCAAAGCCCGTAACTGGCGGGCCGCTGTCGGGCGCGCCGGCGGCTGGTTGCGGGATTTTGATCCGCCTAACTCGCCTAAACGACGGGCCGTAGTCGAGGCCCATGGTCGCGAGGTCCTCGTAGAGCGACCTGCCATCGGTCACAGCCCCAAAAGGGTTCTCTGAGCTGGCGATATCTGCGGCGGACGAAAGCGGACCGTCCAACGGCCGTATGACTGCGCGAGCGTGCAGTTGCCAAGCAGTATCAGCGCCCAGAGGTCTGCTTTGGATCGAGAGAGCGCCATCAGAAGACTGGACACTCGTCCGGACCATCGTACCGCCGAGGCGGATCGCAAGGGGCGACAAGATGTCGAGATCGCGGAGCTCTAGCGGAACTTTGCCGTGGAGCGCTCGGCCGGCGGCAAGACCGATCTCCGCGAACGCCATCGCGGGAAGCACAGCGTTCCCATCGACCTTATGCTCTTCGAGCCAAGGCAAGGTCGACGGATCGAGAAGCGCATGCCACGGCCCCGTGCCTGGGCGGTCGCGGCGCCCTAGAAGCGGGTGCAGGCGCTCATCAGGCGTCCCGGCGATGCCGAAGAGGTCAATCGCCTCTGAGCTCAATGCTGCGCGATAGGCTCGACGATCGAGAGGGAGAGGAGGCACACCCGTCGATGGCGCGGGTCGCACTGGGCCCAAGAAATCGTTCGCAACCGCGGCACCGACCGCCAAAAGGGTACCGACGACGGCTTCGATGGGGCGGGAAGGCCTGTCCGGCGCCTCCATCGCGGAGAAGACCGTCGGCAAAGTATCGGTTGTCTCCAGCCCCTTCACGTAACCGGCAAGTACTGGTCGGGGACCGATCTCGAGCATCGGGCCAGGGCGGACCTCGAGCATCGCTGTCGCTGCTTCGGCGAAGAGGACGGGTTCACGCGCATTGCGCCACCAATGCTCAGCGCCGAGAGGAGGATGCGCATTGTCGGGCGCAGCGGCGAGCGAACCTGTGACTGTCGAGAAGAAGGGACAGCAGGGCGCTCCAGGTGTTAGGCCGACGAGCCCATTGAGTAACTCTTCTCGGATCGCCTCGATCGGAGGCGCGTGATACGGAAACGCAACCGGGAGACGGCGACAGGCGAGGCGCTCTGTCCGAGCCGCGCTCATGATCGCATCAATGCCCTTGTTGCTGCCGGAGAGAGTGACGCTGCGCCGGGAGTTGTGGGCCGCGATCACGACCTCCTCGGCGAGACCGGCAGCATCGATCACAGTCTGCGCCCGCTCCGGCGTTGCGAGGAGTGCGGCCATGCCCCCCGTGCCTTGAAGCGGCGCCACCGCCTTGGCGCGCAACGCGATGATCCGTGCGGCATCCTCGAGTGATAGGGCTGAACACGCCCATGCGGCGGCGACTTCGCCCACGGAATGACCGAGCACAGCGCCGGGGCGCAGGCCAGCGGCGCCCAACGCTTCGACCAAGCCTACTTGGAGTGCGAAGAGGAAGGCCTGGGCGGGTCCACTTTCCTGCAAGCGCTCTCCGAGATCTGACGCCGTGCGCAAGATTCGCGGATCGTCGCCGCCCGCTTCGACGAGTGCCGATGAGGCGCGTTCAAACGCATCCGTGTAGGCCGCGTTAGTCCCAAACAGTGCTTCGCCCATGCCGGCCCATTGGGCGCCGTTACCGCTGAATAAGAAGCTGACCGAAAGGCCGCCCTGGGGCGCAGATCGGTCAGTCGTGTCGGCTTCGAAGGGCTCAGCACCCAGCGCTGGGTGAGCGGTCGTGCTATCGGCCCGATTGCGTATGACGAACGCGCTTCTTTCACCTCGAACAACATCCTGAACGCCTTGCCCCGGATCGCTCTGCGCAAGTTTGGCGAGGCCATCGACAAGACTGTTGCGGTCGTCTGCGACAATCACCGCACGTTCGGTTCGATAAGCGAGGCGCTGCCCGGCAGCGGCCACCAGGTCTTGTAGATCGCGTTCTGTGGAGACTTGCCCGTCGCGTACTTCCTCGGCGTGCTCACCATCGGCGACACGATCGCGCCACGCGGCGGCGAGGGCTGCAAGCTGCGATGCGCTGTCGGCAGTCAGGACAAGCGGCGGCAACGACGCAGATTCACGTTCAACGCCCAAGGGCTGCGATACACAGACCCGCGCCGGAGCGGCACGCAACACAGCGTGAGCATTCGCACCCCCGAAGCCGAACGCGCTCACTGCAGCGGCGGCGGGAGTGTCGGCGTCGCAAGCGAGCGGCACCGCACAGCGCGCAACTGCAAGTGCCGCGTGACGTTCTACTTCTGGGTTCACCGAGGCCACATGGAGCGTGGCCGGAAGCACCTCATGCATCAGCGAAAGCACGGTCTTGGCGACGCCGACAAGACCCGCTGCAGGCTCTAGATGTCCAACATTTGACTTGGCCGAACCGATCGGCAGCGGAGGCGCACCTGCCCCGGCCCGCGCAGGCCCGAATACGGAGGCAAGCGCCTCCGCCTCGACCGGGTCTCCGACCGGTGTTCCCGTGCCATGCGCTTCGACAAAGGAGAGTGCAGCCGCCGGTAGACCGGCACGCCGGTGCACTTGTCGAATGAGGGCTGCCTGCCTGGTGGCGTCGGGCCGGGAGAGGCCAGCTTTGCGCCCATCTGAGCCGATGCCAGTCCCGATCAGGACGGCCTTCACCGGCTCGCCGCCTGCTTCCGCATCCTCCAACCGCCTCAGCACGAGTGCGACGGCGCCCTCGCCACGGACATAACCGTCGGCAGAGGCGTCGAAACTCCGACAAAGACCCGTAGGCGACAGCATCGTCGCCTGGCTGAACCCTACGAAAGGCCAGGGCTGTAACAGTGCGTTGACCCCACCCACGATGGCCGCGTCGATCTCCCCCCGGCGTAACGCCTCGGCTGCGAGATGAAGCGCGGTCAGCGAGGATGCGCAGGCCGTATCGACGGTGAGGCTCGGCCCCTCGAACCCGAAGACATGGCTCAAGCGGTTTGCGATGACCGAAAGCGTGTTGCCGGTCATGAAGGGCGTGTCGATGCTGGCGATATCAGACGCGAAGCGCTGCGCGTGATCCATGGTGGACGCGCCCACATAGACGCCAACACGGCCAAGGCCGCCGAGCGCGCCCATGCTGCCAAGCGCACCGCCGAGCGGAAGCGCTTGCTCCAACGCTTGCCACCCGATCTCAAGCATCATGCGCTGCTGGGGGTCCATCTGCTCCGCTTCGCGCGGTGAGATCCCAAAATGCGCGGCGTCGAACTCCCACAACTCGTCGATAACACCGGCGGCGCGCGTGTAGGCGCGCCCGCGCATCGGGGCGCCCGGGCGGTCGAAGGCGATGGCGGACCAACGATCTTCCGGCACCGCCGTGATCGCGTCGCGCCCCTCGATCAGCAGGCGCCAGAACGCATCGATATCAGGCGCCCCCGGAAGACGGCAGGCAAGAGACGTGATCGCGAGGCCACCGCGCTGCCACCGAGGCAGACGCGACCGCTTCTGCGACGACGCCTTCGCCAGGGCATGCCGCCCGCTCGGTCGAACGCGCTTGCGAGCGCTTTCAGCCGTCTTGTCTCGCGCTTGCGCGGGCGCTGCTTTCTGCATGCCGGTCTTATCCTTCCTGGCCGCATGACGGCGCGGCGCAGAGGACCGTTCGAGCCCAGCATCCACACCGCGGTTTGGGTCGTGGTAACGGAACAGGGTTTCCCAAAGATGAGCGCCAAACCGAAAATCACCGCTGTCCGGATAGGGCTGCGTTAACTCTGATGGGGTTATGAGGCTCCGGCGAGGCGCAGAACGGTTTCGCTGTGGTCCAACACCGCGTGCTCCGTTCAACGCTTCCATCTGTCCGTCGGCGTGGTGGGGTGCTTGGTGCGGAGCTTGATTAGACCGTTCGATTGGGGAGAGGGCGTTATCCCTCTCGCTTGGGTCGCGGGGATGGAAGGTCCGCCACCCTATGTGAATGTCGGCGATGCTCTGAGCCCGGTCATGGTCAGCCTGGTGGCTGGCCGTCCTGTTCGCCGCGCGCCGTTCTCGAGCATCAGAACACGGATGACGGCTGTCGGAACCGTCGGGCAGTCCATCGTGCGCGGCACGACCGCTGTCTGGGGCACCGGGTGCAGCCCGTGGGCGAACCCCCTCGCCGGGGCGGACCGGCGACCATACAGCCCACCGCCCCGGACTGAGCTGCAATTGCGCGCAACGCGCGGGCCGTTCTCGGCACGGCTTCTGTCGGGCGGAGATCGACCGGCGCTTCCCTATGGCGATCCGGCCATGCTGCTTCCGCTCTTCTACCGCCCGAAGCGGCAACCGCGCTATAAGCTCGGCGTCGTCATTCACCTTTCAGAGCTTGAGGATCGGAGTTTTGAGGCGCGGCCGAAGCCGCAGATCAAACGATATGTCGTCGATCCTGGGGCGGAGGACCGCGTCCGACTGATCACGATGGTGGCTCCGCCGGGATCGTCTGGGCTGCACTCCAAGATCGATGAGCTTTTGGATTGCGAGCGGATCGTCTCGACCTCGCTGCATGGCATTGCCCTTGCGCTCGCTTACGGCATCCCGTGCCTCTACCTCTCCGCCGCGCGGGGGAAGCCGGGTGTCGTCGATGCCCCGCTCGATGCCACCGGAGACGGCGCTTTGGAGGACGTCAATGCGCGCTTTCCGGATCTCTATGCCGGGCTCGGCTTCAAGCGCCTGGTCTATTGGCGTCAGGCGAAGCGGAAGCGCACTGACTGGGCCGCGCTTATCGCCGCCATCGACCGGAACTGCAGCGACGAGAGCTACGTGCCGGAGGATCTGATCGAGGTCTGCCCACCGGGTGCCGACCCGATCTCTGCACCATCCGGCGAGACGATTTGGAACCATCCACTGATCGCAGGTTTCGACCACTTGGCAAAGGCGGCTGCATAATGGCGCTCTCCTCATACGACCGAAAGAAGCCTCTTTGGCGCCGCGCGTTAGCGTGCAAAGGCACCGACGGCATCGCCCTGTTGGACCACGTCAGCGATGCCTATAGCTGGGGCGTTCGGCTATGAGCGCGCTGGCACTCATGGCGCGGGTTCGGCGCGAGGACGCAGTCCCGCTCGCCTGGGCGGGCGGAGCGAAGGACGACCGCGCGGTTCCTTTCGGCAGCGCACTCGCACCCGTCATCGTCTCCTGGCTAACGGGGCGACCTGTGCGCCGAGTGCCCTTCATCTCACCCCTGCCCAGGCTCGTGGCAGGGGGGACGATCGGTCAGAACATTACCGGCGGCGATCCCGTCTTCTGGGGCACCGGCTGCGCCCGCACCTGCACGCCACCGGATGGCAAGCGCCGCCGGTTCAGCGCGGATGCCGAGACCAGACGCCATCTCGCAGCCTGCCGTGGGCCATTCTCGGCTGCGCTCCTGTCAGGCGGGGCGATGCTCGATGCGCGCCTACCCGCTCTCGGCGACCCGCTCACCCTATTGCCTGAGTTCTACCACCCGCGGAGAGCACCAAGGCACGAGCTCGGCGTCGTCCTCTCGGTCGAGGAAACTGATGCGACACCTATCAACGCGCCGAATGGCTTCGTGCCTGGCCCAGTCAGTGGCCTCACCCGCTATGCGCTGGAGCCGACTGGTGGCGAAGGCGTGCGCATCATTCCCAGCACCGTCGCACCGACGCTCGCCGATCTTCGCGGCCATCTCGATGCCATCCTCGCCTGTAAACGGATCGTGTCGACCTGCAGCGACGCACTCGCCATCGCCGAGAGCTACGGGATCCCCTGCCTAGCGATCGCAGAGGGCGGGCCGCCAGGCCTGACGACGCTCGAACCCGCGATGGACGGCCCGTTGGACCTTCGCGTCGCAGATCTCTACGCGGGCCTTGGCCGCTCAGCGACCCAGGTATGGCGGCAGCCCCGAACCCATCGGATGCCCTGGCCCGCGTTGATCGCGGCGATCGACCACGCTTGGCAACCAGCAGAGATCGATACGAAAGCGCTGGCCGACGCGCTTCCCATCGATCTGCGGGTCGCAACGCCGGGTCTTGGAGCGTCGATCTGGGATCACCCCGTGCTCGCGGATCTTTGCCTTGCCGAAGATCTCACTGCGATGCGACAGCGGGAGAGGCAGTCGGCAGAAGCGGTCGCCGCGGCGGCGAAATCCATGGACGCGCTACGCCTACCCATCGCATGTGACCCTGGCCAAGCAGCCGCAGCACCCTCACTCCGCCTGATCAAATGTGAGGGCGACGCGATCCGGCGTCGCTCCAAGGCCTCAATAAGCAAGTCGGCGCTTGAAGCAGCCACCAGCAGCGTCACCAAAGCACGCTCGTCGACAAAGGCACGCGGCAAGGAAGCGCGGCGGAGCGGAACGCGTATCGCTCAATCGGCGGGCAGCGGCGCAGCGGTCGTGGAAGCCGGCGCGTCCGCCAAGATCGCACAACCGCTCGCCATCCCGCTCTGCTGGGCAGCGGGGTCGAGGACGGACGGCTTCGCCAATCTGGGTGACGCATTGAGCGCGGTCGTGGTCGCCGGCATCAGCGGCCTGCCTGTCCGCCATCTCGCCGCACAAGGCCGGCGCGAACGGCTGGCGGCGGTCGGCACCATCGGGCACAGCCTGGCGGGTGGGCACGTCCATCTCTGGGGCACCGGCCTCGACCAATCACTTTCACCAACGGGAAAGGAGGGCGGCTGGTCCGCGCCGCCGGACACCCGGTTCAGCGTGCATGCCACCCGTGGACCCGAAACCGCCGAGGCGCTGCGCCGCGAAGGGATCGCAGCACCCGAGATCTTCGGCGACCCCGTGTATCTGCTGCCCAAGCTCTTCCCGATGGACCCCGCCGATCGCCAGTTCGATCTAGGGATCGTGCTGCACCTGTCCGAGTTGGACGAGCGCACACCTGCCGGCGGGCCGGAGCCTGCCTTTCGTCGCTATTCCGTGCCCCCGAGCCTCGCCAAGTCTGTGCGCGTCATCAACATGTACGCCGATGCAAGCATGCCGGCCTTCCGCAGCAAGATCGCTGAGATCGCATCCTGCCGCCGCATCCTGTCGACCTCGCTCCACGGTCTTGTCATCGCCGACGCCTACGGGATCCCGTCTGCCTGGTTCAGCTTCTTCGGGCGCGGGCTGCGCCGCATCGATCTCCTCGATGGCGAAAGCAAAATCGATCATCGGATGCGGGATCTCTACGGCGGGCTCGGGTTCTACGAGGTGCCGGTCTACGCGACCCCACGCCATGAACCGACCGAATTCGACGATGCGATCCGCGCCCTCGATGAAGAAGTGAGGCCCTCGGGTTTCGACGCGAAGCCGCTGCTCACCGCCTTCCCGGGCCCGATCGCCGTCGACCCGGATGCCAAGGTTTGGCCGCTACCGACAGAAGAGCTTGAAGGGGTGATCCTGTGACCCGCTTTGGCGCGAACGCGCGCAAATCTCCGCGGGAGGTTGAAGATCTCTCGCCGCCACCGGCAACGGCAGGTTCCGAAACCCGCAGGGGTAAGATCGCGCCTGCAACAAATGGCCGAAAGATCGCCGGAACGGGTGCGAACAGGGCCTCTCCGCCGGGCAAAGGCAACGGTCCGTCAGCAACCGGATCACCCGTCGCAGCCGCCGAAGAAGCTATCGCGCTGCAAGGCATCGCTCTTCTGCAGAGCGTCGCAACTTCTTTCCCGTTCAATGGCTACGATCAGCTCGCCAGAATCGAGAAACAGCGCCCGGAGGTTGGGGACACCGCCGCCGATCCGGAGCCCGGTAGGGGCGAGCGGATTGGTCCGCGCGCGCGCCATGCATTGTCGCCTGCACGCTGCAGTAACATCGCGGATGCCAATCCCGATGATGCGCCGCCTCTCTCTCGACTGGTCGAACATGCAGCCGCGGCGGTCCCTGCCGCGCCAGAGCCCGACACCCCATCGGCCGCCGCGCGGCTCGCCTATTGGTACGCGCTGCATGGGCCCGCGTCCCTTCGTGGCACGGCACCCGTCGGCGAAGCGCTCGCCGCAGCGCTCAATGCCGATGCGGGCGGCAGCTGGGACGACGGCCCGCGGATGAGCCGGCTGATCGCGCGAGAGGCGCGGCGCAGTGCTCCGAGCTTGGCGACAGAGGGCGATGAGGACGCCCTCGCGGAGTGGTGGTTGCACGCTCGCGCGGGATCGTCAGGCATAAGCGCGGCGCTGACCCCACCGTGGCTTGCCGACCGCATGATTGCGGTGCCACCTGCAGGCGCCGGCGAGCCCTTTCCGATCGGGCAATCCCTCCTCTCGATCCACACTCGGTCGGAGACTTATGCCAAGGCATACCGTCTCGACCGGCCAGTGCACCGCATCGCCTTCGTCTTCGATCTGCTGCTGCATCTCTTCGACACACCGACCCGCAGGCTCGCCTTCAATCCCGAAGCGCTCACTTGGTTCATGCAGCGCGAGCCGGCGGTACCCGGCACACTGACACGCTTCGAGCTGCTGCTCGGGCTCGTCGTGGGGCGCGGACAACCGGTCGATGTGGAGGAGGCGGCCGCCCAAGCCACCTGGTTTCGCGCACAGGCCTGCCGCGCATTTCCCCAGTTCGGCATGTTTGCAAGCATCGGGGAGGATCACTGGTGCGCACGGGACCGCCGGATGGAGGTGGTCGGTCTCGCCGGCTCGACGACCGGCCTCGGTCAGAACCTCGCGATGAGCGCCGAGGTGCTGGGGCGGGCGGGCGTCCCGTTCCGCCTGCGCGACAGCGAGGCCGGTTTTGCGGAGGCGCCGACGCCCTTCGCCAAGACTGCGCATCAGATCCACCTCACGCCAACCCGCGGTGGAGCAGTCCCCGGTACCGCTCCGGTCCTCGCACCGGCCGGGCTATTGGGCGACGGGCGTCTGGGCATCGGGCATGCAACGGGGCCGAGCGGCGGGATCGGAGCGCGCTTCGCCACTGGACCCATTCACGGAGACGGCAGCCGACTTCGTCAGCCTGGTCGCAAGGCGGTCCTTCTCCACGTGAACGCGGATCAGGTACCTCAGGTCCTCTGCAACCCACTCTTCGACCGGCATCGCGACCTACACGCGATCGCCTTCCTCTTGTGGGAGCTTGAAGTGCTACCGCGGGCACACCGGCTCTGTCTTGAGCTCTTGGACGAAGTCTGGTGCCCGACGCGCTACTTGAGCGAGATCTACGCGCCCCATACCGAAGCGCCCGTCCGCACTGTCGGCAAAGGGCTGCGCCTCCCCCCACCCGCACCGATCCAGAAGGAGCGCTGGGGCCTCGCCAAGGGCGCGTTCTCGTTCCTCGTCGTCTTCGACTTCCACTCCTCGGTCGAGCGAAAGAACCCGTTGGCCGCGGTGGAGGCGTTCACTCGAGCGTTCTCCGGCGGCTCGGGCGACGCGAATGTCCGCCTGATCGTCAAGACGACGCCGCCCGTCACGGGGCATTGGGGCGATCCGAACGGCATGTGGGAGCGGATCACCGCGGCTGCGGAAGCGGATCCAAGGATCCAGATCATCGTCGACCGGCTGCCATTCGACACGCTGCTGGGCCTCATCGCCTCTGCCGACTGCCTGATCTCGCCCCATCGAGCGGAAGGTTTCGGCTACATGCCGGCCTACGCACTGATGCTCGGCTGCCCGGTAATCGCGACCGATTACTCCGGAACGCGCGATTTCGTGACGGAAAAAACAGGGTATCCAGTGCCGTGGTCGGAGAGAGAGGTCCGTCCGGGCGAGAGCATCTTCCCGGTGTCCGGGGCGACGTGGGCGGATATCTCGGTCGACGCTCTGGCCCAAGCGATGAGGCAGGTTCGACGCGCGCCCGATGAGGCACGCGCGCGGGCGCAAGCTGGCCAAGAGCTTATGGCGAACGAGTACTCGGTCGAGGCCTGCGCGGCTCGGTATCGCGCGGCCTTGGAAGAGTCTGGGGTCCTGCAATGACCACGAGTTCTGCCGCGAGCGAGACGACCAGTGATACTGACGCTCCGGCAGAACCCCTGCTCATCGCCGAGGGCATCTTCAAGAGCTACGGCCGCCAGCGCACACTCAATGGCATCTCCGTGAGCTTTGGTAGAGGAGAGCTGACCGCGATCCTGGGTGCGCGAGGTGCTGGCCGGACGAGCCTCGCTGCGATTCTCGCCGGACAACGCCTGCCAGATGCAGGAAGGGTTTGGCGAGGGGGCCGCGTCGCACCGCTCATTGGGAACAGCGCGGCCTTCGGGGTGACCGGCAGCGTGGGCCGCGATCTCGCCCTTCGTGCTGCAGCGGCGGGGATTGATGGCCCCCGACTGGCCGCAGCGGTTGCAGCCTTCGCCGGCGGCCCTCGCATCCTCGCGCGGCCGTTTGAGCGGGCGGGCGCTGTGGAGCGCACAGCGCTTCTCAACGCGGCCGCCTGGCTCACACCTGCTGAAATCTACCTCGCGGACGGGCCGCTGATGCCTGGCAAAGGGCCACTGGCCGACGCCCTCACACCGTTCCTAGAGGACGCGCGCAAGCGGGCCGCCGTGGTCTGGCTAACTGCTGGGGTCAGCCATCTGCGCGCCGTCGCACCGGACCGGATCCTGCTGCTCGAAAAGGGCCAGCTTGAACGCCTGCCTTGCATCGACACCGCAATCGATCGGTTCGAGAACGGCACCGGAAAGAAACGGCAACCCGTGAGGAAAGGCGCGCGAGCGAACCGCACTCCTGAGAATAGCAGCGACCAAATTCCCACAACCGCAACAGCGCCAGTTCATCAGAAGTCCAGCACTGGCGAGCTCAAACCCGATGCCGTCACCCTCAATCAGGCGAAGGAGGACGTTCCAAAAGTTCTCTCACCCCGTCGCCTTTCCATCATCAACGACGAGCCTGCCGGCAAGCACGACAAGCAGCCCGAAACCAACCGAGACACGACGAGAGCGATCAAGACTTCCAATGTCTCGTCGGGGCCTGATGAAGGCGTAACGGCAGATAGAACTACGCTCCTCGCAGCCGCTCCCCGGGCTGAGGGGTCGCCAAGCAAGGCCGCTCCAAAGAGCACCGCTCAAACAACGCTCGGCATTCCGACGCATACGACTGGTGTGGCGCCTGCCTACCGCACGCTCTTTCGCGGTCGCAGTCCCCGCTCTCTTGAGACCGAGGCGTCGGATCGCGCCTCCGAAGGCGAGCCGCCGCTCCTTCTGACCTCACCGCTTCAGAACGAAACCGAGTGTGCAGGGCTTAAGGCGTCCGGAGCGCGGCGAGCAGGATCCGCCCCATGAGCCAGAGCAGGAACGCCGCGACACCGATCTTCAGCACGGCGACGAACCTGTCGGGCGCAGTCGGCGTCAGCGGCAGGCGTGGCGGCACGAAGACCACAAGATGCGCCCGGCCAAGCGTGGCCTGGGCCTGCGCCTGCTGCTGCAGGCCGAGCGTGGCGATATAGCTGTCGAGGGCAATTTGATACTCATTCTGCAACCGCTCGAAATCGGTCATCTGGACCGTCAGCGCGCCATCCGCCGAGGTGCCGCCGACCGTCGCGCGCGTGTTCGCAATCTGCGCTTCGAGCGACTGGACCTGCTCCCGCAATCGCGGGATCTGAGGGGAGTTCGGCACGGTCTCCAGCAAGGTTCTGAGCCGTACCCGAAGCACGGTAAGTTCCTGCGTGAGCTGAGCAATCGTTGCCGTGTTGAGCTCCGCTTCCTCCGTCGGGGAGACGATCAGGGTCCGTCTGCGAAAGGCCTCGATCGCATCGAGCGTATCGCGCAAACGCTCCTCCGCCTGCGCGAATTCACCGTTCACATAGGCCAGCATCTCATCCTGCTGCTGCTCCGAAAGCCGGTCCACGAGACCCTCGAGCATCTCAACCAGCGCCTCGGCAACAACAAGGCTGTCCTCGGCCCGAAACAGCCGCACTTCAAGATGGGTAATGCCGGTCAGCACGTCGAAGCGGAGGCCGAGCGCCGCGTTCCAGAAGTCGAGAAGCGCCTCGGGCGCCATCGCCGGGTCGTAGTCGCGGACCGGATCGTCGCCGTCACGGCCAAGCATAAGGCGCAGATCGAGCCGGCTCTCGAGTTCGGCCAAAGCTGCCTCGGAGCGGAGGAAATCCTCCAGAATGAAGCCATCGGAGAGGGCCGCGGCCAACCCCATGGCCTGTACACTCGCACCATCAGAGGCCTCGACCCCAGGTCCGCCGCGGATCGCGTAGCGGAGGCCCGTCACATAGCGATCCGCCGCGATCGAGAAGTAGTACCAGGCCGCCAGAGCGACCGGCAGCGCCGCGAACACCACGAAGCCCAACACCGCACCGGCATACGACCGACGTGGAAGCGCCGGCGGCAACGCGGGCATCTCAGCCACTTCAACGACAGTCATCGGCGCCTCCCCACTCGGACCGCGATCCCCGCGTCCCTGCGCCCGATGAGTTGCGCAACATGGTAAGGATTGTGTGAATTGTTTCCTCGAGAACGCATCAAATCCGACGCTGATACCCCGCCCTATGCGCTGGTGCTCGGCCGCTTTCCGCCTTGTGCCGTCCCGCCGGACGATACCGTGGCAACGGTGGTGGCGCTGCTTGAGGAGGGCTACGCCGTCGAGACGATCTCGACCGGCGGACACGGCGATGCGCATCTCGCGCTCGATTTCGCCAAAGCGCATGCGTTGCGATCGTTGCGCGCAGCGGTGCAGTCGGGGCCGCGCATCGATTACCTGGCGCTCTATCCGTCAGCACTCATGATGCGGCGGCCGGACAGGTTGGCACGGGCCTACGCACTCCTGCAGCAGCTCTTCACGCTTGGCTGGCTCGCTCTTCGGGCGCGGCGGGTGACGATTTTCGACGGGCGACCCGGCGGTTGGCGCTGGGCCGCACCGCTTGCGCTTGCGGTGCTCCGTATCGCCTCAATTGGGCGAAGATCATCGCGTTCTACGCCAGATCTTTCGCAAGCGACCAAGGCCTGCACCTTGGCGGCCACAGCCTGGGGAAGGGGTGCAGACGCTCACCTCGCTCTCGAGGTTGGCACACTGCTTCGAGGCCCGCTTGGCGTCATGCTGCCGCCCCCCGTCGCGCCTGATGACGCGGGCCCTTCACCGGATCTTACCGCTGCGGCGCCGATGATGGCGGCGCTCGCACCGGACCCGGTTTGGTCGAGCCCGGGCATTTCGGTCGCAGCCTGGATGGTCCATCTACGGGCCGCGCGAAACGCTTTGCCGCGCCTTGTCCCCGGCGGCGATCGCGCTGCGAAGGTACTCCGCGGCTGGGCCCTTACGGAGCTCGATGGCGACGGGACGCTCGCAGGAATGCGGGCCGCGCTCAACGGATACGGCCGGGACACTTCGCCGACGCCTGCGTCACCGCCTGCCGATCGTATCTGGCGCGATCTCAGCCGGGCTGGCGCACTACTATCCCCGTTGAGGCTGCCGGAAGCGGAGGCGCACGCGTCGTCGGATCGGCCGCACGAGACCGCGAGGACCCTCCACACTCTGATCAAACTCTCGAAAACGTTAGGCAGGCTTAGGCGCGACGGTCAGGCTGAGGCCCAGGAACCAAGCGACGCGCTCGCTGGCGCCACGATCTGGGCGAAGACGAAGGACTGACCCACCACCGCCAGGCCCAGCACGGCGGCG
>JBCDFC010000042.1:0-25174 GCA_039178805.1 Pseudomonadota bacterium | reverse complement strand
TGCGGTCTGCTCTCGCTCCTGCCCGAATGGGTCGCAGGCCCCCTCCGCTGCGAGGGGCTTGCGATCACGCTCGGCGAGGCGCGCATCCTTGTCGATCTGCCCTGTTCCGGCGCGCGCGGGGTGCTGCTGCAGGGGCTCTTCTTCGCGCTCCTGGCCGCTCACCGCCGGCCGGGTCTGCGTGAGACCATCGTCGCCGGCAGCGTCGCACTCGCAGCAGCCCTCGCGGCCAACGCCCTGCGCGTGGCGACCATCGCTGTGGGCGAGGCGTTCGGTCTGCCGCTCCTCGACGAGCCCTGGCACGGGCTCACGGGCCTTGCGGCGCTCGCGCTCGCGGCCTCGCCCCTGATGCTCTGGGCCGGGCGGGCGGATCGGGCGCCTCATGCAGCGCTGCCTGCCGCCGCCACCGGTTCGTTGCCGAGAACCCGGGCAACGCCGTTCCGGCTTCTGGCTGCGGGCGGGCTCACGCTCCTCGCCATCAGTCTCGCCTTCGTGCCGGCGCGACCGGTGGATACGAGCCCCGCCGCTGCAATAGCGCTGCCGACGCAACTGGCGGGCCACGCTGCGGCCCCTTGGGCGCAAAGCGAGCGCGAGGCCGCCTACTATGCCCGATTCGGCGGCGGTGCGGCCTCAGCCGAATACGGGCCCATGGCGCTCACCATCGTCGAGAGCGCCGCCCCCCTCCGCCATCTGCACGCGCCCGAGGAATGCTTGACCGGTCTCGGCTTCGAGGTGCGCCTCGTCAGTACCGAGCGCCAAGGCCTCGCCACCGCACATTACCGCGCCGAAGGGCCGGACGGGCGGGTCTGGCATGTCGCCGCGAGCTTCGTCGCAGCCGACGGGAGCAGCGTCGCCGGGATCGGCGAGGCCGCTTGGGCCTGGCTCACGGGCACGCGGCAACGCTGGCGCCTCGTCCGCCGCATCACGCCTTGGAACCTAATCGCCGACGAGCGCGCGAGGCTCGAAGGCGCCGCGCGTGCAGCGCTCGACCTGCCGGCGGTCATCCCCACGCCATCCGACACCGACGCCATCTGACACGGGAGAGCTCTCATGACACTACATCTTCGCGCCTCGGCGTTCCTGATCGCAGCCGCCTGCGCGCTGCCTGCAGGGGCCACCGCCCCGCCAGACGCTCCACGGGAACAGGGCGGGCGGCTCGAGGCGACGATCGACGGCCGGCCCGTCGCGCTGCCCGCGCTCAGCACCGCGATCGAGGCGGATGTGCAGGGCGAGCTCGCCCATGTGCGCGTCATCCAGACCTTCGAGAACCCGGGTCGGCGACCGCTGAACGCCACTTACCTTTTCCCGCTGCCCGAAGATGCGGCCGTCAATGCGATGACCATGGCCGTCGGCGACGAGATCGTGCGCGCCACGATCCGGGAGAAGGAGGAGGCGAAGCGCGTCTTTCAGGAGGCGCAGAGCGCGGGCAAGGCGGCGGCCCTCCTGACACAGCATCGCCCGAACATGTTCACGCAGAAGGTCGCGAACCTGATGCCGGGCCTGCCGGTCACGGTCACGCTGAGCTTCGTGCAGGCGCTGCCCAAGATCGACGGTGCGCACAGGCTCACCCTGCCGCTTGTCGTCGGCCCCCGCTATCAGCCCGCGCCGAAACCCACGATCACGGCCGTACGCGGCGATGAGATCCAGCCGGGACCTATTACTGCGCCCACTGGCCGTTGGGAGCTGAACGAGCTGCCCGACTACCCGCCCGTCGCAGGGATCGACCTCCCGAAGGAGATCGAGGCCGAACGCGTCTCCATCGCCATCCGCCTTGCCGCCGGCGTGCCCGTCGGGCCGATCTGGTCCGACAGCCACGGCATCGAGGTCGAGCGCGAGGAGGCCGGCGCCACGATCTCCCTCGCCAAGGGCCGCGTGATCGACAACCGCGACTTCACGCTCGCCTACAGGCTTGGCGGCGAGGCGACGGCGGCCGGCATCCTCGCCCATGGCGGCGCGGAGGGCGGTCACTTCTCGATGCTGCTCACGCCGCCGGAACAGCCGCAAAGCGATGAGATCGAGTCCCGCGAGCTCGTCTTCGTTCTCGACACCTCGGGTTCGATGCACGGGATGCCGATGGAGGCGTCCAAGGTCTTCATGCAAGCCGCCCTCTCGACCCTCCGCCCGACCGATACCTTCCGCATCCTGCGCTTTGCCTCCGGCACCTCCGCGTTCTCCAGCCGGCCCGTGGTCGCGACCGCCGGCAACATCCGCGACGCGCGCCGCTATGTGCGCGATCTTGAGGCGAGCGGGGGCACGGAGATGGAGAGCGCGATCCGCACAGCCTTTGCCGAGCCTGCGGCACCTGGGCGGCTGCGCCTCGTGACCTTCCTCTCCGACGGCTATATCGGCAACGAGGCCGACGTCCTGCGCGCCATCGGCGAGGTCTTGGGGGATGCACGGATCTATGCCCTCGGCGTCGGCAGCTCCGTGAACCGATACCTCTTGGAAGAGATGGCGCGCGCCGGCCGCGGCCATGTCCGCTATGTCGACCCGACCGGCGATGTGGAGGCGGATGCAAGGGCGCTGGCCGAGCGGATCGCAACGCCCATTCTCTCGGATATCCGCATCGATTGGGGGGCGTTGGGGGCCGAGGAAACCGTGCCGGAGCGGCTGCCCGATCTCTTTGCCGGCGACACCCTGCGCCTCACCGGCCGCTATGCGACGCCCGGCACGTATCGCGTCGTGATCCACGGGCGGAGCGGCGGTCGTGCAGCGCGCCTGCCTGTCGATGTTACGATCCCGGCCGATACGGGTGCTGAGGGCGCCGCGATCCCCGTGATCTGGGCTCGCGGGCAGATCGCGGATGCGATGCGGCAGATCACGCGCTTGTCCGAGACGGACCCGGCGCAGGCGGCCCTCAAGGCCCGCGTGACGTCGCTCGGCCTTACTCACGCGCTGACGACCCGCTGGACGGCCTTCGTCGCCGTCTCGGAAAAGGTCGTGAATGCGGAGCCTCAGACCGCAGTCGACGGCGAGGTGCCGCTGCCGATGCCGGCCGGTGTGCCCGAGTCAGCCTATCCGGACGCGGAACCTGGGACGCTCGTCCCCACGCTGCATCAGCGGAAAGCCATGATCCGTCCGCGCTCCAGCATTGCAGGGGCCGCGCAGGCGCCGGTGGTAGGCCAAACGCTCGCCGACGGCCTCGTCGCGACCGAGGAGACGCGGCTGGTTGTCGCCAATCCGAGCGTCTCGGCCCCGACCAAGGGTTCGGGTTTCGGTGCGGCGTTCAGCGGCGGTTCGACACCAGAGCCCGAGACACTGCTGGGCATGCTCGTGCTCGGCATCGCTTGGCTCGGCGCGCTTCTGCGCCGGCGTCACCGGCGCCGCGCTCTCCGCGGGCGGCTCCTCGCCGGCGCTGCCTGACACCATCGGGGCTCGGCCCCTTTCAGACGCGCCCGCCCCGGCATAGGCTGGGGCGGGCTGTTAGCGAGCCTGCCGAGGGTACTGACCAGGGCCAGCGACCAGGCGCAGCGACCAGGCGAAGGGACCAAGGGGGAGCGACATGGCCCGCACGATCCTCGTCGTCGACGACGACCCACATATCCGCGACGTAGTGGCCTTCGCGCTCTCGAAGGCTGGGCTTGCGGTCGAGACGGCGGCCGACGGCGCCGAAGCGAAGGCGATGATCGAGGCGCAGCCGCCGGATCTCGTGGTGCTGGACATCAACATGCCCGAGATGGACGGGCTCGAGCTCTGCCGTCAGCTCCGCCGCGGCTCGGACCTGCCGATCCTGTTCCTCTCCTCCCGCGATGACGAGATCGACCGGGTGGTGGGCCTCGAACTCGGCGCTGATGATTACGTAACGAAACCCTTCAGCCCACGCGAGCTGACGGCAAGGGTCGCGGCGATCCTGAAGCGCACTGCACCGAACGGCCGCGTCAACGGGGCCGAGGAGGCGGAGGCGCCGCTGACCCATCGCACGGGCGAGGGGCTATTGATCGTCGACGTCGCCCGCCACCTCGTGACGTTCGAGGGCGCGCAGGTGCGCCTCACCGCGACCGAGTTCCAGCTCCTTCAGATCATGGCCCGTCAACCCGGCCGCGTCTTTGATCGCGAGACGCTGATGCGGGGCGCCTATCCGCCCAACATCCATGTCTCGGACCGCACGATCGACAGCCATGTTCGCCATGTTCGCGCCAAGCTTGCCGAGGCGGGCGCCCGCGCGCTGATCGAGACTGTGCACGGGGTCGGCGTGCGCATGGCCGAGCGCTGAGCGCATGGTGGAGGCGGTGAGCAAAGCCAGCGGTGGAGCGGCGGAACCCGCACACTCCCTCCGTCACAGGCTTTGGTCGCTGCTGGGCCATGGGCCGCGGCCAAGGCTCGCCTCTATCCTCCTGATCGTGAACCTCGCGGTCGTGGCGCTGCCCCTCGGCTCGATCTTCTTTCTGCGGATCTACGAGAACCAGCTCGTGCAGGAGACCGAGCGGGAGCTGATCGCGCAGGCGGCGATGATCGGCGCGGCCTATGAGGCTGAGCTTGAGGCGATGCCGGGCTTCGATCCTGCGCGGTTCGAGCGTGCACGCGAACGGGCGCGCGAACGGGCGCGCAAAGCGCTGGGCGCAGCGGAGGCGTCCGGTCTCGCCCTCGGCGATGCGGTCGAAGAAAGCCGCGTCGCCAGCGCGCCGCCACCGCCCCTCGAGCTCGAACCCGAAGATCCGCGCTACCGTCCACAGGATCCGGCGCTCGATCTCTTCCGTGACCCGACTCTGCCTTCGAGGCCCGACGGCCTCTTGGCACGCCCCGCCGATTCGTATGCGGCCGAGGCGGGCGCCGCCCTTACGCCCTTCATGGCGCGGGCGCAGGAGACGACGCTTGCGGGCATGCGCCTTCTCGATCCTGCGGGCATTGTCGTCGGCGGTCAGGCGGAGATCGGCCTCTCCTTCGCCCATGTGCTCGAGGTCGCCGAAGCGCTCGCCGGCCGCTACGCCTCGACCCTCCGCTATCGTGAGCTCGAAGGCGCGCCGCCCGAGCTTGCCAGCATCAGCCGGGGTACGGGCGTCCGGGTCTTCATCGCCTTCCCAGTCCTGCGCGACGACGAGGTCTGGGGCGTCGTCTACCTCTCCCGCACACCGAAGAGCATCCTCAAGCATCTCTATGACGAGCGGGAGAAGGCCGTCCTTGCGGCAGGGCTTATCCTCGGCCTCGCAGGGGCCCTCGCCATGCTGACGTCCCGCACGATCTCACGCCCGGTGCGGGCGTTGACCGGGCGCATGCGGGCGGTGATGGGGGGCGACCGGGATGCGATGGCGCCGCTATCCCGTCCCGGCACGCGTGAGATCGCAGAGCTGTCCGAAGGCATCAGCCGCATGGCCATGGCGCTCGACCAACGGGCCGATAGCGTGCGCGCCTTCGCCCGGCATCTGAGCCATGAGTTCAAGACGCCGATCGCCGGTATCCGAGGAGCGGCGGAGATCCTCGATGACCACGACGATACGCTGACGACCGACGAGCGGCGGCGGTTTCTCGGCAACATCGCGCGCGACGCAGCACGGCTCGAAGCTTTGCTCGCGAGGCTCCTCGATCTTGCCCGCGCCGAGCATGCGGCCCCGCCGCCTGGACCCCTGGCGCTCGACGATGCGCTGCCCTCCGTCGCCGCCCAGGCGGAGCGCCGGGTGCGGGAGGCCGCGGGTAAGCGCTCCTTTGCCGTCACGGTCGATGTGGTGCCAGGTCTTGCGGCGCGGATCACGGAGGAAGCGTTGGGCATCCTGGTCGACAATCTTGCGCGGAACGCTGCCGAACATCGCGCGGAGCGGCTGCGCATTATCGCCCGTCCAATCGAAGGCGAGGCGGATGAGCCCGCAGGCGTGCGCCTCGCCTTCGCCGACGATGGAAGCGGCATCTCGCCCGCTAACCGCGCGCGCATCTTTGAGCAGTTCTTCACGACCCGGCGCGCGACGGGTGGTACCGGACTAGGCCTCGCAATCGTGCGGGCCGTGCTGGCGAGCCAAGGTGGGACCATCGCGCTTAGCGGTCCCGAGGCTGGGCGGAGCGGCGCCGTCTTCGTAGTGACCCTCAACGCCTGACGGCCAGCGACGCCCGCGGGTGGTCCGACGCACGCGCGAAGCATCCAGTCCCGTCATCCCTGGGCTCGACCCGGGGATCCAGGAACCCGAATGAATTTGAGCGCCCGGGGATAAGTTGGATTGCCGGATCAAGTCCGGCAATGACGGTTACTCAGTGTCTCGGCCAAAGAACTAGGTGAGCTTGTCCGTTCTAGCCGCAGCCCTGGCGGAGCCCCATGCGGCGAGGCCGGCCCCTGCAGTGATCAGCGTTGCTGCGACCGCCAGCCGCCAGCCGGGCTCTGCGATCCCGGCCAGGACGAGCACCAAGGTGGAGAGGAGCGGGGCTGCATAGGCGCTGACGCCGAGGAGCTGAATATCGCCGCGCTTGCAGCCCACATCCCAGGCATAGAACGCCGCGCCCACCGGGCCGAGGCCAAGGCCGAGAACCGCTGCCCAGCCGAGTGCTGTACTCGGCCAAACCGTCTCCTCCAGCGCCAGATGGGCGAGTGTCGAGAGAAGGGCGACGACGAGACAGAACCCCGCGACGCTCGCCGTCGGTGCATCGCCCACCACGCGGCTGAGGACGGAGTAGCCCGACCAGATGAGCGCGCAGAGAAGGGCCGCGCCATAGCCCGCGAGATGGCTCGCCTCGAACCCGGCACCGCCCGTCCCGCCACCGAGCACCAATAGTCCCGCACCGGCGAAACCGGCCAGACCGCCCGCAAGATGCAGCGCGCCCAGTCGTCCATCGGGCAAAAGGCCCGAGAAAAGCACGATCAGCAGCGGCCAAAGATAGGCGACCAACCCTGCCGCAGCCGGCGGCGCCGCCTTCAGCGCGGTGAAGTAGAAGAAATGGTAGCCGAAGAGCCCCAACACTCCCAGCGCCCAGACCCTCGCCGGTTGCCGTAGCGCTGCACCTAGGGGCGCGCCCATGGCGCTGACCGCGACCAGCCCGATCAGCCCGCCCACGAGAAACGCCATAGCGGTGAGCTGAAAGGGCGGAACGTCCGCCGCGCCGACGGTAAAGAGCGCGAGAAGCGCCCAGAGCAGCACGGCGACGAACCCGATAGCCGTCGCTCTCAGGCGCGCACCCTTGGCCGCCGAAGGCTCGCCTGCATCAGCTGTCATGCGTGCCGACCTCCATCTCAACCCAGGGATTGCCGCTTCGGAAACTGAGACGGTAGTGCAACAGGACTACCCCCACTGAACAGGCCACGTGACGTTCGGCACAGGATCGTAGGTGCGAAGCCCCAAACTCGCCACAGTGCCAAGGGGAGATGTGCTTGGCGGTTGTTCGGTGGATGGATGTGTTCGGGATCGTAGAGCGAGGGGCATGGATCACGGGCGCGGTAGGCGCGCCTTTCACGCTGCCGGGTGGGCTGGCAGCGCTCTCACGAACCCGGCCGACTGCGACAGCGCTCGCTGCGGCGACCGTTCTCGCAGCCTTCCTGATCGCACCCGAAACGATTGCCCCCATCTGCATGGCGGCAGCGCTCGCCGCCCTGCCGCTCTTGGGGATGTTGGTCGCTCTCGCAGCGGCTATCCTCGCCCCGTCCGGCCTGGCGACACTGGCCGAAGCGGTCGGGCGCGCCGCGTCGCATCCGGCGCTTCACCTGCCGCTCCGCCGACAGGGGGCAACGCCCGTTAGCCAGATGCGCGGTTTCTGGGGTCTTGTGACCGCCTATTGGACGTCTGAGCGTTGGGTCGAGGCTTGGCTCATCACGGCGGCCGTGATCGGGCTTACGACGCTGTTGTCCAAGGCCAGCGTCTGGGTCGCCATGGCCTCGGCCGACTTCCTGAACGCGCTCGTCAACGTCCATGCGGCGAGTGCGGGGGCCGATCCGGTGGCCTGGGTCCTCGGAGCCGCCGGGATCTACGCCGCCATCGCGCTCGGCCGCATCGGGGGCGTCGCCCTCCGCCATTTCGCCTCCAGCACGCTCCACCGCCGGGCCCGCCGCTGGATCCAGGCGCAGTATCAGGCGGCGATGCTGGGCGCAGGGCATATCCCCGCGAACCTCGTCTCCGACCGCGACGAAGGGCCCGACGCGCGCTTGCCCGACAATATCGACCAGCGTGTCGACGAGTGTTCGATGAGCGTCTTCGGCGCGATCATCGGGCTCGCCATGGGGCTCTGGGGCGCGATCGCCTCGATCTATTTCGTCTCGGCCGCGCTTCTCGAGCGCTCGGCGCCGGTTGGGTTCCTCGAAGACTGGGGTGCTGCCGCCTCCGCCTTCATCGCGCAGCACACCGGCCTGAGTGTCGACCTCGCACCTGGGGCGCTCGGCAGCTTCGTCCTGGTGGTCGTTCTCGTCGTCACCTATGTCCCGCTCATGACTTGGGCCGCCTGGCGGCTCGGCCGGGTGTTGGAGCGTCAGACGATCGCACGGCAGAAGGCGGATGGCTCCTGGCGCGGCGAGCTTGGCCAGATGCTGTCCCGCGCGCCCCGCCTCGCGATCAGCCGGGGCGAGTCGGTACAGGCCCGCGTCAACGCCCGCCTCTACGGCAGCGTCGATGTTACCTGGCACCGTCTGAACGGCACGCAGTCGGGCTTCATGGCCTTCACCAACGGCTACAACTTCATCACGAACCGCCTGCTCGGCTACCTGCCGGGGCTGCCCGCCTATCTCTCGGGCGCGATCAGCTTCAAGACCTATGCGGCAAGCTCGGAACTGGTTGCCGAGCTCATCAACGACAGCTCCTGGTTCATCCAAGTCATGCCAGCGCTCGCCACGCTCAAAGCCAACACCGCGCGCCTGACCGAACTGGCCCAGGCGATCGAGGCCGCCGGCGACAATGCCCGCTTCTACGCGGACACGGGCCGACACGACTTCAAGATCCGCACCGCCGATGCGGGCTTCGGGCTCCGCCTTCGCGGGCTCGAGCTTTGCCATCGCGGCCATGGCGAGGCGCCGTTCCTGACCGTGCCGGGCCTCACCATCCGCCCGGGCCGCTGGGCCTATGTTCGCGGGCAGAACGGGGCAGGCAAGTCGTGCCTCCTGAAGGCGGTGATGGGTCTCTGGCCCTATGGCGGGGGCGAAGTGATCAGGCCGACGCGCGCGTTCTTCGCCGGCCAGGACGCCGATCTGCCGCCCCGCCTCACTCTCAAGGAGCTGGTGACCTATCCCGATCTCGCCGAATGCCACGACGATTTGGCGATCGCTGCCGTGCTCGGCGAAGTCGGCCTTGCCCGTTTCGTGCCCGATCTGCATGAGCCTCTTTGCGGCGCCAAACCCTGGGGCGAGACGCTCTCGGGCGGGCAGCGTCAGCGCCTGGTGCTCGCACGGATTCTGCTGCAGCGGCCCGATCTTCTGCTGCTCGACGAGGCCTGTTCCGCCCTCGACCCCCTTGCCATGCTCGATTTCCACCGCATCCTGCGCGGATATCTGCCCCGAGCAACCGTGGTGAGCGTCATGCATGAACCCGAGCCGCCCCTGACGCCCGAGGGCGCACCCTACTACGCCGATCTCCTGGTGATCGAGAACGGGCGCGCCCGGCTTGAGCCTGCGCCCGGCAGCGTGCGCCTCGGCATCGCCGCCGAATGAACGCTAACGAATGAGCGCCGAAACCGAGGACGCCTCGGGCGGGAGCATCGTGCCCGGTCTGATGGCGCGCATGACGCTCGAGGAGAAGATCGGACAGCTCGTCCTCTTCGCCGCGGGCGAGGGGCCGGCGACCGGAGAGGCCGGGGGTCCGAAGCTAGACGACTTGATCGCGGCGGGCGAGGTCGGCTCCGTCTTCGGCACGAAGTCCTTCGCGACCGTCCAGCGGTTGCAGCAGCAGGCGCTCGCGAGCCGCCTCGCCATCCCGCTCCTCTTCGCCGAGGACGTGATCCACGGCCACCGGACGCTTTTCCCGATCCCCCTTGGCCTTGCCGCAAGCTTCGACATGGGGCTCGTGGAGGAAACCGCCGCTGCCGCAGCCCGTGAGGCCACGGCCGAGGGCATCGCGCAGGCCTATGCCCCGATGCTCGATATCTGCCGTGACGCGCGCTGGGGCCGCGTGGCCGAGAGCCCGGGCGAGGACCCCTACCTCGCCGCCCGCTATGCCGAGGCGATGGTGAAGGGCTTCCAGGGGGAGGACCTTACGCACCCGGACCGTCTTTCCGCCTGCCTCAAGCATTTCGTGGGCTACGGCGCAGCCGTCGGCGGGCGGGACTATGACGCGGCTGAGATCGCGCCCCATACGCTTTTCGACGTCTATTGTGAGCCGTTCCGCGCAGGCGTCGCCGCCGGCGCCACCGCCGTGATGGCTGGGTTCAACACGCTGAACGGCATGCCGATGCACGCCCATCCCTTGATCGCTCACTGGCTCCGCGTGCGTGCTGGCTTCGACGGCGTGCTCGTCTCGGACTACACCGCGCTCCGCGAGATGACTGCCCACGGCCTTGGTGGGCGCGAGGCGCGGACCATGCGCGCGCTGCTGGCGGGTGTCGATCTCGACATGATCTCGGCCGATTACCTCGACTGCCTGGCCGGCCTTGCCGCCGAAGGTATCGAGGACCCGGAGACCGGGCTCGAGGCCAGCCCGGCCGAGATTACCGCCGCCATCGAGGCCGGTTGCGCCCGGGTGCTCCGGCTTAAGGAACGCCTCGGCCTCTTCGCCGACCCGATGCGCGGCGCGACGGCGGAGCGCGCAGCCGCAGCACCTCTCCGTCCCGAGACCCGCGCGCTTGCCCGACGCGCAGCCTCGGGCGCTGCCGTCCTGCTCGAGAATGACGGGATCCTGCCGTTGCCCGAGGAGGGCCTTCGCATCGCGCTCATCGGCCCGCTCACCCATGACCGGCCCAACATGCTCGGCACTTGGGCCGTGGCGGGGGACCCAACGGCATCGGTGACGATCTTCGAGGGCATGCGCACCGCCGAGAACGATGTGCGCCACGCCCCCGGCGCGCCGGTCGTCGACGACCCGACCGTGATCGACCGGCTCAACTTCGTTCCCGACACCGTCACGCCCGATCCCCGGCCCGAGCCCGTTCTCCTGGCCGAGGCCGAAGCACTCGCCGCCTGGGCGGATGTGATCGTCGCGGTCGTTGGCGAGGCGAAGGAGCATACCGGCGAATGCGCGAGCCGGGCGGAGATCGACATCCCTGCCCCGCAGCGCCGCCTGATCGAGCGTCTGCAGAAGGCCGGCAAGCCCATCGTCGCCGTCGTCCTCGCCGGTCGCCCGCTTGTCCTCGACGATTTGCCGAACGCGGCGAATGCCATCCTTTACGCCTTTTTCGGCGGGACGGAGATGGGGCACGGTATCGCCGATCTACTCTATGGCCGATCAGAGCCGACGGCCCGCCTGCCGGTCTCGCTACCCCTCCATACGGGTCAGGTGCCGATCCATCACGGCGCGCATGAAGGCGGGCGCCCTTGGCCGGGCGAATGGCGCAAGTTCACGACGAACTACATCGATTTGCCCGACGATCAGCACCCATCGCGCGGCCGCTATCCGTTCGGTGCGGGGCAGGGCTGGACGCACTTCACCTTCGCACCCCCGACCCTCGCCGCGAGCCGGATCGTGGGGTCCGACGCCGTGGCGGAGATTGCGGTCGAGGTCACGAACGACGGTGACCGAAGCGGCACCGCAGTGGTCCAGCTCTACGTCTCCGACCCCGTCGCCCGCATCGCCCGCCCGGCGCAGGAGTTGAAGGGCATCGCGCGCCTCGCCCTCGCGCCCGGCGAGACGGGCAGCGCGCAATTCCGGCTCTCCCGCGACGATCTCGCCTATACGATCACCGCCGACGATGGCCGGCCCGAGCGTGTCTGGGACCCCGGAGAGTTCATCATTCGCACTGGGCCGAACGCTACGGAAACGCAGTCGGCAACCCTGCACTGGGAGCCCTGACGCAGCCTCAGGCGCCTGCCTCAACCAGCGCAGCCACGGCCCGGTCAAGCGCCGCGTCCACCAGCGGGCCGGTCGGGCAATGATCGGCACCCGCGACGATCTCGTGATGGGGCGGCGTTGGCAGCGTCGCGGCAAAGGCGCTGACATCCGACGGCAGGGCGAGGCCATCCCGCTCACCGCTCACGAAGGCGATCGGCAGGTCCAGGTTCGGCGTGAGATGGGCGAGGTCATGCGTTGCGTACTCGAATGCAGCCCCCGGCACCTCCGCCTCCAGCGCATCGAGCGCGGGCTGCCCCATCGCCGCGCGCGCCTCGAGGATCGCGCGCCCCGACACCACAGCCGCAACACCAAGGACATGGGTCACCGCTTTCGGCCCACGCTCCCCCGCCAGGCGCAGGGCCGCATAGGCGCCCATACTGTGACCTGCGATGAGCATGGGCCCCGCGGGGACGCCGGCACCGCCCGCGCCCCCCTTCAGCACCCAGTCGACGACCCGCCCGGCGTCCTCGACCTGCGCAGTCATCGTGAAGCGCGAGGGATGACCGCCGGCAGTGCCCGCCTCGCTGTTCGGAGCCGAGTTGCGCAGCGCCGGCACGATCACGGCATAACCATGCGCGATCAACGCCCGAGAAATCGCCAGCATATGCGGTGCCTCCGGCGCACCATTCCGTCCGTGAAGCGCCAGCGCCAGGCCGCGTATCCGCGGTTCGGCCGGGCGCATGACACCAACGGCCATGCGCGTCTCCCCCCGGCCGATATCGCTGATCGTCAGCAGCTCTGTCATTGCGCACGCCCTCAGCGAAAAGAACCACGTCGCCTTTGTTCATAGCTAAGCGCGTGCGAAGCAACGGGCCAGGCGACAGCCGTCAAGCGACATCCTGATCTGCGGTGGTCGGCGCCAGCTCGTCTTAGGATTCATGTCATGCAAAGCCGATCTCGTGGGATCTGGGAGGTGACGTCCGTCGGAGCGCGCCGAGCAGGCCGCCCCGCGTGGAGACCGATGGATCGGAGCATAGCCCGTCCCGCAGTGACCGGGCTTATGCGCCTTCGAGGTTAAAGGCTGTAGAGTGCTCCGAACTTGTGTTCGAGGTAGCCTAGGAGCGGCTCGGTGGTCGGTGGTTCGCCGGTTGCGTCCTCGATCAGCTTTTCGGCTGCGACCAGGCGCCCGCGCGCGTGGATGTTGCTGCGCATCCAGTCGAGAATGGGCGCAGTTTCTGCCCGGCGCACCATGTCGTCGGCATCCGGCAGCGCCGCGCGCAGCGCATTGTTCAGGCAGGCGGCGTAGATATTGCCGAGGCTGTAGGTCGGGAAATAGCCGAAGAGCCCGACGGACCAGTGGACGTCCTGGAGAACACCTCGCGCCGCATCGGGCACCGCCACGCCGAAGTCACGCTCAAAACGCGTGTTCCAGGCCTCCTCCAAATCCTCGACCGCGAGCGCCCCTGAGATCAGCTCATGCTCCAGCTCGAAGCGGAGCAGGATGTGGAGATTGTAGTGTAGCTCGTCCGCTTCGGTGCGGATAAAGCCCGTCTCGACCCGGTTGACCGCAGCGAAAAGCGCGTCCGGCCCGTCAAGGTTCAGTGTGCCGAAACTCTCGGCCATGGCGGGGTAGAGCCAGTCGGCGAACGGACGGGAACGCGCGATCTGGTTCTCCCAGAAGCGCGACTGGCTCTCATGCACGCCCATCGAGCAATAGGCGGCCGCAGGGAGGAAGGGATCGGTCGCCCCGTCGGTGTAAAGGGCATGCCCGACTTCGTGGATCGTCGAATAGATACAATCCAACGGGTTGGCTTCGTCGGTGCGGGTCGTGATACGGGCGTCACCCACGGTTCCGGAGCTGAAGGGATGAGCCGCAGTGTCGAGCCGCCCTGCCTCGAAGTCGTAGCCGATCTGCCGGGCGATCCGCTCGGCCAGTGCCAACTGCGTCGCAGCGGGAAACTGCCCAGACAGTGCACGGGGTTGCGGCCGCTCGGCGATCGCTTCGATAAGCGCTCTCAGCCGCCCTCGCATGCTCGTCAAGAGCGGCTTCAGCGTTGCGACGCGGGCGCCCGGTTCGAAATCGTCGAGCAGGCAGTCATAGGGATCGTCTCCGTCCTCGGACAGGCACGCCGCCCGTTCCCGCTTAAGCGCGAGGTTGCGGGTGAGCGCGGGGGCGAAGATCGAAAAGTCCTTCGCGGCGCGCGCCTCGGCCCAGATCCTCTGTCCTTCGGACGCCGCAACTGCCTCTGCCTCCGCCAGGCGAGACGGGATCTTCGTTGCCTTGCGATGCGCACGCAGCGCTTCTTCGAGGTTCCTCAGATCGAAAGACGACAGCGCATCACGGTCGATTGTCGCCGCCCAATCGGCGATGCGCTCATCCGACTTACGCTCATGGATCACCTGCGCGAGCGCGCCCATCTGCTCGGCCCTGACGGAGCCACCGCGGCGCGGCATCATCGTTTCCTGATCCCAGGAGAGCAGGCCCGCCGCCTGTGACAGCGCGGCCGTCTGCTTCAGGTGATCGAGGAGCGAGGAGAGCGACATGGGCGTGGACCTGTTACGTGATGAATTGCTGCTGCGCGATCCGAGGGCGCCTGGCAAGTGTTGCCACGTCCGGCACCGTGCCAACACGTGTCAGGTGCTGCGCCCGCTTAGCGATCTTTCTGCTGGGCCGGGATCAACTGCTGCAGGATCCCGGCGGAAACGAGGTAGAGGCTGGAGGCGACCAGACCCCAATGGGCCCAGCTCTCAGGGTCGAAGCCCGTTGCCGCAGCCCATCCCGCGAACCCGGTCCAAGCAAGGGCCACAGGCAGTGATACCGCCCGCCAGCGCGGCGTCCGCGTCGGATGCACGAATCTGAGCGGCATGAACATTGCGGGTGCCAGCAACGCGATGATTGCGAGGATCACCCAACCTGGTGGCGTGAGCGCGAAGACCACCAACACGACGAGGTTCCAGCAGCTTGGAAAGCCGCGGAACGAGTCGTCCTCGGTCTTCATCCGGGTATCGGCAAAGTAGATGACGCTGGCGAACGTGATGCTGATGAGGGCGATCCACGCCCACAACCCCTCCAAAAGGCCCGACTGGAACAGGGCATAGGCGGGGATGAACACATAGGTCAGGTAGTCCACGATGAGGTCGAGCAAGGCGCCGTCGATCCGCGGTGCATTGGTCTGGACTTCGTATTTACGCGCCAAGGGGCCGTCGATCCCGTCAACGACGAAGGCCGCGACGAGCCAGAGGAACATCAGGCTCCAGTCCCAGGAAACTGCCGCGATCAACGCGAGCATGGCAAAAACAGCGCCCGACGCCGTCAGGCAATGGACGGCATAGGCATACAGGATCGGCCTCGTCAGCCGCAGTCGCTCAGCCAGCGGTATGCTCATGCAGCCGACATGTAGCCTGTCTGCGGGCCTTTCCACAACGGCGATGCCGTTCAGCGGCTCGACCCGGGTATCCACGACGCTGGGACGTGGATTGTCGGATCGGGCTTGGCAATGACGGCATCAACCGTCTCGGCCAAGCCGCGAGCGTTCTCACGCAGCGAAGCGCCAGTGGGGGCTGGGCTTTGCGAGCAGCCTAGGAGCCGAAGTCATCGAGAACCACGAAGTCGCTCTCGCCAAGCGTCGTGACCCCGTCGAGCCTTGCCAGAACCGTCTCGTCGAAAAGGATCGCGGTGGAGCCGTTCTCGATTGCGAGCGCGACTGCGTCGAAGGAAAGGCCGCCAGCAAGGCCGATCCCGTCAACGCCCGGCTGGAAGTCCAGGATCTGGTCGGTGCCGCTGTCAGGGAAGAGAACGAAGGTATCCGAACCCTCACCGCCGGTCAGCGTATCGTCGCCGGGCCCAGCTTCGATCAGGTCATCGCCGCCGCGGGCATCGATCTCGTCGTCGCCGGCGCCGCTGGCAAGGAACTCTGCGAAGCCAGCGACATTGCCCGACAATACATCGTCGGTGGGGGCGGTCAGGAACCGATCACCGATGACCGCCGTGCTCTCTGCCAGCCCTCCCGCGCCGAGCCCAAGGTTTTCGGGGCCGATGAGGCTTGTGACAGGCGCCAGAGCGCCAAGCTCAGCGAAGATCACCTCGCTTGTGTCGCGAAAGTTGGAGGTGAACAGCACCGAGGAGAAGTCGAGGCTGTTCTCGTCAACCGCTACGACTGCGCCGTTGAGGGCGACCGACACGGCTTCGATCTCCGAGCCTCGCAGATCGAAGAGCGTATCCGTGGCCTGGTCGTTGGCGAACGCGATGCCGCCACCTGTCCCCAGCACCTCGATGCTGAGGATCAGCGGTGGTCGACCATCCGCGCCCTCCAGGATCTGAAACGTGCCATCCGCGTCCGTCGCCGTCTGAAACCCCGCAGCGGCAAGGGCTGCGGTAACCTCCACAATCACATCAGCCGTATCCGCGCCCTCTGGCCCGGGTGTGTAGCGGGCCTCCACGCTGTCGCGCCGCCCGTCGCTTGCCAAGAGATCGAGCACGATGATCCGCTCGCCAGCGTCATCGCTGCCGTCCTCGAGAAGAACCTCAACCGTCGGCGCCACTTGCCAAAGCCTGTTCGAGGCAACAAGCACGAGGCTGTTGCTGCCATCGGGGTCGCTATCGATTGCGTCGGCGAGAAGGGGCGGGAAGATGCCCGGCTCGCCAACGATGACGATGGTGTTCTCCCCCGGCGCGGCGTTGACGCGGTCTCCGTCTCCGTCGGCCACCCGGAACACGATGTCGTCGCCCACGCCCGGCACGATGCTCTTCGCGCCGGTGAAGCTTCGAAGTTCGCCGCTCTCCAGAAATGTGTCGCGTTCGAAGCCGAACACCAAGTCGTCGCCACCGCGCGCGAAGACCGTGGTGTCCCCATCGCCCTCCTCGATGATCTCGGGCAGGACAGTCCCGTTGACGGGATCATTGAGGATCCCGCCGATCAGCAGCTCGGTGAGTGAGGCGGTGTCCCATAGATCTGCGTCGCGTCGCAACGCGCTGTCGCCGGTCGAGCCGATATCGACGAGCAACCCGGCAACGAATGGCTCGTAGAGCATCCGCGTCTCGTTCGCGTTCGCGAAGTCGCTCAGCAGTTCGCGGACCGCCTCTTTGAAGGCCACACTGGCGGCCTCTCCTCCATCGATGAGTCCATCGATGCGGTCATTCGTTACATCCACCCAGAAACTGAAGCCGCTTGTGTCGGTGAACCCGTTCTCGTTGGGCACGAGCGGGTCGCGCCCGAGGACCGTTCGGTAAGCCTCGCGAACGACGCCTTCCACGGTGAGGTCGCACCAGCGCTCTTCGAACTCCGGTCCAGCGGAGAAGGCGCGCGACAGTTCCGCCTGAGCGGTGGTACCGTCCTGTTCCTGGAAGCGGGCCACCCAGAAGTCGAGGCCTCCAGGATCGGGCAGGCGACCCAAGAACACCTGATAGAAGGTGACAACGGTGCGAACCGTATCGAGGTTGCCTTGCAGTGCCGGATCGCCGTTCTCTACGAAGGCTTCGATGGCCTCCTCGACCGTCTCGAATTCACCAGCGAGTTCCGCGGCGACACGGTCGATCTCCGCCGTGATCGGATCGCCCGCATCGCGCGCGCCTTCGAGACGCAAAATGTTCTCGATCGCCGCCGTGATGAGTAAGGTGTTGGCCTCTTCCATTACCGCTCCTCCTCGCACGCATTACCAAGCGTCAACGATACGACATTCGGCGGTCTGCTGGGAGGAAAGTTGGCGGCCAAAAAGCTTGGAAGACCCGGGCAGATCGTTTCGTGCTTAAATCACGGCACGGGCCTTGCGGGTCTGATCGTCGAGGATGTGGTGGATCTCGCGCTCAACGATGAGTTCTGGGCCAAGTCACCGAGATACGCGTTCCGGCGAACGGTCACAGAGCCTCATGGATCGGCGAGACGCTCCAGGGTTTCGTTCGCGCGACCGGCGGCGGCTTCGAAGCGGGCTTCGTAGTCGGTAAGGTTCTTGCGCGGCTCGCGATAGAAGGCCGTGAACTTCATAAGCCTCAGGAACGTCCAGTTGAGCGCTCGGCCGGTCCATCCCATCGGGCGGTCGAAATCGAAGAGTAGGATCACCCTCTCCTCATCGGTGTCATTCCAGACCTCGTGCTCATAGGTGTCGTCGAGCACCATGAGTGCGCCCGGCGCCCAGGCCCGTATCTCATCGCCGACGCGGATCCGACAGCGCTCGCGCTCCTGCGGGACGATGAGGCCGAGATGCGCCCGCAAGATGCCCTTGGTGACACCCGTATGCGCCGGGATGTGATAGCCGGGGGCGAGGATCGAGAACCACGCCGTCTGCAGATTGGGGATCCGCGCCAGCAGCTCTGCGGTGCGCGGGGCATGGGCGCAATTACGATCGAGGCGCTCGCCGAAACCATAGAGGATAAAGGTGCGCCAGTTCTTGGCCTTCGCGATGCGGTATTGATCGGGGGAGACATCCTCAAAGCCAGGTATGGCTTCCCTGAAGCGCAGGATCCCCTCGGCCTCGGCCCGTACGGCCTCCCAGTCGGCGCCGACAGCTTCGGCAGCCGGAAAAAGGGCGGGGTCGAGAAACGGCGTATTCGGCACTTTCGACACCCGCGCCTGATGAGACGCAATCAAACGGGTTAGGCGTTTGCCGAGCTTCTTGATGCGCTTTCTGAGGGGGCGCTTGAGCGTCGCGGGCTTCTCCGAATTGGTCCCGCTGTCCAAAGCCTCATTCATGACGACCGTCTTCTCCCTACGCGATACTTTCCAGTATCATGCCATCCGCCGAAACTGCGCTGAGGCCTTGCAGCGATCAAGTCCGACGAGCTCGTTCGGAGGTTTCGAACTGCCGACATTCTCCGTTTTAGTTGAAGATGGGCGGAGCCTCACGGATCGGTCGGGCCGTCGCCACGATCATATCATTGGCGCCTGAGGTGGCTGTGCGCCAGACGCGCTCGGCTCTGGGGATCGCCGATCCTTGACCGTCTCAAGCGTGCAGGCTTGGTGGTTGAAGCCACAGTGAACACACGCGCGCAAACACGCGATACGGCAGCTTCCTGGCAGTGGAGAAAATGGAGCGGGCGATGAGATTCGAACTCACGACCCTTACCTTGGCAAGGTAATGCTCTACCCCTGAGCTACGCCCGCATCCTTGGGTGGCGGGTGTATTACAGGTTTCGGATTGCCGCGCAAGCGTCTTCGATTGCCCTTCTCGGACGGCTGTCAGTGGGTCTCGACAACGCGATCCACAAGCCCCGGCTGAGATGGTTTCGACTCGGGCCCGCGCAGCGTTTTCTTCAGGAAATCCATCACCACGCGCGTCTTTCCCGGCAGGAAATTGCGTGAGGGATAGACTGCCCAGACGCCCGCGTCGAAGCTGTCGGCCGCTGCGAGCCAGTCGGGCAGCAGATCGACAAGCTGACCGTCGCGGAGTGCCGGCAGCGCCAGCCAATCCGGCAGAAGCGTCGGGCCAAGCCCCAGGATGGCCGCCTCGCGGAGCGCAAGGGGCGAGGAGATCGTCACATCGCCGTCGACCGCGATCTCCACCGTCTCACCACGCCCGCCGGGCTTGAACCGCCAGATCGAACGCCGACCGTCCGTGGCCATGCGCAAGCAACGATGAAGCGCGAGCGCCTCAGGCTCGCCCAAAGGTTTCCGCCCGGCCATGTAGGAGGGGCTCGCGACAGCGAAGTAGCGCGTGTTGACGAGCTTCGAGATCACACCGCCTTCGCTCGGCATCGGGCCGAGCCGCACGGCAAGATCGATACGCTCCGCCAAGAGGTCGAGCACGTCGTCGCTCAGCACAAGGTCGATCGAGAGCTTCGGATGGCTTCGGCGCAGCTCCTCGAGCGCTGGCGTAAAGACCGCGCTGCCGAAAGCGAGCGAGGTCGTCACCCGAACGACGCCTCTAGGCCCTTCGGTCAGGTTGCGGGCAGCTTCGCGGGCGCGATCAAGCTCGTCTATGGCTGGCTCGGAGAGCCGGAGGAAGGTCGCGCCCGCCTCCGTTAGCGACACGCGCCGCGTCGAGCGTTGAAACAAGCGGACGCCGAGATCGTCCTCAAGTGCAGCGATCGCCCGCGAAACCGAGGAGGGATCGAGCCGGTGGACTCTCGCAGCAGCAGCAAAGCTGCCCTGTCGTGCAACTTCTGCAAACAATCTGATTTGGTCGAGTTCCACACCCCACTCCACACCGGTGCATCAATTTACAGGAGGGCAATCGTTACCGCGCCCTGGTACCGAAGGCCCGCAATAAAATGTCGCGGCCGACGTTCAGTCAAGCATTTTCCGCATCGGGAATGTGATTCATCCCAGACTGTCGGCGAAACAAACAAGAGCAGTCCCTTGCGTTTACCTTTATTTCTGATCACATACTTCTACGGCAGCGAAGAGAGGCGGCGATGTCGCGCAGTTTGCCCGCTTGGGTCTGCAGTTGCGTTGCGTTTGTTTATCTTACTCTCGGATCGATGGGCGTCTCGGCGGCGCCGATTGGCCTAACTGTTAACGTAGCGCAAGCAGCGGACCCCTGTGGTGCGCGCTATAGGGTTGTGCGTGGTGATACGCTGAGCCTAATCGCAGACAGGCTTTTCGGCGATGTGCTGGCCTTCCGGCGTCTCTATGAACTCAACCGCGAGGTGATCGGACCGGACCCGGCAACGTTGGAGGTCGGCACGGTTCTGAAGCTTCCCTGCGACGTTCCCGGGGACGAATTGGTCGCAGCCCCGATCGCGGAGGAAGAGCCCGATCCCGGTCGTTTGCCGGAGCCCATTGCCGCGCGCCCGGTCGGTCTCATCACGGCGGCCGCGCTCGCCCCCAACCTGCCGCGCGACTGGCGCATCCAACTTATCGATATCCGGCCGGCGGAGGAGGCCGGGCCTTACCTGCCGCGCGCGCTTTCGCTGCCGCGGGAGCGCTGGCCCGAAGGTGGGTCGGCCGAATCCGCCGCGCGCTTCCTTTCCGGCGCCGGGCTGCGGCTTGAGCGACCGATGGTGGTGGCAGCCGCCGATGGCAGCCGCGAAAGCCTGGCCCGCGCCGCCTATGTCGTGTGGTTTCTTAGGGCTGCGGGTGCGAGCGATGTCTCGCTTCTCGCTGGCGGGCAGGCGGCGTGGCGGGCGGCGAACTTCCCCCTTTGGGCCGGGCCCGCATCGCCCGAGCCGCGGCGCGTGACCGGGCTTTCGGGCAGGCCCGTCGCGCTTGCCGATGCCGCCTGGGATGCGGTTGCTGCACGTCGGCAGCCTGGCCAGTTCCTCGCTTTTGAGACTACCCCGGACGGTCACGTGAAGGCGATGCCGCTGCCCGATATCGTCGATGCCGTGGCCGCCGCCGACCAAGAGGCCGTAGCACTTGCGGCGCTCGACTGGATCAAGGCGCAGAATGTGTCCTGGGAAAGCGAGCCCGTGTTCTTCGCGGCCGAGGACGCAGATGATGCGGCGCTCGCCTGGCTGCTCTCGTCGGGCTTTGCGGCGGTCGAGAACACGTGGCTCTTGCCGGTACCTCTCTCACAGCTCACGGCCGATACGCGCGAGAACGACGAGCCGCTCGGCGAGTAGTGGGGCGGCTTTCTCGAACCCCTGTTTGCCGGCAACCGTTCGTGCCGCCTCCTCTCTTGCATTGGCGGCGCAATCGCGTATGAGCCGCATGCTGCCGCGCTTACACCCCTGGAGGATCGCGGCGGATAGGCATTCAAGGAGCGAACCAATGGCCAAGACGATTGAGCTTGAGGTCACGCGCCGCGCCGGCACGGGCAAAGGGGCTGCCCGCACTGCGAGGCGTGAGGGGCTTGTCCCCGGCGTGATCTATGGCGGCGGCAAGGACCCCGAAACGATCAATGTGCGGCACAACGTGCTGCTGAAGCAGCTTAAGGCTGGCAGCTTTCTCGCCCGGCTCATCAAGCTGAAGTTCGAGGGCGAGGACGGCGAGCAGACGACGATCTGCCGTGCCGTGCAGCGCGACATCGTGCGCGACCTGCCGACCCATGTGGACTTTCTCCGCCTGTCGGAGCGGAGCCGCATTAGCCTCGCCATTCCCGTCGATTTCACCAATCACGAGGCGTCGCCGGGCATCAAGAAGGGCGGCGTGCTGACCGTGGTCCGCTCCGAGATCGAGCTCAAGGTTCGCGCGAGTGACATTCCCGAGAAGGTGACGGTCGATCTGACCGGCCTCGCGATCGGCGACACCGTCAAAATCTCGAACGTGACGCTGCCGGGCGGCGCGACACCGACCATCACGGACCGGGACTTCATGATCGCCAATATCTCAGCGCCGCGCGCACTCGTGGCGAGCGATGATGACGAAGAGGGCGCAGACGGTGCCGAGGAGGCAGCGGCTGAGGAGACGGCGGAAGAGTAATCGTCGCGGCTCCAAGCTTCATCCAACACAAAAGCCCCGGTGCATCGCGCCGGGGCATTCTCGTTTATCGGCCAGTAATTGGCTCGAGTATTCTCTTACCTCACCTGTTCACGTCATTGCCGGGGCAGGCTCGGCAATGGCGTGAACACGTTAGATCGAAAGGCGCTCCAGGATCTGCGGAACCGAGAACATCTGCAGACCCGCGAACCGAATGAGGTCTCTGCTCTCGTTGCACGAGGACCGTTACACCGCACCGCCGTCGTCGTCTTCGGGGCAGAGCGTTGCTGCCGCATCCGGGTAGCCCACAATCTCGGTCACATCGAAGGGCAGCAATTGGGCAAAGCGCGGACGCGTGACGAGCTGATGGCGGAAGGACAGCGGATCGAGCTTCCCGACGGGTGAGATCGGTGTCCAGCTTGCATAGATCTCGGTCAGGATGATCGAGTCGTTGGTGGACATGATCGGCATGATATCCGCAGGGATATCGTCATCGGTCATCGGCAGGAGCCGCGGCTCTATATCGTCGTCCGGATCGGCGTCCGCCGCCGCGAAGGTATCGTCGCCGAGATAGGACCAGACCACCCGGTGGCTATCGCCGTTCCAGCAGATCGAGCTGACCCTGACCCAGCCATCGCCGATGCGCGCAGGCAAGAGCGTCTTATGCATGTCGAAGAGCGCCTGCATGTCCGCATTGACGAGCGCGGGTCTCGCTTCGGTCGGCCGGAAACGCGACGCGATATCGCTGACGGTGTAGGCGACCTTGGCGATCTGGCTATAGGTGCGAAACGCTTCGAAAACCGCGATGCAGCTGAAGAACAGCAGGATCAGAAGCGGCGCCGTGATCACGAACTCGAGTGACAGGTTCCCAACGTCATGGCGCAGAAAACGGGAAAGCGATCTACGGATCCAATCAAACATCACATCACACCGGCTCATTCATGAACGCAGAATACGAGACAACCGAGTACCCGGTCTCGGGCGAACTCTTGGCGAGGAGGAAGCCGATACCTCCCCCCGGCAACAGAAAATCGACCAGCACGCAGGCGCGCACAAAGATGATCTCGTCACGGTCGCCGGACTTGGAGCTGGCTTGCGTCGCCACGTTGATCGGGTCGTCCACCGGGAGCGAGCGATCGAAGCAGTCGACATTGCTGAAATCGGCCGGCGTCGCCGTGGTGTAGGGAATGAGCTGGATCTTCAGCGAGTTATCGCAGTCGATCAGGATCAGGGCGTTGTCGCAGATGCCCTGCTTGATCAGATCATGCGTCACATTGGGCACAGCGCCGATGCGGACCTGGCGCATCGTGACGTCGACGCCGCGATCCAGCATCATCTGCTTCGTCAGCAGCCATCCCATCTCAAGATAAGCCACGAGGATCGCGAAGACGAGCGGGAAGAGCATGACGAACTCAAGGCTCGCAGCGCCCTTGTCGCAGCGGAGAAAGGCGAGCAGGCGACGGGTCATCGTGTGCTATCCGACACGTCGACATCCGTCTCGTCCCCTGCATCCGAATCGTCATCCGCGACGTCAGAGCTATCGGAGCTCTCATCGACTGGCACTGAGGTGAGTTTCAGGTTCGAGATATCCGCAAGGATCGCGTCGAACGCCTGGTTCAGATTGTAGCCTCCGACCTCGTAGGCCCGGCTGTCGCCCGACGCACACTCCCTCAACGCCCGCGCGCCACGGCTGCCGGCGGCAAGCTCGAACGCGATGGTGTAGATTACGATCCCGTTCTCTTTGGCCCTGTCGCAGACCTCATAAAGCAGGGCGTCAGGCTCGTTCACATCCTCACCGTCCTCATAGGCGATAAGGGTCGTGTCCGAGAGGGCCGAGACCGGAACGCCGAACCCGCTGTCCACTGGGAGCGCTGTGACCGGGCAATCGTTGCTGAACTTTGTGATCGCGCCGGTGACCGTGAACGCTGGGTCGTCTTCGGTCGCGGGCACGTTAGCCACTTCACGATTGTTGCACGTCCAGTACCGCTCTTCCGTATCGCCGTTGCGCTGGTTGTAGACACGATCCGGCACGCGGGTGCGCCAGTAGTCATGGGGCTCCCCTTCGACCGCGCTGTCGTCGCTTTGCTTCAGATACTCATCCTGCAGCATCTGCGGCGTCTGCGTATTGCGACCGTCCGACATCACGACCAGCACCTTGGTCACGCGCGTCGGATCGAAATCGCGGGGGAGATGGGACTGGCCCGGCGGGATCACCGGGTTCTCGCCAAGCATCATTGTCGGAAGCGCTTCACGGGTGTTCGGATCGAGCATCGCGGAACCCCACTTCACGCCTTCATAAACCGAGGTCCAGGACTCCCGGGTCAGGCCTTGAATGGCGGTGTTCACATCGCCCGCACTCACGCTCAGCGGCTTGATTTCATTGCCGGCCTTGGGGCAGCTCCAGTGACTGTTGTTCACTTTGAAGAGCGGGAACTGCTGATACGCCGTGTCCTTGTCGATCGTGATCGACGTGAAATCCGCAGTGTTGAAGTCGAAGCAATAGTGATCGGTGTAGAGAGCCGTCGCCCCCTGTGCAGGCTGCAGATTGTAGGCCGCGGCCATCCCCGGTGGTATCGACACTTTCGAGGAGTAGGGTATCAGACTCATGCTCAGCTCACCGCCGAAGAGATCCCGGTTGAAGGCGTCCGTCACGAAATTCTGCGCGTCGATCTTGGCCTGAGCGAGCCGTGTGCGGGTGACCCCGCCGACGACAACGTCGTTGTCTTCCATCGACCCCGAGATATCGAAGACGAGCGACACCTCCACATCCGAGAAGCTCTGCCGCGCGAAGCTCTCCGCACGCACGTCGAGCACGGTTTTGCCGGCAAGCGCCAGGAACGTCGTCGGAAGTTTATAGGTCGCCGTGGCGAACACCGTCTTCGTGTTGCCGACCTCGGTTGGCGTAACATTCAGGGTCATCGCGGACGGGTTGAAGCTCCGCGACGCCATATAGTTCGCAACAAGGTTCTGATAGTTCGTCTGGATTTCGGCGTCGGTCAGCGCGTCGAAGACGCCGTCGTCGTCAAGATCGACTTCGGTAGCGGCTTTCTGAGTTAGGGCCGCAGCCGCCAG
>JBCDFC010000041.1:0-25464 GCA_039178805.1 Pseudomonadota bacterium | reverse complement strand
CGCGTTCCGCATAAAGTCCCTACCCTGACGACCGTTGACGTGACCCGTTCTTTCCAGTCGTCGACGTTTAACGAGGACGACGAACTAGGCGCGGCAGCGGTGGTGCCAGCAATGGTTGGCAAGTTGGACCTCAGACCAGCTCATAGATCAGCACAGTCTCTGCGAGCGCGGCGGTCTCCTCCGGACCAGTGCGCCTGGCTGCGCGTCAGTACATCAGCCATCCGTGGATACGGGCGAGCAGACCGGGTTCAGCTCGGACTTCGCGATGTCGCGAGGCCCATGCCAGGCAAAACTTCTGCCAGTTGCCCGACACCATCGTGGGCGAGTTCACGATCCGCGTGCCATCGGCGTAGTAGGTGTTGGCCAGCACCACGCGGCTACGGTCGGGTCGGTTACGCGCGTCAGACATCGACACTGGTTGAGAATACGCACAGTGCTAGAGCGCCTTTCGATCTAACGTGTTCACGTGAACAGCGTCATTGCCGGGCTTGACCCGGCAATCCAGCGGCACCGGCCGTGGATGCTCGGGTCAAGCCCGAGCATGACGTGAACACGTGAGGTAAGAAAGTGCTCTAGCGGTTTGGCCGAGACAGTCCATACCGTCATTGCCGGACGTGATCGGGCACTCTAACTCCTTCGAAGATTTTGATGAGTCGAGGTTTTCTGGATGCCCGGGTCAAGCCCGGGGATGACGCAAACGGGTTCGCTCCGTTCCGGTCGGACCACTAGGAGCGGGGTCACGACAATCGTAGCCCCGATCCTGGGCATTAGTTGCATGCAATTGTGATCCTGTCGGCGAGGAGCGCTCCGACGTCCTCGATCACTGGGGATGCTTCGCGTTCTAGCTGGGACAAGGCTTCTTGGACCAATGCCGTTTGGGTGCCTGCCTGGTGGGCGCTGAGCGTCGCGTTGCAGCCGTTGGTGCTGCCGACGATGTCGGGTGGCGCCGCCACGGAGACGGCATGGTAATAGGTCGCGTCATAGACGGCGACTTCGGCTGCCCCATCGGTCAGAGCGACAGGCTGGGTCAAATCACGGGTGAAGCTGATCTCGAGCTGTCCGTCCCGGAGGCCTGCCTGAACTTCTGTCGGCGCTTCGAGCGCGATTTGGCCGCCACCGAGCGTGAGCTTGGCGAAGCCGTTAAAGCCCCGCTGCCAGTCAGTGTAGGAGTGGGCGAGGTCTGCTTGGGCCTCGGCCGTGAGACCACCCCCAGGCGTCGGCGCGATCCCGTCGAAGGACAAGATGTAGAGCGTGTGGAACGGGTCGAAGCGCCAGGCGACCCTGATAGCCTCTAGCAACCCATTGCCATCGATCACGAACCCGATACGCGCATCGACGAACACATGTGGGTGCGCCATCGCGGGGCGTGCTTGCGTCAAGGTCGCGAGTCCGACCGCGAGCGCTGTCACGAGGTGGAGGAACCGGCCATGCGCCCTCATGGGCGAACCTCCTTCATGTTGTACGTTTCGCCCGTGAGCGCCAGAAGGTCAGGGCGAGGATGAGCGTAGCTTGAAGGCTGAGCCCGGGGTGGAGCACATCTCGAGGTGAGAAAAACCGTGTCTCCGTCGGACTGACGATCCGAAAGGTGCCGACAATCGACGATAGCATCGCGCCGATCCCCGCCCAGATAACGAGCGCCGGTTTGTAGCTGAGCGCCATGTAGGCAAGGAAGAGCCCAAGATAGAGGGAGCCTGCGGCAGTTAGGTTCATCCGGGGCGACCAACCCTCCAGGCCGTACGAATTGGGCAGGATCAGCAGATAGCTGAGAGCGGAGGCATCGAGATGGGCCACTGAGCGCTCCGCCGGCAGCGTGGCAAAGATCCATGCCGCTGGAAGCGAGAGCACAAGGACCCTGCCTCGAACCATGGAAGTGGAGCTTACCCGTTCTTCGGGGGCGAAGTCGGAATCCCACTCCTTGCCCAGAGATCGGGCAATGGGCTTGGCCCGGGCCGGATCCACAGTCCAAACGGCAACCATCAGGGCGCGTCTGTTACACGGTATGTCCCGGTCGCGCTGACATAGAGAAGGCAGGTCGCGGCGCTGGAGCAGGCGACGTTGTGAGAGACGGCACCCTCGGAGCCGATGTAGCTCCCCGGCGTGAGGCTGCGCTGAGCCGCGAGTGCGCCCGCTGCATGGGTGAGCTCACCCGCGACCAGCACTGCCTTCATTGGGGAGCCGCCGCTCTCGACCCGGACCGCATGCTCGGCCGGCAAGCGCAAGAAGGTCCCGTTACGCTGTCCTTCCCTGGGAGTGCCCCAAAGAAATGCCATTTCGGGCCCAGGGTCGCTCTCAGCAATGTCGATCCATGCGGTGTCGGCGGCTGTCAGCCAGACCACATTGCGCGCAGCGATGTTCACGGGGCGCTCACCGTTGTCGAACGCCTCCGCGGCCGGGCGCACCAGATAGGGGCCAGATTCGATTTCGAGAAAGGCCATCCCGCCGCCTGACCCGACCGCTGTGATATGCGTCTCGCCTGCCGGTTGCGTCCAGAATGAGCCAGGCTCCATCCACAACGGCACGGCGTCGGGGTCATCGTTGTGAACGGTGCCTTCGATCACGACGGCGCGGTAAGTGATGTTGTGGATATGCGGAGGCGAGGAGAACCCGTCGGCAAACTGAATAAGAGCACCCGTCGCCATATCCTCGCGGAGATTGCCCCACAGCACGCCTGCCTTCGGGCTCGCATCGCCTCGAAGTGGATTGAGGGGAATAAGTTCAAAGTCGTCCCGCGTGACCACCTCGACCGAAGGCTCGGCAGACGCGGTCGACGCGGCGATCACCGCCCCGATCGCTAGCAAGACGAGGGTTCGTTGCATGGCGGCCGTCTTTCTTCTCCGTGGACACGCAGACAGCCTTCAGGTAGGGCCCTGGTGCTGTTGGATAATGGCAGCGCTGGCGGAGACACTATCCGCTATAGATGAACAATGAGCTTGGATCCGAAATCACTCGAATTGTTCGTTCGCGTTGCCACTCTCGGGGCAATTGGCAAAGCAGGCGCCGAGCTCGGTTTGTCGAGGACGGCTGCGACCCAACGCATCCAGGAGCTTGAGACGGCCGTTGGCGCGCAGCTTCTACACCGCACGACCAGGACCGTGTCCCTCTCGGTCGATGGTGAGATCCTTCTTGGCCATGCCCGGCGCATCCTAGACGATATCGACGCGGCACTGTCCGGTCTCCAGAACGACCCTGGAACCGTGAGCGGAGACCTCCGCGTCGCGAGTTCCGCATCCTTTGGGCGGAAGCACATCGCACCCTATGTCGGGGAATTCCTGCGGCAGTACCCGAAGCTCTCGTTACAGCTTCACCTGAGCGACAGCAGCTTCGACATCGTCGAGAACGGCTTCGACCTTGCGATCCGCCTAGGCGAGCTTGCACCTTCGGCGCTCAAGGCGCGCCGGATCGGTGAGAGCCCCCGCATCACCGTCGCAGCCCCGAGTTATCTCGAGCGCCATGGTATGCCATCGGTCCCAAAGGACTTGCTCGGCCACAATTGCCTGATCCGCTCGGACGTTCGTAATTGGACGACGCGGAGCCCCACTGGCCAAATCGAAGATGTGAAGGTGTCCGGGACCTTCAACACCAACCTCGCGGAGGCGGTGACCGAAGCGGCGCTTTCGGGCGTTGGCATTGCGCGAAAGTGCCGATGGGAAGTGCTGGAGTATCTCGAGGCCGGAGACTTGGTCGAAGTCCTGCCTCGCTACGTGGTCCTGCCGGAATGGGGCATCCACGCGGTGCGCTCGCCCTCCCCCATCCCGCCGCCGCGCGTCCGAGCCTTCACGGACTTCATCGCCGACAAACTCAAAGAACTTGACGCGGTCAAGTCTCATGCCGGTCCCTAGTGGTCTGACCGGAGCGGAGCGAACCCAAGCGTGTCATCCCCGGGCTTGACCCGGCAATTCAGTGGCACCGGCCGTGGATGCTCGGGCTTGCAAAACAGATGTCGAGGGGCGGCAAGGCCAGCCTCGACACCATCGCGAAGCGTGGCGAGACCGACCTCTGGCGGAGGTTCACGCAGAGTGCCCAAGGCTTCTGCCTGACTGGCGAGCGGTCTGCGCATGGTGGCGCACCGAAAGCGGTCGGGAGCCGGAACCCTTTGTTTCGTTGGGTCGCATGCTGCGGTCCGGCAGCTGATTTTTCGAAGCCGCCAGAACGGTCCGACGCCTGGCGATGCCAGTCGAACTCACGCGCCCGCTGCGGCGCGTGACAGCATCCATAGGGCCATGCCGACCATGATCAGGTTCTCGGTCAGCGAGATGAAACCCAGCGGCACGGTAGACGCGCCGCCGACGCAGGCGCATCTGAGCTCTCTCCGGTCGATATAGACGGCCTTGAAGACGCTGACGGCGCCGATCGCACCGATGACGAAGGCGACGGGTGCCGCTAACCAGGTCAGGGCGCCGGCGAGCATCAGCAGACCGGTGCCGGTCTCGGCGAAGGGATAGACTTTACCGTAGAATACCCAGCGCCGCGCGAGCAGGTCATAGCTGAGGAACATGGTGGAAAAGCTCTCGATATCCTGGAGCTTCTGCAGGCCGAGCAGCACCATGGCCGTTGCGACGAACCACTCCACGGTCTGAACGCTCATGAGCGTTCCCATCATCACCCAGGACATGGCGATGGCCATCAGGGCCGCTACCGAGAAGAGAGCGATCACGGGCTGGTAGGTCGTGCCGTCATCATCGGCGCGGTCGATGCCGAGATGGACACGCAGATCGTCATAGCCACCAATCCGCTCGTCACCGAGCCAGATCTGCGGCGTGGTCTTTACGCCGTGCGCCTCCTTGAACTTGTCGGTTTCAGCGCGGCTCGTCAGGCGACGGTCCTCAACGGTGAAGCCACGGCCTTCTAACAGCGCCTTGGATTTCAGACCGGACGGACAGGTGTGCCCCTCCATGTCCATCCGATACAACGTTGCCGCACGCTCAGCATCCTTGGGCATGTCGGTCCTCTTCGGTTGCGAGCAGGCAGAAGCATGCACTGCACTGAGTCTCTGGACGGTCAGAGCTGCGTCGGATTGGGGACATTGCCATAGAGTTCGCCGGGGTCGAAAGTCTTCTCTCCTTCCAAGAAGGTGAGCGGTTGTCCTGCCTCCGCCCCGATCGGCACGGCGCGGTAGAAGCAGGACCGGTAGCCCACGTGACAGGAGGCGCCCGATCCGGCCACCTCGACCCGCAGCCAGATGGCGTCCTGATCATCATCGATGCGTGCCTCAACGACCTTTTGGACGAGGCCAGATGTGGCCCCTTTGCGCCAAAGCACGCGGCGCGCGCGGCTGAAGTAGTGAGCCTCGCCCGTCTCGATCGTCAGCCGCAGCGCCTCGTCGTTCATCCAGCCCAGCATCAACACCTCGCCTGTCGCGAGATCACTGGTGACGCAAGGCAGCAAGCCGTCCGGCCCGAACTTCGGCGCGAGTTCCGACCCTTCCTCAACTTGCTCCACAGATCTGCGCGCCTGAAACTCGAGCTTTGGCATGGCGGGCACCTTGTCGGTTGTTACATTATAACATACGGAGATTTGGACTGTGGCAGCAGCCTTGTAAAGCGGGAGGCGCTCCTATGGAGATCCAGGATGACCGGGTTCCGGTCACCTTGCTTACGGGCTTTCTGGGTGCGGGGAAAACGACCCTTCTCAACCACCTGCTGCGCGACCGCGACGCAGGCAGGATCGCTGTCATCATGAACGAGTTCGGCGAGGTGGGGCTCGATCACGACCTGATCGAAGAGATCACCGAGGATACCATACTGCTGCATGCGGGCTGCCTGTGCTGCTCGATCCGTGGTGATCTTGCGAAGACACTGGTGGACCTCTTCGCGCGCATGAAGCGTGGTGAGCTCGCCTTCGACCGGGTGCTGATCGAAACGACGGGGATTGCGGATCCAGGGCCGATCTTGAACACGATGGTGACGGATAGCTTCATCGCGCCCCACTTCCGGGTGGATGGGGTTGTTACTTTGGCCGATGCGGCGACGGGACCGCAGACGCTCGATACCCAATTCGAGGCCGTCCACCAGATCGCGATGGCAGATCTGATCGTCCTGACGAAGACCGATCTCGTCACGCCGGAGGACCGCGCCGTATTCGAAACGCGGTTGGGGGGCCTCAACGGTACGGCGCGGCGGATCACGGCAGACCATGGCCGCGTACCGACAAGCGCCGTCTTCGGCCTCTCTGCAATGCAAAAGACCGCAACGCCCAAGACCATGGCGGATTGGCTGGGGTCGCATCCCGTCGCCAAGGTCCAGCATGGGGATCACGATAGCCGAATTCAGTCCGCGTCGATCGAGGTATCGGAGCCAATCCCGAAGCGCGTCTTCAACCTCTGGCTGGAAACGCTGTTGAGGCTGAAGGGCCGCGACATCCTTCGCATCAAGGGCATCGTGCATCTCGAAGGGGAGGAAGTTCCTTTCGTCTTCCACGGCGTGCAGCATATCTTCGAGCGACCAGTGCCGCTGACATGCTGGTCGGGCCAGGGCACAACGAGCCGGGCAGTCGTCATCGCGCGTGACATGCCAAAGGCCGATCTGGACGTCAGCCTAAACATGCTGCGCGCGCGACCAAATGATGGTGCAGCACCCGTCAGGGCCGTGATGACCGACACGGCCGAGATGCCGTTTTAGACCATGCTCAGGCTTTTCAACTCCATGGGACGGCAGGTAGAAACCGTCGCGCCGCGTGAACCCGGCCATCTGCGGATGTATGTCTGCGGACCGACGGTCTACTCCTTCGCCCATATCGGCAACGCGCGACCTGCCGTCGTGTTCGACGTGCTCGCACGGGTGCTGCGGGACAGGTTTCGGCGTGTCAGCTATGCCCGGAACATCACGGATGTGGACGACAAGATCATCAGCGCAGCTTCGGCGCAGGGCGTGAGCTGCGATGACGTCGCTGCCCGTTTTACCGCTGCGTATCACGCCGACCTCACCGCGTTGGGCGTCGCGCCACCGGATATCGAGCCACGGGCGACGGACCACATCGCGCAAATGATCGCCATGATCGAAGAGCTGATCGCCGGTGGTCGCGCCTATGAGGCCGAGGGCCACGTGCTCTACCACATCCCCAGTTTTCCGGCTTATGGCCAGCTGTCGGGCGCGAACCCCGACGAGATGCTGGCGGGCGCCCGTGTCGAGGTAGCGCCATGGAAGCGAGACCCCCGCGACTTCGTCCTCTGGAAGCCCTCGGACGCCGATCAGCCCGGATGGGACAGTCCCTGGGGGTTTGGTCGACCGGGCTGGCATATCGAGTGCTCGGCCATGATCAGGGCACATCTGGGCGACGGGATCGACATCCATGGGGGTGGGATCGACCTGCGCTTTCCCCACCATGAAAACGAGATTGCGCAGGGTACCGATGCGCATCACTGGGTCCACAACGGCCACGTGACCGTCGCTGGCTCGAAGATGTCGAAGTCGCTTGGCAATGTCCTTCTAGTCCGCGATCTGCTGGCGGAGGCACCAGGCGAGGCGATCCGCTATGCGCTGCTGACAGCCCATTACCGCCAGCCGCTGGACTGGACAGACGAGACACCGCGCGCGGCGAAGGCGGCCCTTGATCGTCTCTATGGGGCGCTGCGCGATCAGCCGCCGGCAGAGGCGCGCGCGGAGGATATCGCGCCGGTTGCGGCGGCCCTCGACGATGACCTCAACACACCCGCGGCCCTGTCGGCCCTGCACGCACTTGCGAGCCAGTGCAACGCGACCGCGGACCCGTCGCGTCGAGCAGAGCTTGCCGCGGCCTTGCGGCAGGCCGGGGCGTCTCTCGGTCTCCTGCAGCAGGATGCGCTGGCCTGGGCGCAGGCGGGTGCGGGCGACACTGCGCGGATCGAGGCGCTGGTCGCGAGACGAAACCAGGCGCGCGCTGCCAAGGACTGGGCCGAGGCCGATGCGCTGCGAGATGAGCTGGCAGCCCTTGGGGTCGAAGTCGAGGATGACGGCGGCGAGACCCGCTGGCGTGTGCGCGCATGAGAGCGGTGGCTGTCTGGCTGCTGATCCTGCCGATCCGGGCCTATCGGCTGTTTCTGTCACCCTGGCTTGGCCACGGGTGCCGGTTTCAGCCGAGCTGTTCTGTCTACGCTATCGAGGCTTTGGAGACGCATGGTCCCCTGCGCGGCTCATGGCTCACGCTCTACCGCCTCGCGCGCTGTAACCCCTGGGGCGGCTCTGGCTATGACCCGGTGCCTCCAGTCACCAAGAATGAGAGGCACGGCAAATGAAGATCGCTTATGTTTTCGCCACAGACATGGCCGCCACGTACAAATTGGCGACGATGATCTTGCCTCAGCTTGAGGGCGACTACCACGGCGTCGATGTCGTGGGCATGTTCTTCTTCGATGACAATGTCTACTGCCTGCGCAAGGGCGATCCGGTGGGCGAACGCCTCGCCAAAATCGCAGCCGACAAGAACATCCTCCTGATGATGTGCGACCAGTGCGCGATCAAGCGTAACCTCGCCGAAGGCGAACTGCACCAGTGCGGTACTGGCGAAGTAGTACCGAAAGATGTCGTCGAGGGTGTCCAGGTCGGCTGCTTCCCGCAGCTTTACACGGCCCTCGCACCGGCAGAGCCTGATCAGGTCATCACGTTGTGAAAGACGGGCGGGTGGCGCTGTTCAGTGTTGTCGTGGCGCGGTGTCCTGAGCCCTCTCGCCTGCGCCCCTATGACTGATGCTGAACGCCAATCAGAGCCATCTCTCGCACTGATGTTAGTTTGAGTGCGGAAGAGCCTCGAGGAACTGCATAGGCTGTCCCTTGCCTGGTGCGGTTAGTTCGCCTTGCCACATTACGGTGTGCCCGCGAACCACCGTGCCCACCGGCCAGCCCGTCACCGTGACGCCATCAAGCGAGGTCCAGCCGGCGCGTGATGCGATCCAGTCATCGGTGATGGTCTCCCGCCGCTTGAGGTCCACGATCGTCAGGTCGGCGTCATAGCCGACAGCGATACGGCCCTTTTTCGCGATCCCGAACAGGCGATTGGGGCCTGCGCTCGTCATGTCGACGAAGCGGGTCAGACTCAGCCTGCCGGCATTGACATGGTCCAGCATGGTCGGAACCAGCGTCTGCACCCCAGTCATGCCAGCATGGCTCTGCGGATAGGGTAGATCTTTCTCGGCACGCGTGTGCGGCGCGTGGTCCGAACCCAGAATATCGGCGACGCCATTGGCAACGCCCGCCCAAATCTGCGCCCGATGAACCTTGTCGCGCACCGGCGGGTTCATCTGCGCATAAGTGCCGAGGCGCTCATAGGCGGTCTCGTCCAGCGTCAAGTGATGGGGCGTGACCTCGACGCTCGCCACGTCCTTGTGGTCGGCCAGATAGGCGATCTCTTCGCCGGTGGAGATATGCAGGACGTGGATGCGTTTGCCAGTCTTCCGCGCAAGCGAGACCAACCGCTTGGTGCAGTTGAGGGCCACCTCGGGCGAGCGCCAGACCGGATGGCTCGCAGGATCGCCCTCGACGCGCAGTCCTTTGCGTTCCTCGAGCATGTATTCGTCTTCGCTATGGAAGGCGGCGCGGCGGTTGATGCCGTTGAGGATGGCTTCGACGCCGGCATCGTCCGGGACGAGCAGCGAACCGGTGGACGAGCCCATGAACACCTTGACGCCGGCGCACCCCGGCAGGCGTTCGAGCGCAGCGAGCTCGGCGACATTCTCATGCGTGCCGCCGACATAGAAGGCGAAGTCGCAGTGCATGCGGTTCGTCCCCGCGGCGATCTTCGCATCGAAGGCTTCGCGCGTGGTTGTCAGCGGATCTGTATTCGGCATCTCAAAGACACCCGTCACACCGCCGAGGACGGCCCCGCGCGAACCGGTCTCGAGGTCTTCCTTGTGCGTCAGGCCCGGCTCGCGGAAATGCACCTGGGTGTCGATGACGCCGGGCAGGACATGCAGGCCCGTGCAATCCACAACTTTGTCGGCGGTGTCGTCGGACAGGCTGCCAATCGCCGCGATGCGCTCGGCGCGCACGCCGATATCTGCAGCACCGAACCCATGCTGGTTGACGACGGTACCATTGCGGAAAATCACGTCGTACTGCGCCATCCTGATCACCACCTGGTCCTGCTACCCATTGAACGCCATCGCTCATCGGGGATGAGTGCGTCGCCTCAAGAGTGGCCCTCCAAACCTATGCGCATGCAAGACCCTATGTCGGGGCCTATCCCCCATCCACCGCCCACAGGTCGCCGATCCTTCGGGCGGGTTCTACCAGCCTGCCTTTGGCCACAAGATGCGGTTCGGCCTCACCCAAGACGGAGGGATCATAAGACTGCGGCCACCGCGTTACGTGCCGCAGAAGGTGTGGCTGATCGCTTGGTCAGCGCGTGGCGGTAACGACAGCTCAGCGTAGTCGGGTTGCTCGTCGTATGGGTGCGAGAGCGCCTCTCTCAGCCTTTCGAACGGTTCGAGATCGCCGTCCTCGGCTGCTGCAAGGACCTCTTCGACGCGATGGTTGCGAGGGATGAACAACGGGTTGACCGCGCGCATGGCGGCCCGACGCGCGCCCACCGGCATGGGATCATCCGCGAGACGTTCCCTCCAACGCGCCAGCCAGGCGAAAAGCGCCGCCGGGTCCTTGAACAGCTCTCCGGCTTGCGATTGATGCGCCCCGTCGGGGTCGGCCTCCTCCGAAAGGTGGCGGAAAGTCAGGGTGAAGTCGGCCTCGTTGTCCTCCATGATCGAAAGCAGATCAGCGAACAGCTCCACATCCTTCTCGGCTGGCGTGGAGAGACCAAGCTTCTGTCGCATCACGCCAAGCCACGCTTCACGGAACATGTCCGGAAAACGGTCGATGGTCGCCTGTGCTGCCTCGACCGCCGCGTCGCTTGGCCCAGGGATGAGAGGGAGCAGCGCCTGAGCGAGCTGTGCGAGGTTCCAATGAGCGATCCTCGGCTGATTGCCGTAGGCGTATCGCCCGCCGGCATCGATTGAGCTGAAGACCTGCCCATCGCGATGTGCGTCCATGAACGCACAGGGGCCGTAGTCAATCGTCTCCCCCGAGATGGTCATGTTGTCCGTGTTCATCACGCCGTGGATGAAGCCGACACCCATCCAACGGGCGACGAGACTGGCCTGGCGGGTCACCACGGCCTCGAGAAGCGCCAGCGTGGGGTCTTCGGCCGATGCGATCTCTGGGTAGTGGCGTTGGATCACGTGGTCCCTCAGCGCCTGCAGGGCTTCTACGTCCTGGCGAGCGTAGAAGTACTGGAACGTGCCGATGCGGACATGGCTTGCCGCGACCCGAGTGAGGACGGCGCCATCGTGGAGCGTCTCCCGATAGACATGCTCACCGGTCGCGACGGCCGCGAGCGAGCGGGTCGTCGGAATGCCGAGCGCGGCCATCGCTTCGCTGACGATGAACTCACGCAGCACCGGACCGAGCGGGGCCTTGCCATCGCCCATGCGCGAGAAGGGCGTCCGACCGGCGCCTTTGAGTTGGATGTCCCGACGGCGCCCGTCCCGATCGATCACTTCGCCAAGCAGGATCGCACGCCCATCGCCGAGTTGCGGCACCCAGTTGCCGAACTGATGGCCAGCGTAAGCCATGGCGATCGGCTCTGAACCGGATGCAACGCAATGACCCGATAGGATCTCCAAGGCTTCTCGGCTCGCCAAACGTTCGGGGTCGAGCCCCAGTTCTTCCGCCAGCGTTTCATTGAGCGCCAAGAGGCGCGGCACCGGAGCGGGTGCAGGCGACACGCGCGCGAAGAGCCGCTCTGGGAGCCGGGTGAAGCTATTGTCGAACTGGAAGATCTCGTTTCCCACGCTGCCGGTATCCGTTCTGTTCCGCTGCCCACGACATAGTGGCTTCTACGACTTTGTAGGAGCGTCGTCTCGTCCTCACTGCGACGCCGTGTGGGGGAGTGCCGCCGCAGCGATCGCGCCGCTTACGTCGTCCGTAGCCGCTGCAGCAGACGGGGAGAGATATCTTTGCATATGCAAGCTAGATCCATAACCTATGGCGATGGAACCGTCATTCGATCCTGAGGCGAGTTGTATCTGCCTGCATCTGCGCCGGCTGAGCCGTGTCGTGACGCGTCGCTACGAGGAGGCGTTGCGGCCTCTTGGCCTCAAGTCGTTTCAATTCTCGACGCTCGTGGCCCTGTCGTCCCGCAAGGCCGTATCGCAAAGCGGCCTCGCCAAAGCGTTCGGCATGGATATCAGCACGCTGAACCGGAATGTGAGGCCGCTCGTCTCACGAGGCGCCGTCGAGATCGTCGCCGATCCACGCGACGCCCGCATAAGGCTTCTCAAGATCACGGACTATGGCAGAGCGCTTCATCGCGAGGCGCTACCGCTTTGGACCGCTGCCCAATCCGACGCGCTTCGTACTTTGGGCTCAGATGGTTGGGCGGAAATTCAGCAAGCGACGAACAAACTTCTCGACGATCCGTGAATGCGTTCGCCTATAAAGTTGCATATGCAAGTATATGGACCATATCACACAGCAAGGCTGCAACAGGGACGCCTGAAGGGCTGAGAGCAGAACGCCCCAGTGAGCACTGGGACAGGAGACGGCGATGCGACGGAGCAATCGACTGGGCTCTGCGATCTTCGTGCTGTCCCGTTGCGCTGGCGACTTAGTGACCGAGCCGACCGAGCCGATCGCTTTGAAAAGCAGGGAACGAGGGGCGTGATGCTTATCAATGAGTATCTGAGTGTCGGCGAGGCTTGGGCAGTTACCGCCGTCATATTGGGCACGGTCTTCCTGGTTCTGATCGCGAGCGGTGTCTTCGTGGGCTGGACCGCGCGGTCGATGCCAGAGGATGAGGACCGGCGCGGTATCGTGCTTGTCCCGCTCCTCCTGATCTTTTGGGCGGCGAGCGCGCTGGCCACATCGCTCACCGTCAGTCTGGCCTTCGTGTGGTTCCTGCCCTTCGTGCTCATCCCTGTTTTCGTTGGCACTGCACTTTCGTTCTGGCGCCCCCTTGTGGCGATCCTTCGCCACACCCCGACCCAGTGGATGATCGGGCTGCAGACCTATCGCGTCGTCGGCATGATCTTTCTGTTCCCGATGTACACGAGCGGCGTTCTCTCGGCGGGCTTCGCGTTCCCGGCCGCTATCGGGGATCTGATCACCGGGCTCGCAGCGCCCTATGTCGCCTGGCGCGTCGCCCGAGATGCGGAGGGTGCGGGCGCCCTTTTCGTCGCCTGGACGATCTTTGGCATCGCCGATCTGATCATCGCACCAGTTTCCGCAGCGCTGTGGGGTTTCGGCGCCGATGATCGGGATTTGAGCTTCGCGATCACGGCGATCCCACTCTTCCTAGGGCCGCCTTTCGGTATTCTGATCCACGTTCTGACTTGGCGGTCATACATGCTGCGACGGCGTGCTCGTGCCACGGAACGCGCGCCGGGCTAGACGACGCCTCGCAAGCGGGCGCGGTGAAAGAGGGGCGCATGAAGCGCATACCGCCAGACACTCAAGCCCCTCGCGCGGCACCGTCGGCGACTGAAAGCACCGCGTCGAGGGCGCGCGCCAATCGGCGTGGCGGCCATTGAGGGGCGGGTGGCGGAACGTGGAGAAACCCGACTTCGGGGACCGAACTGCCGAGCGCTGCCCAGAAGGTCGTATCGCAGACATAGCGACCCGCATCGGCGGATCGCCTGATAGGGAGCCCGTGCTTGCGGACCGCCGTTAGTGCTTCTGTGATGGGCCAACGCGCGCATCGGGTTCCTCCTGCCCAAGGCACAAGGGGGCCTGGTCTCGCAACCGTCTCGATACGGAAGCCAGCGCCTGGTGCGAGCCCGGTCAGCAAGAGCACCGAAGGGCGATGATGCGCGATGAGGGACCGAACGGCATCGGCCGCGGCTGCATGATCGACGGGCAGGCAAGCCGTCGCGATGTTGGGACGCATGGCGGCCAGGGCCACGACCGCCTGCCAACTGGAATTGATGGGCCAGTTCCCGAAGGGCTCGAAACCGGTGACGAACGTTCCGGGCATCAGGGCAGAGACCCGGGTGGCGCGACGTGCCGCTGTTTGTCAGGATCGGCTGCAGCGACTTCCGACAGCAGCGCTACGAACGCCTGCGCGCTACGCTCGATGAGCGTTTGGCCGGTCGCCGCATCGCCTGCGCGCGCATCTCCCGCCGCACCTCCCGGATGGAGATCCTGCGCCATCCAGCCCGTGGCGACGGCCCCATGGATGCGCAAATGCTCGAAACACTCACGGTTCTCCAGCTCGACCGTCCGAAAGTCCTGAGCCAGATCCATCGCGACCAGATCGGGTCGGATCGCCAGCATCATCGAGGTCTCTGCCGCACCGCCATGGATACCGTAAGCTGCCTCCCCTTGCTGTAGCAGATCCGCCGTCTCGACCCCTGTGCCCCAGGCGCAGGTCACGCAAAGCAAGCCGTGATCGATGCGCAACTGGCGCGCGACGACGCCCATCGGGGCGACATTGCCGCCATGTGAGGTCACGATCACAAGCTTGCGTATACCCGCCCGTGCAATAGCGGCCCCAATCTCGAGCCACGTTCGTATGGCCGTCTCCCAGCCAAGCGTCAGTGTGCCGCGATAGGCGAGATGCTCGTCCGACTTGCAGACCTGCTGTACCGGCAAAAACGTCGCCGGTGGTGCGCCGGGATCCTCGGCGAGCATTTTCGCGACCCGCTCCACCATCGCTTCGGCGATGAAGGCGTCGACGCCAGTCGGCAGATGGGGCCCATGCTGCTCGATCGCGGCAATGGGCAGGACAGCGACCCAATCGGCGCAATCCCTAAACGCCGAAGACGGCATGTCGCGCCAGAAGAGGGCCGGCCGCGTCATCGGACCTGGTCTCCAGGAGCGGCGGCGAGGCATTCGACTTCCACAACGAAGTCTTCGCGCGCGAAGCCGGATACGATCATCAGTGTGGAGGCGGGTGGCGGCTGGACGTCCGCGAAGAACGCGTTTCGCGCCGCCATGTACCCCGCCAGGTGTTCTCGGCCCGTCACATAGGCATTCAGCCGGACCACCGCCCGACGGTCGAGACCGTCCATCGCCAGCACAGCCTCGAGGTTCTCGAGCGCGAGCAGGGTCTGCGCCTCCGCCCCCTCCGTGACGACACCATCGCGCGAGATCCCGAGCTGGCCGGAACAGGCAACGAGCCGGAAGCCGGGCGGTACTGCGATGCCGTGGGAATAGGCCGAGAAGGGTGGGTGAATGTTGTCTGGGGTCAGCGCTCTCATTTCATCCTCCGCCCCTCGTCAACTCAGCCTCGCGACCCGCGCCTCGACCCTGTCGAGAAAGCGGGTGCGTTGCGCGTCGGTTGCGCTGTCCATGCCATGCAGCGCCAGCCAGAACGTGCGTGCGCGCGGATTGCAGATCGCGCGCACGCCGGTGAGGAGGATGCGCCTGCCCGGCGCGCGCATGGCAAAGGTCCACCACCACCATGGCGAGCCAAGCGTCGAGATCGCGCCGACGAGCCGGATGTTCTTCAGCCCGCCGCGGATCGGCTGCCCGGGCAATGGCATCTCAAAGGCGACGCCCGGCACGAACACGCGGTCGAGCCAACCCTTCAACATCGCCGGCTGGCCGTACCACCAGGTTGGATAGACGAAGATCAGCCCCTCCGCCGCACGGAGCCTCGCGATATGGGCTGCGACGGGGCGCTCGTTCTCCACCGGCGTGTGATAGCCGCGCCGTTCCTCGCAACTCATCACCGGATCGAAGCCTTCGGCGTGCAGATCCATGAGGTCGACCTCGTGCCCGGCGCGCGATGCGCCGGCCAGCACCCGGTCGCGAACGGCTGCGCCGAAGCTCTGTGGATCGGGATGGCAGTGGACGACGAGAAGGCGCATGGCTCGAACGGCGATGCCGGTCGGCCCCATAGCCACCGGTCATCATGTTGTGACGCCGAGCGTCGCCCCCGTGCAAGGCTAGAGTGGCCCGAGGGTCGTTGGCCGTTTTGCTCAACGCGGCCCGAGGGCCGCCGCGCGCTCTGGCGCCGCCCAGCCTGCGATCTCAAGGATCAGCTTGCGCCTTACCGCATCGGCAAAGGTTTTGGCGCTGTCGGCCGTGATGACGAAGGCGCCGGGGCCGCCCACGATCTGTGTCTCGAACGCCGTCTCGAGATCATAGCTGATCGGCCGGCCGGAACAGCTCCGGCAAAGGACGGCGAGACCGTTGATGGTGATACCGGCATCGAGAACCGCTTGCCGGGCGCTGCTGATCGGGGGACCGTTCCAATTGTTGGCGCTGTCGGCCGAGAAGTCGATCACGAGGCGCGTGCCGTCGATCGCGTTCTCCTCGATCAGCCGCTTGCCCGCCAGGAGCGCCGCACCGATAGCGTTCCGTCCCCAGGCCCGGCGCGGGGGCAGCAGCAGCGCCTGAGCGAAGGCCTCGGCATCCGCCGGTCCCTCGATGATGGTCCAGGGCACGACGACGTCCTGCGCGCTCGCATCGGCCCATTCCACGTAAGTGATGGCGATGCGCCCGCGGCCGGTGAAGCGGATTGCATCGAGGACACCGCGGTCGGTGATCGCCTTCGCGTATCCCTCGCGCTGAAACATGATCTCGGCATCGTCAATGGAACCCGTAGCATCGGCGAGCAGCACGAGTTCCAGATCGACCGGGCCGGCGAGGCGCGGATCGGCCTGATCGCTGACGAGGCTGAGCGATGGGGCAGCGATAGCGGAGATCGTGAGGGCCAGTCCTAGGAGCGCGGCCAGTAGGGACGCAGAGAGAGCGGCAGACTTTGCAAGGACGCTCATCGGCTTTCTCCGCTTGGCAGATCAGGCAGTTTGAGCACCGATCATTCGCGTTGAGGTAAGGTTGCTCCGCGCACTGGCGAGGGCGGGTTGGTCTGTCACGCAGCGGCGGCCGCGTCTTGTCCGTGCAGCAGCCAGCTAAGCGTGAAGGGCTCAAGCGAGGTCGACAGGGCATCGATCCGGCCATCGATCGAACGCGCGTGATCCGTGCCGAGAAGCGCCGATGATTTGGCCCGTACCTTAGCGATCCGGTGGTCCAGTGGCGGTTGCACTGAGAGATCGTGCGACGCCTCGAGTACCCTGCCGTCTTTCAGGTGCAACTTCACCGTCGCCGCCGTCTCGGCCATCTCCGGATCGGTCACGACCGACACCTTGTCGCGCAGCATCAGCAGCTCGGGATCGGAACAGGCCGCCGCATCGTAGGTGGCGAGTGCGCCGGTATCCCGGCCAGCCAGCGCCATGGCCGCCGTGAGCCGGTAGCTGAACTTCGCTTCGAGACCGGTCGCCGGCGACGGGATGTTGCAGACGCGGAGCCAGCGCGGGGTCGTCACCACCTCGATGCGGTCCACCATCCTGGGATCGAAGTCGCCGCTTGGGAGGGCACCGATCGCTTCCAGCGTGGCGTGGAGCCCGTGGCAGCAGGCATGGAACTTGTGGCTGACCTCTTCGAAGACCCAGCGCTCACCCAACCCCGCCAAGGCCTGGTCCACGGGCACGCCGTCGCGCGCATGCGTCTCCCCGAACCCCTGCGGGCCGGTCAGACCGGCGGGTGTGGAGACGAAACCTGCCACGGCGAGCCGAGCGGCCTCGACACCCGTGGATGCAGCAAGCCCCGCGTTGAGCGGCTTTCCCATCGTGCCGAACTGCGATTTGAGCCCTGAGGCACGCGTACTCGCGATACCGAGCGCCATGATGGTTTGGCTGCGGTCGAGGCCGAGGAGGCGCGCCGCGGCCAGGGTTGCGCCGAACGCTCCGGCCGTCGCGGTTTGATGGAAGCCTGTGTTGTAGTGACCGGAACCCAGCCAATGGCCGACGCGGCAGGAGGCCTCCATCCCGATCAGCGCGGCTGGGAGGACCCGCGCGCCCGGCAAACGCTCAGCCTCCGCCACCGCGGTTACGGCCGGGATCACACCGACACTGGGATGGCCGACATGCAGGAAATGCGTGTCGTCATAGTCGAGGGCGTGGCTTGTCGTACCGTTCGTGAGGGCAGCAGCCCGGGCGGGCACACGCTCGACACTGCCGAGGAGCCCGGCCTCTGCTCGACCCCCATCGCGGAGAATGTCAGCTCGAATGATTTTCGCTACCGGCTCGTCGGCCCCAGCGATGCCGACAGCACACCAGTCCAAGAGAGACAGGGCCGCAACCCGATGCGCATCGGCCGCGATCGCGGTATCCGGGGTTTCGACGGCGAAACGGGCCAGAGCGTTCGCAAGGTCCAGTTCGCCTGCCTCATTGCCCATCGATCCAACTCCAATCGCCGCTTGTCAGGGGGTATTGGAGGGAACCCCTCGACGGAGTTCAACCCGATTTCGTCCAGGGCTGCTCTGATCGCGCCTGCAGTCTTGGCATCAACCCGAGGCTCAGCGCTGCGCCGAGGGCGCGCTGGCGAGCCGTTCGATGCAGGCACGACGGCGCGATCCGCAACAGAAGCCCGCTAGGGCTGTGAGCAGGCCTGCGCGATCAGGCTAGCTTCGATGCTCCAGCGCGGGTTTGGCAGTTCGGGCAGACGCCTTCGGCTTCCAGCACTATACGGCTGATCGAGAAGCCGATCGCTGCTGCCTCGTCGTCTAGGGCACTCGCCACTGAACGCAGATCGTCCTGGGGCAGACATGTCTCGGCGACTGCCCGGCAGGCGCAGATCCCTTCGATCGAGGCCATCACATCACGGATGCAGCGGCTATGGTCATGGGCGCGCATGCCCTTCGCCGTTCCGCGAGACCGTGCAGGGCTTGCCGATTTCCCGGGCGTTCCATTCGCCACGCCGCGTCTTGCCATACTCCCCTCGCCTGATGCTACAGCATAACACATTGCAACCGAAGGGGCGCCGGCGAGGAGAGCCTTGCGCGTCGTGCCGGTCCGGACCTCCGACGGCTCCACTCCTGGCTGCAGGCCGCCTGGCGGGCGTCATGCGGGGAAGAGCGCCGCTCCGCCGAGACGGCCGGTTATGGTAGCGTCACTGCGGGCTCCGCGCCCACCCACGACAGGCTAGCGCGCGCTTCCTTAATTCTTGGAGAATGGAGCCCGAAGTTATGCGCTGCTGTGGCTCTTTCGTTGGTCAGAACGGAACGATCCCTTTCATATCGCCCCCGGGCTCGAGAGACCGGTTCGATTGCAGAGGCTCGGCGTTGCTGGATTGCCGGGTCAAGCCCGGCAATGACGGAGGCTACTGTTTCGGATGGAGCGCTGGATCGCCGCATCGTGGAAAGGAATGTTCCGGGCGGCGCCGCTGCGCCCGCCCCTCGCGGAGGCACGCGGCCCTTGGTCCCACGATGCGTGCCATTTACCTGATGCCGTGTTCGGGCTAGAGCGCCCGCGCCATGCGTCTCAGCGCCTTTGATTTCGATTTGCCGGAGGAGCTCATTGCTCTGCGCCCTGTGCGTCCGCGACGGGCTGCGAGGCTCCTTGTGGCGCGCGGCCCGGAAACGCATGACAGTCAGGTCGAGGCGCTGACGCATTGGCTGCGGCCTGGCGACATGCTCGTCTTCAACGACACGCGTGTCATTCCCGCCCGATTGGACGGTCTGCGCCGACGCGAGACCGTGGATGGGAGCGGAGAGGCCCGTATCGAAGTTACCTTGCTCGAGCGCTTGTCCCCCGACAGCTGGACGGCCTTCGCCAGGCCAGCAAAACGCATCCGCGCGGGCGACCGCATCAGTTTCGGAAAGGATCTGACCGCCACGGCCAGTGCCCCTGAGCAAGGGCAAGTGACCCTCACCTTCGACCGTGCGGGCCCCGACCTCGACCAAGCGATCGGCGAAGCTGGCGCCATGCCGCTTCCCCCGTACATCGCGAGCCGGAGGGCGCCGGATGCCCAGGACGACGAGGACTATCAGACCATCTTTGCCCGGCGTGACGGATCGGTCGCAGCGCCCACGGCAGCGCTCCATTTCGACGATGTCGTTCTAGCCAAGCTCGCCGCAGCGGGGGTCTTGACGGCACATGTCACGCTCCATGTGGGGGCCGGCACGTTCCTGCCGGTGAAGACCGAGGATGTGAGCGATCACGTCATGCACTCGGAACGCGGGAGCATCTCGGCCGAGGTTGCGGCCGCGATCGATGCCGCGCGCGCCGCCGGCGGCCGAGTGATCCCGGTGGGAACGACGGCCCTGCGCCTCCTCGAGAGTGCGGCGCGGGAGGACGGCACAGTCGAAGCGTTCGAGGGCGCGACCGATCTTTTCATTCGTCCGGGGCACCGTTTCCGGGTGGCAGATGGGCTCATGACGAACTTCCACCTGCCACGCTCGACGCTGATGATGCTGGTGGCGGCGCTCCTTGGGGTCGAGCGGACGCATGCCCTTTATGCCCATGCCATCGCGCGTCACTACCGGTTCTACAGCTATGGCGATGCATCACTGCTTTTGCCCAATGGTTAAGCGCCTGGGCTAGGCTTTAGACGCTGACGGAACGATCCCAGCCACGTCATCCCCGGGCTCGACCCAGGGGTCCAGAAGACCAAACGACTTCAAGCGCCTCCAGGAAAAATGGAGTGCCGGATCAAGTCCGGCAACGACGGTATCGAGTGTTTCGGCCAAACCACTATGACGGATTTCGACATGCGATGCCGCAGGCAGGCGCGACCGGCGACACCGGACGGATGAGCGTCGAAGCATGCGCTGCTGAAAGGGTGAGGGCTCGCCATGCTGATCGTCTTCTCCCAAGCTTGGGCGCTTCTCCTCGGCATGTTCCTGCTCCAGGTCGGCAACGGCATGCAGGGCACAGCGCTCAGCATTCGCGGCGCCCTCGAAGGGTTCGATCCCACCGTCATGGGCTTCGTGATGTCGGGGTACTTCGTCGGGTTCTTCGGCGGGGCCTGGGTCACGCCAAAGCTCATTCGGCGGGTCGGCCATGTGCGGGTGTTTGCCGCCCTCGCTTCGCTGATCTCGGCCGCGTTCATCATCTATGCCTGGGCGGTCGACCCGATCATCTGGACGATCATGCGCCTCATGGTCGGCCTCTGCTTCTCGGGCGTCTATGTCGCGGCCGAGAGCTGGCTCAACAACCGTGCGACGAACGAGACGCGGGGCCAGGCGCTCTCGGCCTATCTGATCTGCCAAATGCTGGGGATCGTGATTGCGCAGGCGGCGATCCCGTGGGGCGATCCACGCGGTTATGAGCTTTTTGTCATCATGTCGGTGGCGGTCAGCATCGCCTGCGCGCCGATCCTGCTGTCGGCGAGCCCCGCGCCCGTACCGAGTGTCGAGGATCGGCGGCTCTCGGTGTTCGAGCTCTTTCGGATCTCTCCCCTTGGCGCTGTCGGTACGGTGTTCTTGGGTGCGATCTTCGCCTGCATGTTCGGGATGACGGCGGTCTATGGCACAGCCCGGGGTCTCGATGAGACGGCCATCTCCGCTATCATCGCGGCTCTCTACTTCGCCGCCCTAGTGCTGCAGTTTCCGATCGGTTGGCTGTCGGATCGGGTCGACCGGCGGCAGTTGATTGTCGGATCGGCCGTTACCGGTGTGGCGGGCTGCGTTGGCATGGCGTTGGCGGGCGACACGCTCTGGGCGCTCCTTGCCTCGGCCTTCGTGATCGGTGGGGTCGCCAACCCGCTCTACTCGCTGCTGATCGCTCATACGAACGACTTTATGGAGCTTGAGGACATGCCAGCGGCGGCGGGTGGCCTCATCATGCTGAACGGTGTCGGTTCCGCCGGCACCCCGATCCTGGTCGGCGCGCTTATCGCGGGTTACGGACCGGATGCGTTCCCGGCCTTCATGGGGCTGATGTTTACGCTGATGGCTGGCTATGGCCTCTATCGGATGACCGTTCGTCCAGCGACGCCGGTGGATGAGACGCTGCCCTTCGCTGCGGCGATGCCTTCGTCATCCGCCGTCGTCTACCAGGGCTATTACTCGGAGGCTGCGGAGGCGATGGCCGCCGAGGAAGAGGAGGCGCCCGATGAGGCTGCTACTGGCGCCGGAGCGAGCGGTGGTGCATCGAATGCGCCTGCGTAGACCTGCGTCGACCTAGGAAGAACGAGGTGTCCTTGCCGTGCCAGCCGCAGACGACATAGCCCGAACCGAGCGGGCCGCGATCGATGCGATCTTGGGCTTCTGGCTCGAAGAGGTTGGCGTCGAGGGTTGGTTTCGCAGCGATCCTGCCCTCGATGCGCAATGCGCGGAACACTGTGGGGCGCTCGCGGCCGAAGCGGTCTTGGGCGGGTTCCGGCACTGGCAGGCTACGCCTCCCGGCAGTCTCGCGCTCCTCATCCTGCTCGACCAGATGCCGCGCAACATCCATCGTGGCACGGCCGCGGCGTTCGCTGCCGATCCGCTCGCGCGTGCGACCGCCAAACGTGCCATCGCCGCCCGCCAGGATCGAAACTTCGCATCACCGGCGCGGGCGCTCTTCACGCTGCCACTGATGCATTCCGAGAGCCTCGCCGATCAGGATCGTTCGGTACGGCTTACTCTGCTCGCCCAGGAGGGAGCCGAGATCAGCGACTTCGATCGCGACAACCGTCGTTCTGCCATCGAGCATCGCGCGACGATCAGGCGGTTTGGCCGCTTCCCGACGCGCAACGCTGCACTCGGCCGGGAGAGCAGCGAGGCAGAGCTCGCGTTCCTGGCGACCGGTGCAGCTTTCGTGAAGGCCACCGCCGAGCCCTGAGGCATGCGACAAACGCAACGCTTACTTCGGAAAGCCGTCTCAAAAGTTGCAGTGTGCTCCCCGCTCCCCTAGCCTCACCCAGCCAAAGGTGAGGAGGACTACCCATGAGCAAGAGCTTCGATGTCGTCGTGATCGGTGCGGGCCCGGGCGGCTATGTCGCGGCAATCAGGGCGGCCCAACTCGGCCTCAAGGCGGCCTGTATCGAGCGTGAAAACCTTGGCGGCATCTGCCTCAACTGGGGCTGTATCCCGACCAAGGCCATGCTGCGCTCGGCCGAGGTCTTCCACTTGATGCACCGCGCCAAGGAGTTCGGGCTGAGCGCGGGCAACATCGACTACGACCTGCCGGCGGTGGTGAAGCGTTCGCGGAACGTCGCGGGGCAGCTCAATTCGGGCGTCGGGCACCTCCTGAAGAAGAACAAGGTCGAAACGATCATGGGCGACGCGACCATCCCGGCGAAGGGGAAGGTCAGTGTCAAGACGGAGAAGGGGACCGAGGAGCTGACGGCGCGCCATATCGTGATCGCCACCGGCGCGCGTGCGCGGGAACTGCCCGGGCTCGAGGCGGATGGCGAGCTCGTTTGGACCTATCGTCATGCGATGACGCCAAAGCGGATGCCGAAGAAGCTCCTCGTGATCGGATCGGGTGCGATCGGGATCGAGTTCGCGAGCTTCTACAACACGCTCGGCGCTGAGACGACGGTAGTCGAGGTCATGGACCGGATCCTGCCGGTCGAGGATCCGGAGATCTCGGCCTTCGCCAAGAAGCAGTTCGTGAAGCAGGGCATGACGATCATGGAGAAGACCATGGTCAAACAGCTCGACCGGGCGAAGGGCAAGGTGACGGCGCATCTCGAAAAGGGCGGCAAAGTCGAGAAGCAGGTGTTCGACACGGTGATCTCCGCCGTCGGGATCGTCGGCAATACCGAGGGCCTGGGTCTCGAGGCGCTCGGCGTGCAGGTTGAGAAGACGCATATCAAGACCGACAAATACAGCCGCACAGGCGTCGAAGGGATCTGGGCCATCGGCGATATCGCCGGCGCGCCGTGGCTGGCGCATAAGGCGAGCCATGAGGGCGTGGCCGTCGCCGAGATGATCGTGGGCAAGAACGACGTACATCCCGTCGAGCCGACCTCGATCCCCGGCTGCACCTATTGCCACCCGCAAGTGGCGAGCGTCGGCCTGACGGAGGCCGCTGCGAAGGAGCATGGCTACAAGGTCAAGGTCGGCCGCTTCCCCTTCATCGGCAACGGCAAGGCCATCGCTCTCGGCGAGTCGGAGGGCATGATCAAGACGGTGTTCGATGAAGCGACGGGTGAGCTTCTAGGCGCCCATATGATCGGGGCGGAAGTGACGGAGCTCATCCAGGGCTACACGGTCGGCAAGGCGCTCGAGACGACCGAAGAGGACTTGATGAACACGGTCTTCCCGCATCCGACACTCTCGGAAATGATGCATGAGAGTGTTCTGGATGCCTATGGCCGGGCCATCCATTTCTGACGCTTCGAGGGCCTCAGAACCTTCCAGGGCCTACTAAGCGGAAGCGCGCCTTATCGGCGCACTACTCGTTTGAGCCCCTGGGCCGGCCGGGCCGGTCCAGGGGCGATGCCCCCGCCGGCGTGAGAAGACGCACGGGGGATCTCGCCATCGGCGGGCGCAGCAGGTACTGCTGCTGGCATGCCAGCCCTTGAGCTTTCACTGATCGCTGTCGTTGCTGCGATCTTCCTCTTTGGCGGCGTGGTCAAGGGAGCGATGGGGTTCGGCCTGCCGCTCGTGACCATCGCCTTTCTCCCCTTCATCATGCCGGTTGAAGCAGCACTCGCGGTCAATGCCGTGGTGCTCCTGATCGTGAATATCCTGCAGTTCTGGCAGGCCGGGCGCGCGCGGGAGGCTTTCGCGTTAGCGGCTCCAATCCTCATTGGCCTCGCCCTTGCGACACCCTTCGGGACGATGATCGCGACGCATGTGCCGCGCACGCTGCTGCTCGGGCTCCTCGGCGGCTTTATCATCGTGTTCGCGGCGCTGCAGCTTCTCGGTATCCCGCGGATGCCCGAGGGCGCTGCTGCTCCGAAACCGGGCGCTGCGCGCAGCTTCGGTGTGGGGGTCGCTGGCGGGCTTGTGGGCGCTTTCACTTCAACGCCCGGCCCGATCTTCGTGATGCATTTCACTGCAGCACGGCTCGAGCGGCCGCTTTTCATGGCGACCCTCGGGCTGCTGATGGGCGCTGTGGGCGCGGCACTTGCGCTGTCGCTGGCGGTTGCCGGGGTGTTCGATGCGGAGCGATCGATGCTCGCGCTGGCGGCGCTGCCCACATCCTTCGCCGGGTTTTGGCTCGGCGACCGGATCGGTCAAAGGTTCTCGATCGAGGGCTTCAGGAAAGGCGTCCTGATACTACTTTGCTTGTTGGGCGCCGCGATGATCCAGCGTGCGCTCACGACATGAGGCGGCAGTGGAGAAACCGATGCGCCGGATGTTGACCCTAACAGCACTGCTCGCAGGGCTATCGCTGCTGCCGGGCTGTGCCGTTGTGCTTTTGGGTGCCGCAGGCGGTATCGCGGCAACGGAGATCGAGGAACGGGATGGCAAGTTCGACCCGCTCGAAAACACGAAGGCGGGTCAGGCCTTCGACGATCTGATCAATTAGCGTTTTGCTTGGCATCGCCTCCCCCGTCCGTCCTCGCAGATCATGCACTGCAAGGACGGACGGAGTTAGGCGGGTCGATCCGACCCTTTGAGGGTCGAGGCTGCAGCTGAGCCTGCCGGATCGACCCCTCGCCCTTAGAGCTGGCCGACGAAGAAGTCGTACATCACGCGCTCGACATAGCCGAGCGAGCCCGAGGTCATGTAGTCGAGCTGGATCTTGAACACCCGCGTCGCATCCGGGTCGCGGGTCGCGTAGTCGATCCAGATCGGGGCCATGATCTTCGTCATCAGGTCGACTTCGCTGTCGGTG
>JBCDFC010000040.1:0-25546 GCA_039178805.1 Pseudomonadota bacterium | reverse complement strand
GCTGGCTCGGCCAGATGTCCTTGAGATAGACGTCGCGACCGTCCGGTGTTTGGGCCAGCGGCTCGCGCGTGATGTCGATATTCATGTCGCCGGCGATGGCGTAGGCGACGACAAGGGGCGGCGAGGCGAGGTAGTTCGCCCGCACATCGGGGTTCACGCGTCCCTCGAAATTGCGGTTGCCCGAGAGGACCGAGCAGGCGACGAGATCGCCATCGTTGACCGCCTTCGAGATGTCCTCCGGCAGCGGCCCCGAATTGCCGATGCAGGTGGTGCAGCCATAGCCGACGAGGTGAAAGCCGAGCGCTTCGAGATCGTCGATGAGACCGGCGGCCTCCAGATACTCGGTCACCACTTGGCTGCCCGGGGCGAGGGACGTCTTGACCCAGGGCTTGCGCGTAAGGCCGAGGGCCGCCGCCTTCTGCGCAACAAGGCCCGCCCCGATCATGACATAGGGGTTCGAGGTGTTGGTGCAGGAGGTGATAGCGGCGATGACGACCGAGCCGTCGCCGATGCTGTAATCGGTGCCCTCGACCGGATGGGATTTCCGAGGATCGGGCCCGCCCGCGTCCGCCCCGCGATAATCCGCGACGACCTTCATGAATTCGGGCGCGGCGGAGGCGAGGGGGACGCGGTCCTGCGGCCGCTTCGGCCCCGCGAGCGCGGGCTCGACGGTGGAGAGGTCAAGCTCAAGCGTATCGGTGTAGATCGGCGCATAGCCAGGTGCCCGCCAGAGGCCGTTCGCCTTGGCATAAGCTTCGACGAGCGCGATACGGTTGGCGTCCCGCCCCGAGACATTGAGGTAGCGCAGCGTCTCCTCGTCGATCGGGAAGAAGCCGCAGGTCGCACCGTATTCGGGCGCCATGTTCGCGATTGTGGCGCGGTCGGCCAGCGGCACATTGACGAGCCCGTCGCCGTAGAACTCAACGAACTTGCCGACGACGCCCTTGGCGCGCAGCATCTGTGTGACGCGTAGAACGAGATCGGTGGCGGTCACACCCTCCCTCATCGCGCCTTCGAGCTTGAAGCCGATGACCTCGGGGATGAGCATCGAGATCGGCTGGCCCAGCATCGCGGCCTCGGCCTCGATCCCGCCGACGCCCCAGCCGAGGACGGCCATGCCGTTGACCATGGTCGTGTGGCTGTCGGTGCCGACGAGCGTGTCGGGATAGGCGACTTGGGCGCCGTGCTGATCGGTATCGGTCCAGACGGTTTGCGCGAGGTATTCGAGATTGACCTGGTGGCAGATGCCGGTCCCGGGCGGCACGACGCGGAAATTGTCGAAGGCGCCCTGCCCCCATTTCAGGAACTCATAGCGCTCGCCATTGCGCTCATACTCCCGGTCGACATTGAGCTGAAAGGCGCGGGGATTGCCAAATTCGTCGACCATCACGGAATGATCGATGACGAGGTCGACGGGGTTGAGCGGGTTGATCTTCTCCGGGTCGCCCCCGAGCGCCTTCATCGCGTCGCGCATGGCCGCGAGATCGACGACGGCGGGGACGCCCGTGAAATCCTGCATCAAAACACGCGCCGGGCGGTAGGCGATCTCCCGCTCGGTGCGCCCGCCGTTCTCCGCCCAATCGGCGAAGGCGCGGATGTCGTCGAGCTGGACGGTCTTGCCGTCCTCGAAGCGCAGCATGTTCTCGAGCACGACCTTGAGAACCGCGGGCAGATCCGCGAAACGGCCGAGGCCCGCTGCCTCTGCCGCTTCGATCGAGTAGTAGGCCACGCTCTCACCGCCCGCGGAAAGCTCGCGGCGTGTCCCGGCGCTGTCTTGTCCGACGACGATGGGCATGGCGGTCTCCTTTCACCCGTTCAGCGCAGCGCTTCCGGTGGATGGAGGCCGCGTCCAAAACGATCTAGACCGTTGCTATTGCGCACTTGCCATCGCAAGGCAACGATCCGGGCGATTGTGACGGTTCAATCCTTCGAAAGCCCTTGCGCGCTCGGCCCGGTGCTTTTCCGAAGATCGGGGATCGAGCGGACGGTCGTCGGTATCTCCGAGCTTCGGGTCGAGCGACTTTCCAATGCGGTAGGGCTGTATTTTATGCATTGAAGCTCCGCGCCCTCCCGCGTCAGCATAGGCATCGACCGATTAATAGCGAGCGAACGCTGAGGGCGATCGAGGCGCAACACCCGTCCAAGCTCAGGAAGCGTCGTTAGCGTTTCGTTTGCGCGACTCAGGCAATCCTGACGTGGGAGGGGGCGCTTGGGAGCGGGATCTGCGGCCTGATCGAAGGAGGTCTCGGCGTCGGTCGCAGCGTTGGGCGTTTGCCCGGATTGTCGAGCCAAGGGCGGTCGGGTAGGCACGGCGCGATGAGGCTCTCGCTCAACGATCTTGTCTGCCGGCGCGGGGGGCGTCGGCTTTTCGGACCGCTCCGGCTCACGCTCGAGGCCGGGCAGGCGCTGGTCGTCACCGGCGCGAATGGCGCAGGCAAGACGACGCTCCTCCGCATGCTGGCGGGTTTCCTTCCGCCGAGCGAAGGCGCTGCCGTCATCGAGGCCGATGGCATGAAAATCCGTCTGGGCGCTGCGGCATGGCAGGAAGAGATCGCCTTCGCCGGGCATCTCGACGCCGTGAAACCGGCCCTCGGCGTCGGGGAGAACCTCGCACTCTGGTCGAAGCTTGCGGGCGCGGAGAGCGACACCGTCGGCACGGCTCTTGCCCGCTTCGGCCTCGAGCGGATGGCGCCTAGGCCTGCGGGCGAGTGCAGCGCCGGGCAAAAGCGCCGTCTCGGCCTCGCGCGGCTTCTACTCGGCAACCGCCGCGTCTGGCTCCTCGACGAGCCGACGGTTTCGCTCGACGAAGGATCGCGCGCGCTTGTGGCGGCGCTCATACAAGAGCACTGCGCGACCGGCGGCATCGCGGTCGTAACGAGCCATGTGGATCTTGGGCTGCGTGAAGCGCGCGTGCTGCGCATCGAGCCCCCCGCCGCGAACGGAGGCGGCACCGCGGCGCGCGCCGAGGACGATCCGTTCCTGGAGGGCAGTTGGTGAGGGCGCCCACAGAAGGCGCGGCGGATGGCGCGGCGCGGCATGGCTTGACGGCAGATGCGGCTTCCTTGGGCACCGGCGCGGCCCTCTGGGCGATCATGCGGCGCGATCTTGCGCTGGCCCTGCGCCTTGGCGGCGGGGGTGCTATCGGCCTCGCCTTCTTTGTCCTCGTCGTCCTCCTCGTGCCGCTCGGGGTGGGGCGCGAGCCTGCGACCCTCGCACGGATCGCGGGGGGGATCCTGTGGGTTGCGGCACTGCTCGCGACGCTTCTCAGCCTCGACCGGTTGTTCCAGGCGGATCACGAGGACGGCACGCTGGAGCAGCTCATGCTGGCCCCTCTCCCGCTCGAGCAGGTGGTGCTGGCGAAAGTGGCGGCGCATTGGGTGACCACGGGGCTGCCCATCGTGCTGGCGGCACCTGTCCTCGGGCTGATGCTGCAGCTCCCGGTCGGCACGCTGCCGGCGCTTGTCCTGGCGCTTCTCGTTGGCAGTCCGGCGCTCAGCCTCGTGGGCGCGGTCGGGGCGGCGCTCACGGCCGGCATTCGCCGGGGGGGATTGCTTCTTTCGGTGCTGGTGCTGTCGCTCTACATCCCTACCCTCGTCTTCGGGGCCCGTACGGTGGAGAACGCCTTGCTGGATCTGCCCTGGGCACCGCCCCTCGCGCTGACGGCGGCGCTGAGCCTGCTGGCTGCGGCCGTCGCGCCATTCGCTGCGGCTGCGGCCCTTAGGATCAATGCGCGATGAGCACACCGGCGTCCGACCCGCAGAACCTCTCGTTCGGCAGCGATGCCTCCGGCTACGACGCGGGCAGGCTCGACTATCCACCCGAGATTTATGCGCGCCTTCGCGCCATGGGGCTTGGCCCCGGCGCCAAGCTCTTCGAGATCGGTGCCGGGACCGGGATCGCGACGGCGCGTATGCTGAGCGAAGGGCCCGCTCGGCTGACCGCGATCGAGCCCGACGCCCGCATGGCAGCACTTTTGGCCGAGCGACTTGGCGCGAACCCTGCGCTCGATGTGGTGACCGGCAGTTTCGAGGGGAGTTCGGTCGAACCCGGCCTCTACGATCTCGGCACGGCCGCCACGGCGTTCCATTGGTGCGACGCGCCCCGGGCTGCGGCGAAGGCCTTCGAGGCGTTGCGACCTGGAGGGCGGTTGCTGTTTTTCTGGAACGTCTATCGCCCGGTCGAGCCGCGCGATGCCTTCGGCGAGGCGATCGTGCCTCATCTGAGCGCTGCGGGCGACGATGGGGAAGCGCTCCGCCGCTCCCTGCCCGACCTGCCCGCGATTGCTGCCGTGCTCGAGGCGGCGGGTTTCGAAGGGGTGGCGGCGGGCTGCGTCGACTGGACAGCCGAGCTCGATGCCGCGCAGAACCGCGCGCTCTACGCCTCGATGTCCATGACCCGGGCGCTGCCGCAGGGGGTGCGGGCAGAGCTCCTCGACGCCATCGAGGAGACCGCGCGAACGGCCTTCCCGCCGCTTATCGAGCGTCGGTTCCAGAGCCCTTTCATCGCGGCGCGGCGTCCGTCATGACGCCTGATCCGCGTTCGGCCGGCCCTAAGGCGATCGCGACAGCGCTTCATGGCGTCGCGGCGGCGTTGTCCAAGCCACCCTCCAAGGCTATCACCGCAGCATGACAATCTGGCGCTTCGCGAACCCGGCCGCCTTTATGAAGCTCACGGGATGGCTCGTCGGGCCATTCTGGGCTGCGGCGGCGGTCACGCTCGTGATCGGGATCGCCTGGGGCCTTTCCGTGCCGGCGGATTACCAGCAGGGCACGACCGTCCGCATCCTGTTCATCCACGTGCCCGCAGCACTCCTCGCCATCAACACCTATGCCCTGATGGCGGTTGCGAGCGGCATCGGCCTCATCCGCCGCCACCATGTGAGCTTTCTCGTCGCGAAGGCAGCGGCGCCCATCGGCGCGGCCTTCACCTTGGTGGCCCTGGTCACCGGATCGGTCTGGGGGCAGCCGATGTGGGGCACATGGTGGGTCTGGGACGCGCGGCTGACGGCCGTCCTCATCATGTTCTTCTTCTATCTCGGCTACATGGCGCTGTGGGCCGCGATCGACGATCCGGACAAGGCGGCGGAGCTTTCGGGGATTCTGTGCCTTGTCGGCGTCATCTTCGCCTTTCTCGCCCGCTACTCGGTGAACTTTTGGGCGACGCTGCATCAGGGCGCGTCGCTGACCTTGGCGGAGGGGCAGCGGATCGACGATACGTACCGGCTGCCGCTCTATTTCGTGATGGCGGCGTTCTATCTGCTCTCGATCGCGCTCTTGCTGACCAGAACGCGGACGGAGATCCGGTTGAGGCGCGCCCGCGCGCTCAGGCTTCGGGCGCAGGCGGCGGCGGACACTGCCCCGGCCGCCGCGACGGCGCGGCCGGCATGAGCGCCCTTCTCAGCGACCCCTATCTTCCCTATGTCGCCATTGCTTATGCGGTGACGGCTGGCGTGATCGGCCTGCTGGTCGCCGCGAGCTTGCGCGCCAACACCCGAGCGCGACAGGCGCTGGAGGACGCGGAGAGCGAGGCGCGCAAGGATGGCTGACGGGACCGAGGGCGCGGCAGCGGAAGGAGCGCCGGCGGAGGGCGCGGCGGGGCCAGGTGCGAGTGCCAAGGGTGGCTTCAAGCTCTGGATGGTGGTCCCGCTTTTGGGGGCTTTTGCGGTGCTCTCGACCTTTATGATCGAGCTCTTCACGAAGAGCGACGATCTGCCCTCGACGCTTCTCGACCGTCCGGCGCCCGAGTTTGTGCTTGAGCCTGTTTTTGAGGGCGATCCGGGGCTTGCGACGGCGGATCTTAAGGGCGGGGGCGTGAAGCTCCTCAATGTCTGGGCGTCCTGGTGCATCCCCTGCCGGGCGGAGCATCCCTGGATCGAGGGGCTGGCGGCCGAGGGCATCACGGTCCACGGCATGAACTACAAGGACACGCCAGCGAATGCGCGCGCCTTTCTCGATGAGCTCGGCAATCCCTACACCCTGATCGGCGCCGACAGTTCGGGCCGTGCCGGTATCGAATGGGGTGTGTACGGCGTGCCCGAGACCTTCGTGATCGATGACGCGGGGCGCATCGTCTACAAGCATATCGGCCCGATCACCGGCCAAAGCCTCCGGGACCGCCTGCTCCCAGCGATCGAAGCCGCGCGGCAGTAGATCGTCTCCAGCCGGCGTTGAGCGCCTTTTGTTTGAGCCGCCTGGATCTCAGCAGTCGCCCTGCGGCCCGCCTCGTCGTAAGAACCGGTCCACAGGGTCGGTGAAGCCGTCAGGCTGCCTGATCTCGTTGGTGGCCGCTCTCCTCCTGGGCAGAGTTCCGTGTGTCCGCGATCATGCGGCTCAGCATCTCTGCCTGCATCGAGAGGTCCTGGGACTTCTCACTGGTTGCCGTCGAGAGATCGACATTCTGCTGCACGACGCGGTCCAACTCATGCAGAGCCTGGGTCAACTGCTGGGTGCCTGCGTCCTGCTCGCGCGTGGCGAGCGTGATGCCCTCGACCAGTTGCGCGGTCTTCTGAATGTCGGGGATCAGCGCCTCGAGCATGGTCCCCGCCTCGCCCGCGGCAACGACGGTCGTCGAGGACAGCTCCGAGATCTCGGCCGCGGCGCCCTGACTACGCTCCGCAAGCTTGCGCACCTCCGTGGCGACAACAGCGAAGCCCTTGCCGTTCGCGCCGGCGCGCGCCGCCTCGACAGCCGCGTTCAGCGCGAGCAGGTCGGTCTGGCGGGCGATTTCCTGAATGACCGTGATGCGGTTGGCGATCTCCTCCATCGCCTGCACCGCGTTGCCGACGGCGGCGCCGGAGCGCTCGGCCTTGCTGGCGGCCTGCTTGGCCATGGTTTCGGTCTCATTCGCGTTCTCAGCCGAACGACGGATATTGGCCGACATCTCCTCGATGGCGGCGGAGGCCTGCTGCGCGGAGCTCGCCTGGTCGTTCGTGCCTTGGCTCATGCGCTCGGCGAGCCCCAGAAGCTCGGACGAGACACCGGCGACTGAGGCCGCACTCTGATCGGCGTTCGAGAGGACCGCGTCCAAGCGGCTGCGCGTCTCCTCTTCGAAAGTCCGCATACGCTCCCGAAAGATCTCCAGCGCGTAGCCGAGCCGGGCGACTTCGTCGAGATTGCGGATCGAATGGTCGATCTTGACGGAGAGATCGCCGGCGGAGAGCCGATCGAGCGCGTCGGTCACGCGCTTCACGGGTCTCACGAGCCGGTTCTGAAGGTATTGGAGCATGCCGAGGACCAAGGCGATCAACCCGACGAGGATTACTGCGTAAAGGATCACGCCATTGAGCGCGGCGGCCTTGCGCGCCTCCCAATAGCGGAGCAACGCCTCGCCGGCCGCTTCGGACAGGCCCGACATGTGGTCGAGCGCTTGGTTGGAGCGATCGAAGAACTCCGTGAAGCTGACCGCATAGGCGGGCTTGCCACCGGCGGCGGCTGCCGATTGACGGGAGAGCTCATCCGTCAGCGCGATATAGTCTTGAAAATAGAGGGCCGTGCCCGCGGCGATCCGTTCTTCGAGATGCGCCGGAAGCTCGGTCGCAGCCGCCACAACAGTGAGAGCTTCCCACGCGGTTTCCGCACGCGTGCCGTCGGCCCGCATCAGACCTTCAAGCTCGGTGGGTATCGGCTGCTCGTTGAGGAGGGCGATGGCGAAGTAGGTGCGCACGCGCCCACCGAATTCCCGCACCTCCCACGAACGGTCCTGCACCACCGCGAGGGCGTTCGAGACGTCGGAGGACGCGTCGTTCCGCGGGGTTAGGTAACCGTTTGCGCTTTTGAGGCGCGAGATCTCACGCTTGAGCTCGAAGGGCAGCTCTTTCACGCGCTGCGAATCGCGCTCAACCGCCGGTTTCGACAGCATGTCGTCGACCTCGCTGCGCATCCGCTCGATCGCCCGGACCGAGTTGCCCGCCGTCTCGAGAAAGGCCTGCTGGGCCGGCGTGGGCGCGTCGCCGATCGCGGCGATAGCGTCGGCGAAGCGATCCCGGGCGCCGGCGCGCTGCCCATCGATGAGCGAGCGGAGATTGGAGGGCACCGGCGTCGGGATCGATAGCGCCACCTGCGTGACGCTCCGCTCCAGCGAGAGGTTCACGGTCCCGACCGACCAGGCGGTGCTCGCCTCTCTCGCCGCGGCCATGCGCGCGACCTGACCATACTCCCGATAGCTCGCGTTCAGCGAGTAGGTGAATTTGAGCGCCGCGAAGATGCTGATCGAGAAGAGTGCGATGAGGATCACGCGTGAAATGGTCATGTGAGGTTCCCTCGGCCGTGGAGCACATCGGGACCCATAGGCGAGCGAGTTTAAGGAAGCCCTTCAGCCCGAGGCCATTTGGAGAGGGGCGCAGCAATGATCCTTGGAGCCCGGCTTGGGCGGGCAAGGAGCGGTGGCGATTGGACGAAGGTGCCAGACAGCTCGCGCGTCCCGGCGGTCATTCGCCCGGTTCGGGGTCTTCGATCATGTGGCGTTTGATGAGGGGGATCTGGAGGAGCATGAAGCCGAAGGTGATGGGCAGGTTGGCGAAGGTCTTGAAATTCACCCAGAACTCGGTCGATTGCGTGCGCCAGATCGCCTCGTTCAGAAGCGCCATGAACACGAAGAACGCGCACCAACGCTGCGTAAAAATCATCCAGCCTCGGTCGTCGAGCGACAATGCCTCAGCCATGAGATAGCGGATGTAGCTCTTGCCCTGCAGGAGCCCGATGCCGAGGGCGAGCGCGAAGAGACCGTTCACGATGGTCGGCTTCATCTTGATGAAGGTCTCGTCCTGCAGCCAGAGCGTGAGGCCCCCGAAGACCACCACCACGACCGCGGTTACGACGGCCATGCGCGGCAGCTCTCGCATCAGCCACCAGGAGCAGGCGAGCGAGATCGTGATCGCCACCATGAAAAGCGCGGTTGCAACGAAGAGCGGCCCGCTATCGCCCTGAAAGGCCGGACTGTCGGCGAGCGCTCCCAACAAGCTGCGCACGGCGCCGAGCTCCAGGATCTCCCGCCCCCACTGAAAGCTCAGGAAAAAGACCGCCAGGGGCCCGATCTCTAGGGCGGGCTTTAGGAGCGGATGCTGCTCGGTCGTGTCTGTCATGCCGAGGCACCTAAACACTCGAAGGCGCGCTGTCACCCGTTCGCAGCGACACTGCATCACGACGCGTCGCGGGCTTTAGCCGCTCTTCACCTTTCGCTGCTAACCCGACCCTGAGTGTTTGACGAGGGGATGGCGCGATGCTTGAGGGAATGCCGATCGGAAGACGGATCAACGCCGGGTTCGCCGTGCCGCTCATCGCGGTCGTCGTGCTTGCAACATTGGCGTTCTACGCGGTCTGGCAGCTCGGCACGATCTTCCGCGATTACCAGGAAACGTCGGAGCGTACGGTAAAGCTCCAGGCGGTGATGGAGGATGTCTCCGGCGCGCGAACCGCTACTTTTCGATACCGTCAAGAGCCATCGAACGAAACGGCGGCTTTGGCCGACGCCAGTCTCGAGCGGATCGAGAGCGCACTCTCCGCGCCCGGCATGCAAACCGATGCGCTATCGGAACTGCGCACACTCGCAAGCTCTTATGGTTCGAGCTTCGCGCGGCTTCGAGAATTGAACGTTGATGTAGTGGCGTTGAAGAAGGAAGTGCAGACCCTTGGCGGCGCACTGCAAGCCGGTATCGACGCGCTGACAGAGCGAACGTTCTTCACAAATGATGCCCGCGCGACATACCAATCAGGTGTCGCTCAGAAGCATGCATTCGTCACCGTCTTGAATGCCGCGCGTTTGGTGATCTCTCAGAATCCGGCTGACCTAGCCGCCGCTCTGGAAAGCGCCGCTGCCACACGAGAGGCTCTCGCGCAACTCAATCGTGCTGCGAGCATCGATGTCGCGGCGGAGAAGAGCACGATCGAAGAGCTGGAAGCGGTGCTGCAGAGACTGGGTACCGCTGTCGCCGCGCAGGACCGGGTGCGTGTAAACGAACTCGATACGGTAGGCCCGCAGATGTTGGCGATCATCGATGCCGAAGTGGACACGCTTCTGGAGCATCAGGTGGAGCTTGGCCCAGAAGGTCTGACGATCGTCGACCGGATGACCATCTTCGTGCCGATCGTCGGCATCATCGCGGCAGTTTTTGCGATCGCTTCCGCCTGGATCATCGGCCAGTCGATCTCCGGTGCAGTCGGGCGCTTAGCCGAGACGACAGACCGCCTCGCCGCGGGTGCGTTGGAGCTCGAACCCGAGGGACAGGAGCATCAGCACGAGATCGGCCGGATGGCACGGGCCCTCGTCGTTTTCCGCAACAATCAGCGCGCGAGCATCGCGATGCAGCATAGGCTGAAGGAGATGTTTTCGCGGGCAAGCAGCAGCGCCGCCTCGGTAGCCGATGTGTCCGTGGGCCTCACGGACTCGGCAGGCCAGATCAGCGCCGGCGCGCAATCCCAAGCGGCCTCCGCACAAGAAGCGAGCGCCGCAGTCGAGGAGATGTCCGCCAATATTCGACAGGCTGCCGACAACTCCCGCGAAACCGAACGCGTCGCGACGCAAGCCGCCGAGCGCGCTCGTGCGTCGGGCGACGCGGTACGCGAGGCGGTGGACGCGATGAACACGATCGCCGAGCGGATCAACGTGGTGCAAGAGATTGCCCGCCAGACCGATCTGCTGGCCCTCAACGCCGCGGTCGAGGCAGCGCGTGCCGGCGCCAGCGGCCGAGGCTTTGCGGTCGTCGCTTCCGAAGTTCGGAAGCTTGCGGAACGGAGCAGTCGCTCGGCCGCGGATATCTCGGAGCTTTCGTCGCGTACGCTCAGCACGGCGGGGCGCGCCGGCGAGATGCTGGGGGCGCTGGTCCCTGATATCGAGCGGACGGCGGATCTCGTCCAGGAAATCGCCGCCTCGATGCAGGAACAGAATATTGGCGCCGAGCAGATCAACACGGCGATCCGTGAGCTCGACATGGTGATCCAACAGAACGCTCAAGCATCGGAGCAATCGCGCGAACAGGCATCCGATCTCTCGATGCAGGCGGAAGAACTGACACGGCTGATCAGTGAGCATGACAGTGCCGCATCCGGTTCCACGCACCACACTAGCGACAGCGTGCCACGCGCCGCTTAGCGAGGTCGTGGGGCGCTATAACGATGGGCGGATCTGCTCGTTGTGGGCGCCGCGGCTTCAGCCCTGGCCGAACTCCACAATCATTGCGCCGCACAGGATCAGCAGAATGAGGAGAAGCCGCCGGCCATCGACGCGTTCGCCGAAAAAGAAGACGCCGATCGCGGTCGCGAAGATTATAGATGTCTCGCGCAGCACGGCCGCCTCACCGACCTTATCAAGCCGCGTTGCCAGCATCACCGCACCAAAACTGAGATAGGCAATCAGCGCGCCGAACACCCCGCGCGTTGCAAGCTCCATCAGCGCGGGCCGTCGCTCCGGCGCCAAGCTCCGCCAACGCCAAAGCGCGATCCAGGGGAACCCCACGCCGCCAAGAACGAAGAACCAGACGAGGAAAGTGAAGGGATCCGCCGCCAACCGAATGCCATAGGCGTCGTAGATCGTATAAACCGCGATCATCACCCCCGTCAGCAGCGCCGTCAGGACCGCCGAACGCATGCCCAAGATCGCTTCGGCCGAGTGTCCCCGACCGCGAAGATTGACGAGCGCAAGCCCCATGATCGCACCCGATAGCAGAACCACACCGACCCACTGCCAGAACGCGAGCTGCTCACCAAAAACCACGAATGATCCGAGCGCGATGAGCAGCGGCCCCGTCCCACGCGCAATCGGATAGACCAAGGTGAAGTCGCCCTTCTCGAAGGCCCGCGACTGCAACCATTCATAGACAAGATGGATGATCCAAACCCCGGCCAGCACCATCCAAAGCTCAGCCGTCGGCCACGGAAACACGAAAAGCGCGAAGGGCAACGCACCGAGCCCGTAGCAGATATTGATCGCCCCGCGGTTCAGATACGGATCGACCCCGCCCTTGTTGATCGCCCCAAACGTCGCATGCGCGAGCGCAGAGAGGAGTGCGAGGACGAGGGCCAAGAGCTCACCCTCGGGCGTCCCCGCCATCCCCGCGATCATCTCGCCCATGATGAGCCCCTAACGCTGCGTTGCAGAGACGCCCTCTCTCGGCCGAAGTGGGCTGCCTAGAAAGAGGGCAGAGCGGTGCGCGAGAGTGCCCTCGAAAGCCGCAGCCTCTTCATGCAGCAGCGCCGCGTTTCCAGCCAGCAAAGACGATCCGCGCTCTGTGGAAAAACGCGCGGGTCACATCTTCCGATTAACCGTTCCCGTGAACAACCTTTCATGCAGGCGCCCGGTACGCCAGTTCGTTCCCGATCGCCGCGATTGCGTGAAACTTTGTTACGCGAGCAGGACGAGACACGTAGGAGCAGACGTGAACGACGAACAGGCAGATTTGGGCCGCGGAGGCGAACACGCCGGCGAGCTCAGCGACGAGGGCCCTGAACGGGTCAACGCGGATTTCTTCGATGAACCGGTGCCGAACACCGCGCCCACTGCGAGCCTCACGGAACGCGCGCTCCTTTTCGGTGGGGAGTAGGGCGCGCGCCGCCGCGGCGCCCTAAAGCTCCGATCCGGTGATCGCCGCGGCGAACTCATCCGGATCGAATGGCGATAAATCCTCGATCTGCTCACCCACACCAATGGCGTGGATGGGCAGGCCAAACCGGTCGGCCAGCGCGACCAGGACACCCCCTTTCGCGGTACCGTCGAGTTTGGTCATCACCAGGCCGCTCACATCCGCAAGGCGACGAAACGTGTCGACCTGGCTGAGCGCGTTCTGCCCCGTTGTCGCATCCAGAACCAAAACCGTGTTGTGCGGCGCCTCCGCATCGCAGCGCTTCAAGACGCGCACGATCTTCGCCAATTCCTCCATCAGATCCTGCCGATTCTGCAGCCGCCCTGCCGTGTCGATCAGGAGGAGATCGGCGCCATCGCGCTCAGCCCGCGCGAAAGCGTCGAAGGCAAGGCTTGCGGGATCGCTGCCCTCGGGCGCCGTCATGACCGGGACGCCGGCACGCTCCCCCCAAACCTGAAGCTGCTCAACGGCCGCGGCCCGGAACGTATCGCCCGCGGCAATGACGACGCTCTTGCCCGCGGCGCGCAGCTGGCTCGCCAGCTTGCCGATGGTCGTGGTCTTGCCCGAGCCGTTGACGCCGACCACGAGCACGACCTGCGGGCGTTTGGCGTAGATCGGCAGAGGGCGGGCGACGGGGCGCAGGATCTCGGCGATCTCCCCCGCCAAAAGCGCCTTTAGTTCAGCCGTCGTCACCCGCCGCCCGAAATGACCCTCGGACAGGCGCGCCGATAGCGCGATCGACGTCTCAACGCCCATATCCGCCTGGATCAAGACCTCCTCCAAGCTTTCGAGCATCGCGTCGTCGACCACCCGCGTCGGGACCGTTCGCCGCCCGAAGGCCCGGGCCAGAAGCCCAGGTTTCCGGTCATCGGCCGGTGCGTCCTCCAGGGGATCGACCTGCTCCACCTCGAGCGGCGCGGCTTGCGCCGGCTCAGCCGCTGCGGGTTCGGGGGGCAGCGGGTCGGGCGCTGGTGGAGGAGGTGGGGCTTTGCTGATCGGTTCGGGCGCGGGCGGTGCGGGCGTTGGGGGTGAGGACGTCTCGGGGTCTGGGATGCGAGCCGGTTCATCCGCCGCGGGGGCTTCGTCGTGGCGCTGCCCCGGCGCGGGTTCCTCAACGGCCTCGGCGCCTTCGGCGACAAGCTCATCCAAGCCTTGGTCGAGCTTCGCCGAGGACTTGAAAAGCCGCTCCTTTAGCTTCTTGAAGAACGCCATCGCGCCGCTCCCAACCCGCCGCCACCATCAGCGCCAGAGCCTTAGCCGAGGGGGCGCGCCAGGTCGAGGCGGGCCAGGCAGACCTTGTGCCAGCCCCGCCTGACCCCCGCCTGATCCCCGCCTGACCGGGCCGTTACGCGGCCTCGAGCCGCCCCTCGCGACTGCCTGAAATCGGCGTGGTCGAGATCTCGCCCACGGGCTTGTCCGCGGCGAAGGCAACTTCCGCGAAACCGGGCGTGCGGCCAAGACGCGGGCGCTCCATCAAGACGGGCTGCACCGTGCCGATCTGCGCTGCGAGATGGCGGCGCGCGGCCGCCTGCCCCGCCTCACGCAACCGCGCCGCCCGCTCGACCCGGACGGCCTTCGGCAACTGCGGCATGCGGGCCGCGGGCGTGCCCTTGCGCGCGGAATAGGGGAAGACGTGGAGCCAGGTGAGCCCGCAATCCTCGATGAGCGCGAGGCTCCGCTCGAAGGCGGCCTCGCTCTCGGTCGGGAAACCCGCGATGAGATCGGCGCCGAACACGATCTCCGGCCGGCGCGCGCGCATCTCGGCACAGAAGCGCACCGCGTCCTCGCGCAAATGCCGCCGCTTCATCCGCTTTAGGATCAGATCGTCGCCCGCCTGCAGGCTGAGATGCAGATGCGGCATCAGCCGGGGTTCGGACGCCATCGCATCGGTCAGCGCCGCGTCCGCCTCGATGCTGTCGATCGAGGAGATGCGGAGGCGCGGAAGGTCCGGCACGAGCCGGAGGATGCGCTGCACGAGATCGCCGAGGGGCGGGCGGCCAGGCAGATCGCCGCCCCAGGAGGTGAGGTCGACGCCCGTCAGCACCACTTCGCGATAGCCCTGCGCGACGAGCCGGCCGATCTGTTGCACCACCACGCCTGCGGGGACCGAACGCGAGGGCCCGCGGCCATAGGGGATGATGCAGAAGGTGCAGCGATGATCGCAGCCGTTCTGGACCTGGACATAGGCGCGCGCGCGGCTGCCGAAGCCGTCGATCAGGTGGCCCGCCGTCTCCCGCGTGCTCATGATGTCGTCGACCTGGACGGGCTCCGTCCCGGCCGCGGGATCGGCCAGCGCTGCCCAGGTCCCGGCGCGCATCTTCTCGAGATTGCCGATGACGCTGTCGACCTCGGGCATCGCGGCGAATGTGCCGGGTTCCGTCTGCGCTGCGCAGCCCGTGACGATGACCTGCGCGTCCGGATGCTCCCGCCGGAGCTTGCGGATCTGCTGGCGCGCCTGACGCACGGCCTCCGCCGTCACCGCGCAGGTGTTGACGATCACGGCGTTGGAGAGGCCGGCCTCCCCCGCGAGATCCGCCATCGCCTGCGTCTCATAGGCATTTAGCCGGCAGCCGAAGGTGGCGAAGACCGGCGGCTCTGTGGTGGGCCGGGTCATGCGCCGGTCTCCAGCGCTGCAAGGAAAGCGGGCGAGAGCCGGCCCTCGAAGACCTCGGCCACCGGGCCCGCCATGAGCACGTGACCATCCGCCTCGCGCCAGAGGATCTCGAGCACGCCGCCCTCGAGCTCGACCGAAACGCGCCGGTCCGTGAGCCCGCGGCGATGGCCCGCAACGACGATCGCACAGGCGCTGGAGCCCGAAGCGAGTGTTGGGCCGACACCGCGCTCCCAGACCCGCGCCATCACCCGCCCACGGTCGAGCACTTGGGCGAACTGCACGTTCGTGCGCTCCGGGAAGAGTGGATCGACCTCCACAGCCGCCCCTTCGGCCCGCCAGTCCACCGCTTCCAAGTCGTCGACGAAATGGACGCAGTGCGGGTTGCCCATGCTGAGGGCGGCGGGCCCGCGCGGCAGCGGCAGGGAGAGCGTGTCGAGCTCCCGAGAAAGGGGCACCTCGCGCCAGCCGAGCCCCGGCGGGCCCATATCGACTTCGACAAGACCATCCTCGCGGACACGGGCCGAAAGCGTCCCACGCCCCATGACCGAGATCGCGAGCGATGGCCCAAGGCCTTCGCCGACCAGCATCGCCGCGATGCAGCGCGTAGCATTGCCGCAGGCGGCAGCCGTCGAGCCGTCGGCGTTCCAGAAGGTGACGCCGACATCGGCGCCTGCGGAGGCTTCGAGCACGGCGAGCTGATCGAAGCCGATCCCCCGATGCCGATCGCCGAGTGCTGCCACGAGGCGCGGCGTGAGACCCAAGGCGCTGCCCGCACGCGCGTCCACGATCACGAAGTCATTGCCCGCGCCATGCATCTTGCGGAACGCCAGGGGCGCCCGGTCTGCCTCCGACGGAGACGTCCCTCGATCTTCCATCACGCGTTGCATCGGCGCGATATAGCGAAGCGTTCTCGGTGTCGCCAGGGGGATGCGGCTAGTGGCGCTGCGTCCCGATCACATGCGTGGGGCGCGGCAGGCGGAGCGGCCGCATGGCCGGCATCCGGCCCACATGCTGCCCGACATGCTGCCCGACATGCCGGCCGGAACGTGCCCCGCCTTCGCGACGCATCAACACGCGGCGGAGGCCGAGGGCCGCGCGCTCCGCCTGAGCGGCGATGACGGTTGCCACACTCGGCGCCGCGATCTCGGCCGCGAGCCTTACCGTCTCCTCCCGATCGCCCCAGGCCGCCGCCGCCATCATCTCGGCAAAGGCGGCCTCGTCGGCGCCGATCCCGGTCGAAGGCAGGCTCAACCGGCGCAGCGGTCGGCGCGCATTCTCGACCATCGTGACCAGCACCCCTTCGAAAGCCCGCATGAGTGCACCGCCCTCGGTATCTCCCAAGGCGGAGGCGAAGTCGCTCCAAATGCCGGCCTTAGCCTCAGCCCCGCTGCACCAGAGCCGCAGGTAAAGGACCGCCGTCACTTCGAACTCGGTGAGCGCATCGAGGTCGCCGACGCGGTCCGAGCCGAGCCGATCGTGCCGCTGAGCCTCGGTTCCGTCCATCGCCCGGTCTCCTGCCTCATCGCCGCGAGAGCGCAGCACCCTGCGGACGTCAGATATCTGACTCTTTTAATCGGACAAATCAATCCCGATCATTTCACTTGGAAATCTATCGGCGCGTTTTGTGAAGGAGCGCCGAGCTTCCGGGGCCATCGCGAATCGGACTAGCGTGGGGTGCTCCACAGTCAGGCGCGCCATGCACGAGATCGGAAAGCCCCAACGGCCCCGCCGCACCGTCCTTCTGCTCGGTGCGACCGGCACGATTGGGCGGGCGACACTCCCGGCCCTGCTCGAGCGCGGCCATCGGGTCATCTGCTTCGGCCGAACCCGCCCTGGTGCGAATTTCGAAGAGGCGCGCGTCGTGTGGCGCGAAGGGAATGTGACCGTTCCCGGCGCCGTCGAACGGGGCTTGCAGGGCCAGAAGATCGACGTCCTCGTCTCCTGCCTCGCCTCGCGCACCGGCACGCCCGGCGACGCCTGGGCCATCGATCACCGCGCGCAGCTCAATGCGCTCGAAGCGGCCAAGCACGCGGGCGCGAGGCAAGTTGTCCTGCTCTCAGCGCTCTGCGTGCAGAAGCCGCGCCTCGCTTTCCAGCACGCGAAGCTGGCTTTCGAAGACGCGCTGCAGAACAGCGGGCTCGACTACGCCATCGTCCGTCCGACGGCGTTCTTCAAATCCCTGTCGGGCCAAGTCGAACGCGTGCGCAGCGGCCGGCCGATGCTGGTGTTCGGGGATGGCAGGCTGACGGCGTGCAAACCGATCAGCGACCAGGACCTCGCCGCCTATCTCGCCGACTGCATCGACGCGCCCGAAAGACTGAACCGGATCCTACCCATCGGCGGTCCGGGCCCCGCGATCACGCCGCTCGATCAGGCTGAGATGCTGACGCGGCTCCTCGGCCGCCCGACGCGCATCCGCCGCGTCCCCGTCGGGATGCTGGACGGTGTCATCGGGGCGCTGGCGCTGGCGGGCAGGCTCTCACCAACCCTCGCGGCAAAGGCGGAACTCGCCCGGATTGGACGCTATTACGCGACCGAGTCGATGCTGGTTTGGAACGCCGAGACCCGCAGCTATGATGCGGAGCGGACACCGGAAACCGGGCGAGACCGCCTGGAGGACCACTACGCCCGCCTCCTCAGCGGTGAGGAGACGGCGTCTCTCGGCGAACACGCCGTCTTCTGATGCGCTTCGCAAACCGGTGGGACGCGCGACCAATTCGCGAAAGCCAGGCAAGCGGTCGCGTGTAACCTTCTCAAGCAGCCGGCCCCGTTGCGTAAGCCGAACGGGCACGGGCAACGTCGCTTCCGCCCCTTCAGGACACGTCCTCTTCCGAGCCGTTAGGACCGACTTCATCCGACTCACGCAAACCTGTCGTGGGTGGGCGCGGAGCCGAGATGCCTGAGCGCCCAACCGCTCCTCGGCAGCCTCAGGCCTTAGGCCTCAGCCGTCGCCGGCAAGAATGCCGCGGCTTCTTCGCGGATGATGCGGGAGATGACGGCGCAATCGTCGGGCGTGAAGGTGAGAGGCAGTCTCAGATCCACCGTCGTCGACAGCACTTCCCTGGTCTGGCGCAAGTCCGGCGCCTCGCCCAGATAACGCCAACTATCGTAGCGGCTGGTGAAGCCCGCAGGCTCCACCGCACCGAACCATTTGAGCTCCACACCCCGCGCGGCACAGGCGGCCAGGAAAGCCGGCATCCCCTCAGGACCCGGTCCCGTCGCGTGGAACTGGAACGAGGAGCCGACATGATCCTCCTCGGCCGGCAGCCGCACGGTCTCGACGCCAGGGGCGCCGGCCAGACCCGCCTCCATCGCCGCATAGAGCGCCCCCCAGCGCGCGATCCGCTCGGGCAAAGCACCCAGTTCGGTCCGCAGGATCGCAGCGCGCAGATTGTCCATCCGCCCGGACTGGTTCGGCGTCGTGAGCTTATGCGCATCGAAGGCCTCGGGCCCCGGAGCCGCCCCATGGCGCTCAAACAGCATATAGGAGCCCGAACGCAGGATCGCGCGTGCTGCGATCTCGGCGTCGTCGGTCGTCAAGAGACCGCCCTCGCCCGAATTGAGATGCTTGTAGGTCTGGGTCGAGAAGCAGGCGACAGCTCCGAAATTGCCAGACCTCTTGCCGGACCAGCGCGCGCCCATCGTATGGGCGCAGTCCTCGATCAGCAGGATGCCATGGGCGGCACAGATCTCCAGCACCCGATCCATCGGTGCGATATGCCCGCGCATATGGCTGAGGAGGAGAAAACGCGCAGCACTGCTCGCAGCCTTCGCCGCCAGATCGTCGAGATCGATGCGCCAGTCAGACCCAGTCTCGACCAACACCGCCCGCGCGCCGACGGCGGCAATCGCTCCTGGCACAGGCGCGAGCGTGTAGGCGTTGCTCAGCACCCCGTCGCCCGCTTCGATCCCAGCCGCACGAAGCGCGATCTGCATTGCATAGCCGCCTGAGGCGCAGGCCAGGCAATAGCGCGCACCCTGCCAGGCGGCGAAGTCGCGTTCGAGAAGGGCGGCCTCCGCCTCCTCGCCCGGTGCCGTGTTGTAGCGATGCAGGCGCCCCGTCCGCATCACCGCGACGGCCCGTTCGATCGCAGCCTCCGAGATCGGCTCCTGTTGAGTGAAGGACTTCGTGAAGCGAAGCGCGCCGTCCATCTCTCTCTCTCCCTGCGATAATGGGGCGCCAGCCTAGAGCCGCGTCAGGCCTGCGTGAAGACCTGCGTGAAGACCCGCGCGCTACTCCGCCGCGGTCGTCTCGCGCCTGCCTTCGGACACCTCGCGCCGGGCATCGCGAAGGAGCCCGCCCGCGTGGATGAGATAGCCGGACACGGTCTTCAGAAGGTTCACCGCCACGCCGATATCGCTCTGCACCACAGTTCGAAGCTCATGCGCGCCGATGCGCAGGGCGAGAACATCGGTCTCCGCCACGAAGTCGTGGCGCCGCGGCTCCTCCCGCAGCACCGACAGGTCGCCGATCAATCGCCCGGGCGCGACCTCGGTCACTGGCCGCTCGCCAGGGGTGGCGGCGGGATAGCGTAGGGTCGCGTTGCCTTCGACGATCAGATAGGCGCCGTCAGACGGGTCGCCGTCATGGAACATGTACTCGCCCGCCGCGACCTTCACCCATTGCGAGCCATAGGCAAGGAGGCGGAGCTGGCGCCTCTCGAGGCCCTGGAAGAGTTCGATCCGCTCGAGCTTGCGCAGCTTCTTCGCCAGCGCCCCGCCATCGGCTTCGGCGTCCTCGCGGCCGGCATGGGCGGCCCCGACGATCTGCCCGTCCTCGATCTCGACGAAGACGTCGAAGCTGTCGCGATGCCGGAAATCCTCTTCCAAGAACACGAGCGTCGTGTCCGGCAGAAGCGCGCGCAGGCGTTCGCGCATCTTGAGGCGGCTCTCGCTGTCATGGCTCGCCAGTGCACGGTCGAGCAGCAGGATGTCGGGCTTCTTGATGGCCGCGCGCACGAAGCTCATGCGTTCGACGGCCTGCGGCGGCAGGTTCGCCCCGCCGATCGCCACGGGCACGTCGTAGATAAGCTCCGCCACCAGCCGCTTCAGCCCGTCTTCGATGAAGACCTCCGCCACGGCGTCGCGCAGCTTCTGTGCCTTGGCCCCCGCGCCGAGCGCCAATTTGCCCCAAATCGCGTTCTCCAGAACGGTGAGGCCCGGCGACAAAGCATCGGCGTCGAGCGGCGCGAAGAGGCCGCTGACCGCTTGGCGCAGCTCCTCCCGCCGCTCGGACCGGATCTTGAGGATGCGTTCCTTCAGCTCCTCGGGGAACATCTCGCCGATCTGTTCGGCGGAGAAGCGGAAGGGCACCGTCATGAGGAGACCCTTCTCCTTTTGCGAGAGGCCCACCTCGCCTTCCTCGCGCGCGCGCCTCGCGATGCCCACCAGCTTCTCGAAGAGGGGCGCATCGATGCCAAGTTCGCGGAACATCGGATGCTCGGTCCCGCCCGATCCGAACAGCGTCTCGAGCGTCGAGAGCACGACTTTGCCCATCTTCAGGAGCTCGCGGCAGAGCCCGAGATCCGTGACGACGGTGTGAAAGCGCGGGTCCTCCGCAAGCTCTTCCTGCATGATGTTCTTGGTCGGCACGGCGTAGAGCAGGTTGCCGGCCACGGGCAGGCCCGGGTTGAAGGTCTCGGTGTCGAAGCGGTGGACAGCACGGGTCAGGCCCTTCTGCTGCAACCGCTCCCAAAGAAGGGGACGAAGGGCAACGAGGCGTTCGGCAAGCTCAGGGTGATCCTCCGGATCGAAGCGCACATCCATGCCGCGGCGGAAGAGGAAGACATCCGTGCCCATCGCCTCGGTCAGGGACATCCACCACTCAGAGACCTCGTCGCGGGTCTCGAAGCCCGCGGTGCGGGGATCGAGCCAGTCGCCATGCACCGGATCGGTGCTGTTACCGGAAAGCCGTGCCTCCTCGGTCGCCGCTTGATCGACGAGCTTGCCGTTCGGCCCGGACCTTAGACCCATCGTGAGGTTGTCGCCGATGGTGCCTGAGAAGAAGTAGGGCTGCGATCCCGCGAGCCCGATCCGGCTGGCGATGACGCCCTGATGCAGCGTCGAGAGATCGTGCCCCGCGACCGTCACGCGCCCCTGCGCCGGCAACACTTCGCGCGTCAACAACTCGCAAAACGCCCGCCTTTCCTGGGCACTGCGGCTCATCACGCCGACCATCGCCCCGGCCGGGATCTCGAGATCGAGCGTGCAGAGCACCCTCGTGCCATCCCGCTCGGCGACCGTCACGCCGTCGAGGGTGATCGGCCCGTTGATCGCAGGCACCTCCTCGGGCTCACCCTCGAAGAGCCGCTCATCCAGGATGTCGCGGGGCGCAAACCGCTCGGTGATCAGCCGCCAGCGCAGACCCATGTCCTGGGTCTGATTGTACCAGGTCAGCAGCTCCTTCCAGGGCGCGGAGAGATCCTTGTAGGCAGCGAGCGCCGCGACGAGCGCACCGACCGTAAGCTCGCCCTTGATCGCGAGGAACCCGCCGACAGAGAAGAAGAAGAAGGGCGTGAGCTGCGTGATGAAGTTATTGAGAAACTTCATGAAAAACTTTTGCCGGTAGATCCGGTAGCGGATCTCGAAGAGCCGGCCGAGCCGGGAGGAGACCACCGCGAGCCGACGGCGGAGCCCGCCATTCGTGCGCAGCTCTGAAGCACCTGCCGCCGTCTCGCCGATCTCCTCGGCAAGCTTGCGCACCTCCCGAACCCGGTCCTTGTTCAGAAGGTTGATCCGCCGCTGCAGCATCGGGATGAGCCAAGCCTGGAGCGGGATGAGCGCGACCGCCGCGAGGCCGAGCCACGGGCTCTGGATGAACAGGAAGCTCACGATCGTTAGCATCATGCCGCCCTGGAACACGGGCTGGGCGACCATATCGCCCATGATCCCGCCCAAGGGCTCCGCCTCGGCCGTGACCATGCTGACAAGCTCGCCCTGGCTCACGCGCTGAAAATGCGGGCGGGGAAAGCGCAGGATCCGGCTGATCAGGGTGTAGCGGAACCGGCGCAGCAGCCGCTCCGAAATCACGCCCTTGCGGGTGTTGATCAGCATCTTCATCAGGCCCTGCGCCAGCACGGCGAGCAGGAACCCAGCACAGAGGATCGCGAGGAGGCCGACCTGCGTGACCTCGAAGCCGAAGAGCGCGCGCATCCCGGGCTCGCCCGAGATCGCGTCATTGATGATCTGCTTCGGCAGCTCCAACGAGAGATAGAGGAACGGGAAGCTCAACAATGTGAGCAACAGCAGTAGGATTTGCTGACGCTTCGAATGGCGCCAGATGAAGGCGAAGATCGACTTTTCCATGGGACCGGGCCCCGTCAGAGCGAGTGTGACGATTTCCTATAGATAGTGTTGAGGACCCTCACGCGAACCCCTCGCTTGCGGTCGGGTGGTGGTGCGCCCTAGCCTACTGACATGAACGCCACCCCTTCCGCGCTGACCCGTACCGTCGCCCTGCGTTCCGGGGCCGAGATGCCGGCCATCGGCTTCGGCACTTGGCGCATGGGCGAGGATCGTGGGGAAGCTGTGGGTGAGCAAGCGGCGCTGGCGCGGGCGTTGGAGCGGGGCTTCCTCCATTTCGACACGGCGGAGATGTATGGCGAGGGCGGTGCGGAGACCGTGCTCGGCGCGGCGCTGCGCGGCGTCGAGAGGGAGCGCATGTTCCTGACCTCCAAGTTCTATCCCTGGCATGCGGGGGCCGGCGATATGGTGGCCTGCTGCGAGGCCTCGCTCCGCCGGCTCGGGACGGACTATCTCGATCTCTACCTCCTCCATTGGCCGGGATCGGTGCCGATGGAGGAGACGCTGGAGGGGGCGGAGCGTCTGCGCGCCCGCGGCCTCATCCGGGCGTTCGGCGTCAGCAATTTCGATGCGGGGGAGATGCAGTCCCTGGCGGCGGCCGGGTTGGACAACGCGATCGAGGCCAATCAGGTGCTCTACAATCCCTCGCGCCGGGGGATCGAGTTCGACCTTCTTCCGTGGCTCGAGGAGCGGGGGATTGTCTGCATCGCCTACACGCCCATCGAGCCACAGCGCCTGTCCGCCAATGCAGCGTTCAGGTCGGTTGCGGAGGACGCCGGGCTTGGCGTCGCGGAGCTGGCGCTTGCCTGGCACATGACGCAGGCGCGGGCCTGCCCGATACCGAAGGCGGCGACGCTTGCCCATGTCGACGCGCTTGCGGATGCGGCGGAGCGGCGTTTGGGCGAGGATCTGTTGGCAGCCATTGATGCGGCCTGCCCGCCGCCGACGGCGGCTTCCCCGCTCGAGATCCTCTGATGCCGCAGGGATCGCCCATCGCCTATATGGAGCGCACTCGACGCTATTATCAGGCGCTGGGCTATGGCGCACCTTATGGCTGGGCGCGGTTCGATGAGGTGCCGTTCGCCCCTTTCGCGAAGCCGCTGCACGAGGCGCGCGTCGCCATCGTGACGACTGCCGCGCCCTATCGGCCGGAGGCGGGGGACCAAGGCCCCGGCGCGCCCTACAACGCGGCGGCGAAGTTCTACGAGGTGCTTTCGGGGCCAACCGACGGGATGCCGGATCTGCGCATCTCCCATGTCGCCATCGACCGCGACCATACGACGGCCGCGGATATCGGTAGCTATTTCCCGCTGGCGGCCCTGGCCCGCGCGGTTGCGGCGGGTCGGATCGGGCAGGTCGGGCCCCGTTATCACTGCCTGCCGACGAACCGGTCGCAGCGCACGACGATGGAGCGCGACTGCCCAGCCCTTGTGGCACGGCTCATGGAGGATGCGGTCGACGCGGTGCTCTTGGTGCCGAACTGCCCAGTTTGCCACCAATCGGCGGGTTTGGCGGCGCGGGCGGTCGAGGCGGTTGGCATTCCGACAGTCGTCATGGGCTGCGCCCGCGATATCGTCGAGCATGCGGGCGTTCCGCGCTTTCTCTTCAGCGATTTTCCCCTGGGCAATGCGGCGGGGCGGCCCGGCGATGTGGCGTCGCAAGACCTGACCCTCGCCCTCACGCTCGATCTTTTGGTGGAGGCTGCGGCGGCGCGCACGACGCGCGTCTCTCCCCTCGACTGGCCTGGCCCGCCGGACTGGCGCGAGGATTACAGCAATCCCGACCGTCTGACGGCAGAAGAGATCGCAGCACGCAGAGCAGCGTTCGACGCCGGCAAAGAGACCGCCCGCCGCATTCGTACCGAGTGAGGGCTGCTGCCGGGACACCTGGGGCAGAGGCGCCGGGGCGGGTTGCGGCCTGACGTGCTCACGGAAACTGCGTCATTGCCGGGCTTGACCCGGCAATTCAGCGCAAACGGCCATGGATGCCCGGTTCAGGCCCGAGCATGACATCAGCGCGCGAGATCAGTCGGCGCTCTACGCCGAGACGACCGTTCGGAACTGCGAGGCTGCGACCGCGATCTTTGCAACTGAGAGGGCTGGGCCGCCCTTAAGCTCGGCCATCAGCTTGTCGGCGCGGGCCACGTCCTCGGCCTTCGCCTCGGTCCAGGAGGCGACGGCCGCCGCGCCTGTCAGCCCCTCGCCCCGCGCGAGTGCGGCCGCCGCGATCTGGCTTTGCTGCGCGCGGAGATCGCCGATCAACCGGCCCGCCGCGATCTGCTCCCAATGGTCGCCCGCGTCGAGATTGCGGGCCATGATCCGCAGCCAGTCGAGGCCGAACCGCGCGCCGGCGGCGAAGTAGGTCTCCGCCACCTCGCCCACATCGCAGCCCGACTGGATCGCGACGTCGATGATGTCGAGCGCGCCACCCAAGAACTCGAGCCCAGCAACCCGGCCCGCTAGATCCTCCGGCACGCCGGCATCGATCAGCCGCTGTCCCCGTTCGACGAGAAGCGCTTTCGAATAGTCGGACAGAAGCTCTGGCAACATCTCGCCGACGCGCGCGAAGCTTTCGCCATACATCGTGATCAGATCGCCGGCGTCGAGTTCGGTCGGCCGATGCAGGACGCAGGAAAGCTGGCTCGTCACCGCATGGGAAAGCGCGGTGTGCATCTCGATCTGCACCGAGGCCGGCACCTGATTGTCGAGCGCGTCGATCTCGGCTTTGAGCCCTGCGATGCCCAGGATCTCCCGCGCGACGAAGAAGGCCTCGACGATTTCGCCGATGCTCGCCCCCGTCTCCTCATGGAGGCGCGAGACCAGGGAGAGCCCGCCCTCGTTCACGACGATATTTGCAAGCACGGTCGAGATGATCTCACGCCGCAGCCGGTGGCCGCGCACCGCATCGCCAAAGGGTTCGGCCAGCGCCTCGGGGAAATAGTCGATGAGGAAGCGCTCCATATGCAGATCGTCGGGTGCGCGGCTCGCCACGATCTCGTCGAAGAGCGTGATCTTGGCATAGGCCAGCAGCACCGAGATCTCGGGCCGCGTCAGCCCCTC
>JBCDFC010000039.1:0-25587 GCA_039178805.1 Pseudomonadota bacterium | reverse complement strand
GGGTGGGCCGTCGCCGGCCCGGCTCGGCCCCGCCCAACCCCAAAAGCTACCTAGTGGTCCGACTCGGACGAAACGGACCCAGTCATGTCATCCCCGGGCTTGTCCCGGGGATCCAGAATAACTCCCGTGTGACAGCATCTTAGAGAGTTTCTGGATTGCCGGATCAAGTCCGGCAATGACGGAATCAAAAGTCTCAGTCAAACCACTCGACCCCACGGGCATTCGACCACGCCAAGCTCATCATAAACCCAGCATCGCCTTCGCGACGATGTTGCGCTGGATCTCGTTCGAGCCGCCATAGATCGAGAGCTTGCGCATGTTGAAATAGTTCCGCGCCAGCGGCCCGGCATGGTCCGGCCCCACAGGCTCCCCGTTCCAGCCCTCGTCGAACTGTTCGGGCAGATACGGCATCGCATAGGGCCCCACGGCCCGGCGCAACAGGTCGGTCGCCTCCTGCCGGATCTGCGTGCCCTTGATCTTCAGAAGCGAGCTCTCAGGCCCCGGCGCCTTGCCCTGCCCGGCGGCCACCACCGTGCGCAGGTTGAAGATCTCCATGGCCATGAGATCGATCTCGAGTGCTGCCATCCGTGCGGCAAACAGCGGATCGTCGAGCAGCCGGCCCTCCCCGTCCCGCTCCGCCGCCGCCACCGTCCGCAAATGGCTCGCCAGCGCCTTCGAATAGGCCACACCCGCGATCCCCGTCCGCTCATGGGTCAACAGGAACTTGGCACAGGTCCAGCCCTTGTTCTCCTCGCCGACGAGGTTGCCGACCGGCACCCTCACATCCGTCAGCCAAACTTCGTTGACCTCATGCTCGCCATCGAGGGTCAGGATCGGCCGAACCTCGACACCCGGGCTCGCCATATCGATCAAGAGAAAGCTGATCCCCTCTTGGGGCTTCCGCGCCTCCGGGTCCGTGCGGCAGAGGCAGAACAGCCAATCCGCATGTTGGCCGAGCGTCGTCCAAGTCTTTTGGCCATTGACGACATAGTGCTCGCCATCGCGCACCGCCCGGGTCTTGAGGTTGGCGAGGTCCGATCCCGCCCCCGGTTCCGAATAGCCCTGCGCCCACCAATCCGTGCCGTCCAGAATGCGCGGCAGATAGTGCTGCTTCTGCGCCTCTGTCCCGAACTTCAACAGCACAGGCCCCAGCATGTTCACGCCGAACGGCACGATCCGGGGCGCGCCGGCCGCCACCATCTCCTCCTCGAAGATGTGCTTCTCCACCGGCGTCCATCCGGGCCCGCCCCATTCCTCGGGCCATGACCAGGCGAGCGCATTGCGGCTGGCAAGCGCCCGGTGCCAGGTTTCGTAGTCTTCCTTCTTCAGCCGCTTGCCCGTGCGCACCTTGTCCGACAGCCATGACGGCAAGTTCGCGGCAATCCACTCGCGCACCTCGACGCGGAAAGCCTCTTCCTCGGGCGTGAAGCTCAGATCCATCCGCTCATCCTCCTGGCGCCGTACGCGCCCATTCCGCTCAGCCGATGCCGCCCACGTCAAGCGTCCTCATGACATCATCGACATTGACCGTGAAACCATCTTCGAGACTGCCATCCAACACGACAAAACCGCCCCTGAGGCCCGCAGCCTCTGCGAAATCGAGATGCATGAGGGTGAACCGGTCCGGCGGCACGAGGACCAAGAGAAAGCCGTCCTCGGCCAGAGTGAACTGGAGGTGGTTCAGATGACTACCCTCTATCCCGACCCCAACCGCCGCGCCGACCAGTTCTGCCGCAAGAGCGTCGACCGTCTTCCCCTCATGATCGACCACGCGGAAGCCTCGATCGCTCAGTCTTTGGGCCAGCGCGTCCTCGTTCAGGATAAGACGCTTCGCGCCCCCACGCCCCCGCCGCAGATAGACCCTGCCGCCGGGCTCGGATGGCGTCACTGCCGCCGCCAGCCGCGCGCGCAACGTCCGCATGCGCGCCCGTTTGCTCGGCCCCTGCGCATGGTCCTCGTAGATCGACAAGGCCTCGACCAGGACAGGTCCCGGCGGTGCGGGATCCAACCCGAAAAGCGCAGCATACCCCGCCGCATCGGGCCATGCAGGCGACGCTGGCAAAAGCAGTCGATCGTTCTCCTCGGCCAAAAGCGCCGTCGTGCAGCCGTCGCGAAGCCAGTGTCCGAACCAGATCCTAGTCGCACCACTCTCTGCCAGGGAAGCGCGCGGAACCCGTCGGATCTCACCCCCTTGCCAGGCAGAGGGTAGCCCACGGCGATGTTTGATCACATCCCGCCCGTTGAGCGAGACGCCGTTCTCGTGCACCAGGGCGTTCTTCAACCTGATCCGCCAAACGGCGCCGTGTCTCACCTGCCCGCCCGTCAGCCGCGAAAAATGGGTGCCAAGCGGACCGTTCGGAGCCAACGACCGAACCTTCAAAAGCTGGTTGTCCAAGAACACGGGCGCTGCGAAGCGCGTCACTTCCTCGGGGTGCAAAAGCTCCCGTTCAGCGGCTTCTCCACCGGCTTCTCCAACCGCTCCTCCACTGCCTCGACCGAGCACGATCCGGCGCAGCAGGTTCGTCCACGGCCAAAGCCGCGGTGTCGCTCGCAGCGGCATGCGCTTGCCTCCCGCCCGCCGGTCGGGGCTCAGACCGTCTCGGCCGCGCCCCAGATGCAGGTCGCCTGGCTCGATAGCACGCCACCGTTACCATGCGCGACCGAGAGGCGCGCGCCCTCGACCCAACCGCCAGGCTGCCGGAACCCTTCGTCAACGCCCAGCGACGCCCGGATCTGGCGCAGCGCCTCAATCGTCACGAAGAGCCCGTACATGCCCGGATGGACGCAAGAGAGCCCACCGCCATTGGTGTTGACCTTCAGCGCCCCACCCGGTGCGATCCGACCATCGGCAATGAATCCCGCCGCCTCGCCTTTCCCACAGAACCCCAGATCTTCGAGGAAGAGGAGCGTGTTGATGGTAAACGCGTCATAGAGCTGTGCCGTATGCATATCGCCCGGCCCATAGCCCGCCATCGCGAAGGCCCGCGCGCCCGAAGCCGCCGCTGCCGTCACCGTAAGGTCCGGCATGGCAGAGATCATGCGGTGATGATGCTCGACCGCCGCCCCCAAAAGATACACAGGCGGTCGCGCGGCATCCTTTGCCCGGTCCGCCCGCACCATCACGATCGCCGCCCCGCCATCGGTCACAAGGCAACAATCGAGCTTGCCGAGCGGATCGGAGATCGGCCGCGCGCCCAGCACATCCTCGACGCTGAGCGCGCCCGCCTCATGCATGAACGCCTCAGGGTTCAACAGCGCCCAGGCCCGTGCCGCCACCGCAACCTCGGCAATCTGCGCCCGCGTCGCACCGAATTCGTGCATGTACCGGCTCGTCGCCAGCGCATAGGCGGTGATCGGGTTCCGCGGCCCATAGGCCGCCTCAAACGGCATCGGCTCCGAGATCGACTTGAAGCCGCCCGCCGTCCGCTGGTTCGAGCCATAGGCGATCACGGCCACATTGCAGAGTCCGGCCTCCAGCGCCATCGCCGCCATCAGCGCCTGCGCCATGAAGGACGAACCGCCGATATTCGAGCCGTCCGAGAATGCCGGCCGAATGCCCAGATGCTCGGCCAAGGACATCGCCGCCATGGAATGGAAGGAGGTCGCGGCGAAGAGCCCATCGACCTCCCCCAAATCGATCCCCGCATCGTCGAGGGCGCGGCCCACGGCCTCCGCCATCAGCTCCATCGCCGAGCGCCCCGGCGCCTCACCCGTGCCAGCGGTCGCGAGCCCGACGCAGGCAGCCTTGCCCCGCAAGCTCATGACGCCGCCTCCACCACGTCGAAGACGACATTGGGCTCGCCCCCGACCTCGGCGATGCGCGCCTTCACCCGCATGCCGATCCGCACCGCATCGGGTGCGACCCCATCGACCCGCGTCATCAGCCGCGGCCCTTCGTCGAGCGCGACGAGCGAGATGTTGTAGTCGCCCCGCTTCTCGGGCCGCTGCCGCGTGCAAGTGGTGGCGTAGACGGTGCCCATCCCCGAGGGCTCGACCCATTCGAGATCCGGCATCCCCGTCCCCGGCGCCAGCGTGCGGGGATAGAAGACATAGGCGCCCGACGAGGCCGAGCGCTGGATCATGAACCGCCCTTCGGCGAGATAGGCGCGGTACCGCGCCTCGGGCCCCGGCCCTTCGAAATAGACGCTCATGCGCCCTCCTTCCTCACGATCAGCGCATCGAGCGCCAGGCAGCCATCGGGCCCCGCGCGCAGCGGATTGATTTCCACGCTCTCGACCGCATCGCCCCAGGCAGCGACGAGCTGCGAGAACCGAGCGATCACGGATGCCAACGCCTCGAGATCGGCGCCCTCGGCCCCCCGCGCGCCTTCCAGCACCGACCGGCCCTTGAGCGCGCGGATCATCTCGCCGGCCACACGCTCATCGAACGGCGCACGGCGGAGCGCCACATCCCCGATCGCCTCGGCAAAGATCCCGCCCAGGCCAAAGGCCACGACCGGTCCGAACACGGGGTCGGTGCGCGAGCCCAGGATGCAGTCGATCCCAGGCCCTGCCATGGGCGCGATCATCACACCTTCAAGCCCGGCGCGCGGCGCCTTCTCCCGCACCCGAGCCATGATCTCATCGAACACGCGCGGCGCATCCTCGGGATCCACATTCAGCGCCACCCCGCCCAGATCCGTCTTATGCGCGATATCGGCCGAGACGATCTTCATGGCGAGCGAGCAGTCCAGCGCGTTGGCGAAATGCTGCGCCATGCGCGCGTTCTCGACGACCTCCGACCGCGGCGCCGGGATCCCGGCCTTGCGCATAAGCGCCGTGGCCGCGTGCTCGTTCACCGCCCCCTCGGGCAGCGCCGGCGCCTCGGCCAAGGGTGCGACGACCGGGGGCGTGGCCGCGAACGCCTCACCGAAGAACATCAGTGCCGCCATCGCCGCAATGGCCCGGCTCGGATCCTCGAAACACGGGAAGCCCGCCGCCTCGTATTCCGCCTGCACCTCGGGCTTGGCGACCAGCGACTGGATGAACAGGTTCTCCCGCCCCGCCATCGCCTCGCTCAACCCCGCCAACAAGGGCGGCGAGAGCTGCGGCGAGCCTGCGACGCCGGTCCAGAACCCGATCAGCCCGTCATAGCGCCCCTCATCCAGCATCGCCTTCGTGAACCGCGGCACGATGCTGAGATCGTTGAAGAATTGCGCCGTCACATCCACCGGATTGCGGGGCGAGGCAAAGGGCACGAGCTCCTTCAGCTCCGCCTGCGCCGCCTCCGGCATCGGTGCCACATCAAGCCCATGATCCGCCGCCGCATCCGCCATCAGTACCCCGGCCCCGCCCGAGATCGTCACGAGCCCCAGCCTGCGCCCCGCCGGATAGATCCGCGGCCGCGCGGCATAGGCGACATCCAGCATTTCCTCGGTCGTGCGCGCCCGGTAGGCACCATGCGCGCGCAGCACCTCGTCATAGACCGCATCCTCCCCGGCGAGCGAGGCCGTGTGCGAGTTCGCAGCCTCCGCGCCCACCTCGGATCGGCCGACCTTCATAAACACGACGGGCTTGCGCTCCGCCCGCGCCACCTCCAGCGCCTCGATCAGCCCGGGCCCATCCTTGATGCTCTCCGCATAGGCCATGATCGTGTGGACGCTCTCGTCCTCGGCCATCAGGCGGATCGCCTCGGCCACCTGCACATCGACCTCGTTGCCCGTGGTCAGCCAGTAGCGGATGCCAAGCCCCCGCTCATGGCTCACGATGAAGATATGGCTGCCATAGGCGCCCGATTGCGAAGCGATGGCGATCCCGCCCGCCCGCGGCCGCGCCCGCTCCACCGTGCTGGTGAAAGTGGGGTAGAAATTGTGCCCTGCGTCGAAGAGCCCAAGGCAGTTCGGCCCGATCACGCGCACAGCCCCGACCCGCGCGATCTCGGCAACCTCCGCCTGGAGTGCCGCCCCCTCGGCCGAGGCTTCAGCGAAATTCGAGGAGAATATCAGCGCCGTCTTCGCGCCCTTGGCCGCAGCCTCGCGCATCACCCCAGGCACCGCCTTCGCCGGCACCGCGATCAGCACGAAATCGACCGGCCCCGGCACGTCCGAGAGACTGGGATAGGCCGGCAGCCCCTGCACCGTGTCCCGCGTCGGGTTCACCGCATAGACATCGCCCGGAAACCCAAGCTTCAGCATATGCATGAGCGGGCGTCCCCCGATCCGCGTCGGATCGTCCGAGGCCCCCACGATCGCGATCGAGGAGGGCGTCATCAGATCCGCAAGCGTCGTCGCCCTGCGCTCCCCCCCAGCGCTGAGATCCGTCAGGTCGGCACTCACGGCATGCCCCCCACGCTGAGCCCGCCGCAAACATGCAGCATCTGGCCAGTGGTGAACCCGGCTTCGTCCGAGGCGAGATAGGCGACCGCCGCCGCCACTTCCTCAGACGTTCCCATCCGCTTCAGCGGCACACGCGCCAACAGCGCCTCGCGCGCAGGGCTGCCCGGCGGCTGATCCGTCGCGAACATCTCGGTATCGATCGGCCCGGGGGCGACGCCGTTCACGGTGATGCCATCGGGCGCAAGTTCCAGCGACAGCGACCGCGTCAGCCCCGTCACCGCCGCTTTCGACGAGGAATAGGAAACCCGCGTCGATTTGCCGAGCGCCGCACGGCTCCCCAGCGTCACGATCCGCCCAAAGCCCGCGGCTTTCATCGCCGGCAGCACCGCCTGGACGGCCCAGACGACGGCCTGCACATTGACGCGCATCGTCGCCTCGAAATCCGCATCCGGGATCTCCTCGACCGCGCCCACAGTCACGATCCCCGCATTCGCGACAAGCCTGAGCGCCCCGCTCTCGGCCGCGATCTCCGCCAGCTCGGCCTTGGCCGCGGGCACGTTGAGGTCCACCTGACGCTGCACCCCTGGCCCCTCGAAGGGCCCCCGCGCGATGCCCACCACATCATAGCCATCGGCGGCGAACCGCGCCGCGATCGCCTTCCCGATCCCACGGCTCGCGCCTGTTACGATGACCGTCCGCGCTCCCTTGCTCATGACGGCGTCCCCATCGGCAGCCCCAACACGGCCCGGCGCCGCAACCACAGGGTCGGGCGATACCGGTCCTCGCCCGTGAGCACCCGCAACTGCTCCAGGATATCGAGACAGCGCGCCGGCCCCATCTCGTCGGCAAACTCCAACGGCCCCAGCGGATAGTTCAGCCCCAGCTTCATCGCCGTGTCGATGTCGGCGGGCGAGGCGAGCCCGATCTCGGCCATGTAGGCCCCCAGATTAGCGATCATCGCGACCACGCGCTGCGCAACGAACCCAGGGCTGTCCTTGATCGCCGTCACCTTCCGGCCCGAGGCCGCGATCGCCGCCGCAACGGCGTCGCGCACCGCCGGATCGGCCCCGGGTGCAGTCATGATCGTCACCCGCTTCGAGGTGTCGCCCGAAAGATCGAGGCAGACGAGCCGCCGATGATCGATCCCCGCATCGCCCGCCACATGGCTCGCATCCTTGCCGAAGGGCGCGGCCAGGATCGGGCAAGTCCCATCGTCCTCGCCCACCTCAAGCCCCAGTGCCTGGGCAAAACCCGCCAGCATCGCGTCCGGATGCGCGGGCCCGGCCGATGCAGCCTCGGCGCCGACATCGACGCCCAATTGCTCGATCAAGGCATCGAAGGCCGCATCGAACTTCGCCAACGCCACCCGACGCGCCGGCGTCGCCTCCGTCTCGTGATCGGCCGAGGGTGCGACCGGCTTGCCGTTCTCATAGGCGTACCAGCCCTGCCCGGTCTTCCGCCCCAACAGCCCCGCGTCGAACATCGCCCTATGGTTCGGCCGGGTCTGCAGGCGCGGGTCCTGCTGATACCCCTCCCAGACGATCTGGCTCACCGGATAGTTCACGTCGATCCCCGTGAGATCCATGAGCTCGAACGGCCCCATCCGGAAATGGCGGCAGTCGCGCATGATCGCGTCCACCTGCGCGGGTGTCGCCACCTGCTCATGCACAAGCCGCAGCCCCTCGGTCGTGAACGCCCGCCCGCCCATGTTGACGAGGAACCCGGGGCTGTCCTGCACCGTCACCGGCACCCGCGTCATCCGCTGGCCCAGCACGGTCAGCGCCGCCACCGTCTCGTCCGACGTCTCCGCCGCCCGGATCACTTCGACAAGCTTCATGAGCGGCACGGGGTTGAAGAAATGCAGCCCTGCGATCCGCCCCCGCCGCTCACAGGCCCGCGCGATCGAGGCGATGGGGATCGACGAGGTGTTCGACGCAATCAGACAATCGTCCGAGACCGCCGCCTCGATCTCGCGGAAAAGCGCGCGCTTCACTTCGAGATCCTCGAACACCGCCTCCACGACCGCATCGCAGGGCGCGAAAGCCGCAGGCCCCTCCCCCGGCTCGATCAGCGCGATGGCGGCCTCGGCGGCGTCTTCGCCGAGCCGCCCTTTCTCGACGAGCCGACGGAGCCGCCCGGCCACGGCTTCCTTGGCCGCCGCCGCCGCGCCCTCGCGCGCATCGATCAGAACCGTCCGGATACCGCCCTGCACCGCGACCTGCACGATGCCCTGGCCCATCGCGCCCGCGCCGGCCACGCCGATGCAGTAATCCGCTGCGTCAGGCGCCTTCATCCCGTCCCTCCCGAAATCCGGGATCACGCATGCCCCGGTTCGCCGAACCGTATGCGCCGACCGGGCCAAGGGGAAGACGCGCCGCGCATTTATGTGCATGGCTAGGGCGCGGCCGGCACCCACGCCCCGCCGCCAAACAGGCAAACCGGGAGGATCGGATGGGAGAGCTCGTGCTCGTTGAGCGGCCGGAGAAGGGCGTCGCCCTCGTCAGGCTCAATCGCCCCGACGCGCTCAACGCGCTAAACATGGCGCTCAGGAAAGAGCTCGCCGCAGCCTTCGCGGCCCTCCACGACGACACGGAGACCCGCGCCATCGTGCTCACCGGCAACGAAAGATCCTTCGCCGCCGGCGCCGATCTCAAAGAGTTCGCCGAGGCCGAGCCCGTCGAGATCATGGCGCGACGTTCCGAGCGCTACTGGAAGACCGTCGCCGAGACACCACAGCCCGTGATCGCCGCGATCTCGGGCTACGCCATGGGCGGCGGGCTCGAGCTTGCCATGGCCTGCGATCTGATCGTCGTCGGCGAGGAAGCCCAGCTCGGCCAGCCCGAGATCCGCGTCGGCATCATGCCCGGCGCCGGCGGCACCCAGCGCCTCACCCGCGCCATCGGCAAGTTTAACGCCATGAAGATGTGCCTCACCGGCAAACCGATCACCGGGCGCGAGGCGCACGGCATGGGCCTCGCCTGCGACTGTGTGGCCGACGCCGAGGTCGAAGCCACGGCCGTCAAGATGGCGACCTCCATCGCCCGCATGCCCCCCTTCGCGGCCCAAGCAGTCAAAGAAGCCATCGTCCAGGGCGAAAGCGCCTCGCTCGAAGCCGGCCTCATGCTGGAGCGCAAGGCCTTCCAACTCCTCTTCGCCACCGAAGACCGGCGCGAGGGCATGAAGGCCTTCCTCGAAAAACGCCGCCCCGAGTTCAAAGGTGAATAGTGATCCGAACCGAGCGGTGCGCACTCATCCGCGTCATGCCCAGGCCGGATCCGGGGATCCCAGAAACCTCTCCGTTCGAGGGCGTTGACGGCAAACTGGATAGCCGGGTCAAACCCTGTGATGACGATTTCAACCACCTCGGTCAGGCCGCCAAAGCCAAGAGGCGCTAGAGTGCCCGACGACGTGCCTCAACGGCCCGCCTTCGCCAGCGGCAGCACCCTTCTCCTGCTCGGCCTGATCGCGCTGGCGGGCTTCTGGATCCGTTGGCGCACGATCGGAGCCGAAAGCCCCTGGCTCGACGAAATCCTGACCACGGCCTACGCCCACCTCCCGGTCAGCACATTCCTCTTCGATCAGCCCTACAACCACCCGCCGCTCCACCTGCTCCTGCACAAGCTCTTTGTGCACCCGGCCGACGACGCGGTCTCGATCCGATCGCTGTCGCTCGCCTTCGGCGTTCTCTCGTTTCCGGCGATCTGTCTCTTCGGCCGCATCATCGCGGGTGAGCGCGCCGGCGTGATCGCAGCGGCACTCCTCGCCGCCTGGCCCGTGCACATCTTCTACAGCCAAGAAGCGCGCTCCTACACGCTCCTGCTCTTTCTCATCCTGCTCTCGGCGACCGCCCTGGCCGACGCGCTCGGCCGCCCACCCGAAGATCGGCGGCGCAGTTATCTCGTCTTCGCCTTCTTCGCGGGCCTGACCTTCTGGGTGCACTATATCGGGGTCTTCTGGATCGCCCTCGGCATCGCCGTGATCGCCCTCGATGTCCTGGCCGAGGGCAAGCGGGCCCGCCATCTTCGCCCCCCGCTTCGCACCCCACTTCGTACCCTGGGCCCCGCGGCCATCCTCCTCGGCGTGCTGTTCGCCGCTGCCCTGCCGCAGTTCTTCGGCGGCCTCTACCACGCGCTCTTCACCTGGCTCGCGGTCCCGGACCTCGCGACGCTCATTGAGACGATCCACACGGTCTACGGCGTCCTCGGCCTCGGAAAGCTGAACGCCCCCCTCAGCCTGATGCTTGTGGGCATGGCCAGTCTCGGTCTCGCGCTTCTCGCCTTGCGCCGCTGGCAACAGGCCGCGCTGGTCGCGGGGCTCTGCCTGATCCCGGTGGCGCTCTTCATCGTCAGCCAAGTCAAGCCGGTCCTGCTGGTCCGCACCGCTCAGATCGGGGTGCCGGGCGTCGTGCTGGCCATCGCGGTCCTGCTCGCGCGCCTCCCATCGGCCTATGCCTATCTCTCGACCGCAGCGATCGCGGCTGTCCTCGTCATGTCGACCGAGCGGCAGCGCGACCATCGGCCCTTGTTCAGCAAAGATCTCGAGGAAGAAGTCGCGCTCTTCTACGCCGAACTCAGACCGGGCGATACGGTGCTATTCAATCAGAACATGACGTATAATTCAGTCCACTACTTCCTTCCCGACAATCGAGAGGCGAGCTTCTTCCTGCGCTGCGACAACGGAAAACCGGTGCGCCGCGCACCCCCCGATACAGCATGGCAGGAGGTGTATCTCGGTAGCTGTCACAACTACTTCCTCGCGAACCCCTTCGCCGATCAGGCAGCCCCCATCGCCGAACAGGCATTCCTAGAAGCGGCAGAGGACGCAGAGCGGGTCTGGTTGGTCGACTGGCGCAACCCCGCCGACCCCGCGCGCCGCGAGAGCTTCGAATACGCCACTGGACGACCACTCCATCTCTGGCGCGACATGGGGCTCTTCGACGTCTACCGCAGCGACGCGCCCTAAAGCTGCGCAAGCCCTTTTGAAGGTTTGACCGGCGCGAGGAATTGGTGAAGGCTTGAGCCAAATGCGACGCCAGAACGTGGCGCGCTCTACACCTCGGGAGGAAGTCCATGCACCGCATTGCAACCGCGGGCGCGCTTGCCGCGCTCTTCGCCCTGCCGGCCACCACCCTGCCAGCCGCAGATCTGGATCTGCCAGGCCAGATCGCCTGGACCGCCTATGGCACGGGCTCGGCGGGCTACAACCAATCCGTCGCCATCGGCGCGGCCCTCAAAAACAAGGCCGGCATCGATCTCCGTGTGCTGCCCGGCAAGAACGACGTCGCCCGGTCCGAGCCGCTGCGCCAAGGCAAGGTGCAGTTCTCGGCCACAGGCGTCGGCGGCTCCTTCATGGCGCAGGAAGGCGTCTTCCAGTTCGGCGCCAAGAACTGGGGGCCTCAGGCCGTACGCGTGCTGATGGCAAACAATGGCGGCACCGTCGGTCTCGCCATGGGCGTGGCCGCAGATGTCTGCGAGGATGTGGGCAAGCCGAATTGCGAGGGCTTCGAGTACTCGGACCTCAAGGGCAAGCGCGTCGCCTATGTGCGCGGGGCCCCGGCGCTCAACGTCAACAACGAGGCCTATCTGGCCTATGGCGGGCTCACCTGGGACGATGTGGAGCGGGTCGAGTTCGGCGGCTTCACCGATAGCTGGAAGGGCATGGGCAACGACCAGGTCGACGCCGTCTTCGCCTCGACCAACTCGGGCCGGACCTATGAGCAGGAGACGAACCCGCGCGGCCTCTACTGGCCGCCGATCGATCCCAGCAATGCCGAGGGCCTCGCCCGCATGCAGGCGATCGCGCCCTTCTTCTCGCCGATGATGGCCAAGGTCGGCGCGACGATCGACGGCACGGACGGCACGCCGACGGCCGGCTACGCCTATCCCGTGCTCATCGCCATGGCCGAACAGGACGCGGATCTCGTCTACAACATGACCAAGGCCATGGTGGAGCTTTACGGCGACTACGATGGCAACGCGCCTGGCATCTCGGGCTGGACCATCGACAAGCAGAACTTCGAGTGGGTCTCCCCCTATCACGAGGGTGCGATCCGCTACTTCAAGGAAATCGGCAAATGGTCGGACGCGGCACAGGCGCATAACGACAACCTGATCGCCCGGCAGGAGGCGCTTGCCGCCGCCTGGAGCGCGCTCGAGGCCGAGAACCCGTCAGATTGGGAAGCCGCCTGGGACGCAAAGCGCCGCGAGGCGCTGGCCGCCGGTGGCTTCGAGGTGGTCTTCTGATCGCCTGACGGGAGACGCTGAATGGCAGCGCCCGAGCCCGATCCTTCGGGCGCCGCGCATGCCGCTCAGCCATCGTCGTCCGCCCCTGCGGATGAGGATGGTCGGGCGGCAGGCACCATTCGGGAACGGGTCGAGCGGGGCGTGGTGATCGCCTTCACCTTCGCAGCCGTCGGCCTCGCGATCCATCAGCTCTTCAACCTCGCGCTCTTCGGCATCGTGCTGATCGAAGGGCGCTATCTCTACCTCCTCGCCGGCCTCTTTCTCAGCGTCCTCTTCCTCACGTTCCGTGCGCGGCCAGGCGTCAAGGGTCCGGCCCCTGGCTACGATTGGGCCCTCGCCGCCCTTGCAGCCCTCACCGCCGGCTACTTCGCCTGGACGGCCGAAAGCGCGCTCGACATGGGCTGGGAATACGCAGCGCCCGAGGACGCCGTCTGGGCCTCGCTCCTCCTCTATCTCCTGGTGCTGGAGGGCACGCGGCGCACAGGCGGGACAGTGCTCTTCGCCATCGTGCTCTTCTTCTCGCTCTACCCGACCTTCGCCGATCAGGTACCCGCACCCCTCACCGGTTTCGCCCAGCCCTTTTGGGACACGGTGCCTTATCACATGATCTCGGCCGAGAGCTCCTTTGGCATCCCGATGAAGGCCTTCGGGAGCCTCGTGATCGGCTTCATCCTGTTCGGCGCCGTCCTCGCCCGCACCGGCGGCGGCGCTTTCTTCAACGACCTCGCCCTTGGCCTCGTCGGCCATTTCCGCGGCGGCGCGGCCAAAGTCGCGATCTTCGCCTCGGGCTTCATGGGCTCGATGTCGGGCTCGGTGATCTCGAACGTGCTGACGACGGGGGCCGTCTCGATCCCCGCCATGAAACGCACAGGGTTCGAGCCGCGCACGGCCGCCGCGACCGAGGCCTGCGCGTCCACGGGTGGGGTCCTCATGCCCCCAATCATGGGCGCCACGGCCTTTATCATGGCGCAGTTCCTGGCCCGGCCTTACGCCGAGATCGCGCTCGCCGCGGCCATCCCCTCGATCCTGTTCTATCTCGGCCTCTTCGCCCAGATCGACGCCTATGCCGCCCGCCGGGGCCTGCGGGGCCTGCCCTCGGCGGAACTGCCGCGCCTCATTGCGACACTCCGGCAGGGCTGGATCTATCTCACGGTTTTTGCGCTCCTGCTCTTCTTCATGATCGGCCTCCGCCAGGACACGCTCGCCCCCTTCTACGCTGTGGCGCTGCTCCTCGCGGTGAACCAGATCCGCCGCTCGACCAGGCTCGACATGCGCGCCTTCGCCGATCTCATCTGGAATGTCGGCCGCGCACTTGCCGAGCTTACGGGCGTCCTTCTCGGGATCGGGCTCATCGTCGGCGCCTTCTCGGCGACGGGGCTCGCGGGCACGCTCGTGAACGATCTGATCTTCCTCGCGGGCGACTCGATCCTGGCGCTCCTCGTGATGGGCGCGCTCACAGCCTTCGTCTTCGGCATGGGGATGACGGTCACGGCCTGCTACATCTTCCTCGCCGTCGTGCTGGCGCCGGCGCTCGAGCAGGCAGGGCTCAACGTCCTCGCCGTCCACCTCTTCATCCTCTACTGGGGCATGGTCAGCTACATCACACCCCCCGTCGCCCTCGGCGCCTTCGCCGCCGCCACCCTTGCCGGCGCCACGCCCTTCCGCACAGGGCTCGAAGCGATGCGCCTCGGCGGCGTGATCTACATCGTGCCCTTCTTCTTCGTGCTGAACCCCGCGCTCGTGGGCGAAGCACCCGCCATCGAGGTCGTCACCGTCTTCACCACCGCCGTCCTTGGCGTCTGGCTCATGTCCGGCGCGATCCAGGGTCATGTGAGCTTCATCGGCGGCCTCGGCAGCGGCTTGCTCGGCCTGGCCGCGCGGATCCTGCTCTTCATCGCCGGCTTGCTGATCGCCGCCCCCGGGGCCACGGTTCTCGATCTCGGCCTCAGCCATTGGGAGATCACGGCAGCAGGGATCGCCCTCGCCATCCTGCCCCTTGCGATGGCCCGACGCCAAAACCCGGAACGCGGCACCGCCTGAGCCGGGTCATACCGATCGCCGATTGCCGACGGCGCCCAGCTTGGAAGGATCATGCGCATGTCGCGGTGGGGGGTGGAGCCCATGGTCCCCGCCGAAACGCGCAACCCCTGCCCTGGAGACGACCGGCAGCAACCGCGTAAAACCTGCTCCCAAGCGCCCCCTCCCACGTCAGGATGACCCGATTCGTCAGAACGAAGAGCTAACGACGCTGCCAAGGATCGCTTTGGCGTTGCCTGAAATTGGGCCTCACCGTTCGCAAAATCTTCAGCGTTCCGTGCCTAACCTGTCGTGGGTGGGCTCGGAGACACATGACGTCACGGGCTCAGATCGAGCTCCGCCAAACTTCGTAGGTTTCTCTGAGGCCCGAGCAGCTTCAGATCACCCTTGGGCGCGCCGCAAAGGCTCGAATCGCGGCATCTCACAATGCCGCGGCTGAAGCGCTTATTGCTTGATAACGACGCTATCGGCGGCGGGATCGGATCAACAGGAGCGCGCCCAGGGCAAAGGCGAGGGCCGGTAGGATGAGCGTCATGACCATCGCTCCCGTGCCATCCTCGGCCGCCCCCGCCGGACCCGGGACGATGGCGCAGATCACGGTGGCGCCCAACAGGGGGCCTCCGATGCGCAGAGATCGAAGGACAGGATCAGTCATCGGGAAACCTCAGCGTCAAAAGACCGTTGCGATAGCGCCCCTCGGGTTCGATTTCCGCCAGTGCCGCGGGCAATCCCATGGTCAGCAGAAAGCGCGGGCTCCCGTCGCTCTCCAGTCGAAGACCGCCACCCGCCACCCGCCAAAACAAGGCCTCGGCCGCCACACCGGGCAGTTCGATCATGAGGAGCGTGGCCCCCTCCTCGACCCCCCAGCGCGTCTCAGGTCGGCGCGATCGCGGCGGCTCGGACGCAGGGCCTGGCCCCTCGGGCGACGCCGCCCCCGCCCGGCTCGCAACAGACGCCTCACCATCCGGTACATCGCCATCTTCGCTGCGCGCAGCGGCCGTCGCCTCCTTGATTTTGCGGAGCGCCTCACCGAGCGGGCCAAAGACACCGCCCAAACGGGCCTCCATCGCAGCCACAGCCTCCGCCCCCGCAGGCCCCTGCCCTCGGCCGATCCGCGGATCCGCCTTCGCTCCCGCCGCCTGGCCGGCCTGCTCCTCTTGTCTTTCCGTCATCGCCCGCTCCCGCTCCACCCGTGCCACGACAATGGCGATGACGCGTAAAGGAGGCGCTACACGAGATGGTTTAGAGGAAAATGCAAACGGTCCCGGAAAACGCGCCGAGACGGCTCAAATCCCGGCGCACACGCAAGTGCCCGACCTTGCGCAGCCCTCAGCGATACGTCCTGAGGGAGACCTTCAGCCGGTCGGCCACACCCGCCAACAGCCCCCGCTCCGCCCGCAACGGCGCATGCGCGATGGGGACCAGCGTCAGGCTCTCGAGCTGACCCTTCTTCTTTTCCAGGAGCTTCTGCAGCGGCTTCGTCACCGTCAGCATTCGGGTATAGGGCGCGAGCGGATGGCGTCGCCCGGTCAGCGCATCGGGCGCCGGCATGCGCTCCGCAAGCGCTGTGTCGCAATGCCCCTCGGCCCCGAAACACCCGCCATGGCCAAAGACGCGGAACCGCCCGGCATAGCCGTTGCGCCCCGTCCGCTTCGTCCCCTCATGCGCCTTCTTGTTGTTCAGGAACACGCGGATCTCGTAGGACCCCGCATTATGCGGCACGTTCTCGAAGATCAGATCCGCGCGCTTGAACGTGCTCTCGCCCTGCTCCCCGGCCGTGAAGGCGAGCGGCAGATGCACGATGGGGCCGTCATCGCCTCCCGACCCGCCTTTCCCCTTCGCCGGCTTTTTGGCCATTCCACGCCCTCCTTCAGGCGATGACTTCGACGGCGTAGTCGTAGTTCAAGGTCGCGATATCGAGGGTCTGGCGCACCGTCATCGGGAAGGGCGCCAGCACCCGGTCCAGAAGCTGCGGCGGCGGATCCATGCCCAACGCGCTCAACTGCCAGAGATACCACAACCGGTCGATCATGCAGTGATGCGACCAGAAAATGGGATCATAGGCCGAGGTCGGCACCGCACTCATACTGCCGCCGACCCAGCCATGCACATCGTCATGCACCTGCTCGACGCTCATGGTAAAGCTCGCGAAAGTGTTCTGCTGCAGCACGATGTCCTCGATGGTCGAGGCTTGGGGCAGCTCCCCGGGCACGTCCGGATCGCGGCGCGTGCGGGCAGGATCGCTGTCGGTCACGGCCCCCGGCAACTGTGCGCGCACGGCACCGAACAGCGGAAGGCTCCAAACACCGTGCGAGAGCGGCGAGGTTCCGACCCCGATCGTGCTCGCCGCAAGCGGGTTCTGCGCGCCACCGACCACGGCCACATCATAGCTTTCGGGGATACCATCCGCATGGGAGCCTTCGGAGGTCCAATCCCACCAAGGCAGTCCCACATCCGCGATCGTCGGGTCCGCCGGCGCCTGCACAACGAAGCCTGGGGCGAGCCGCGATTGCAGCGCGAGCTCGTAGTAGTAGAGATAGGCGCGGTGCCAGGGCAGGAAGAGTTCTGTCCCATGCTCGCACCACTGCGGCAGAGCGAGACCGTGGAGGGCCGCGAAGAAGTCGAAACCGCGGTCATCCGACAACGACTGCATGCGCCCGACCGCGCGCCTCAGCAGTGTGATGCCATCCGTCTGTCGCTCGAGCCCGCGGATGCTCTGCCGCACGGCCATGACAATCCTCTCGCGCGAATCCGGTCATTCCAAATTGCTGCTCATAGATTACGCTACGTCATGCAAAGGTCAAGCGCCGGGAAGTCACCAAGTCGTCCTCTGGAGTGGGAGCGAAGTCGCCTGCGGTCGCTTTGGGTGAGGGCGACTTTGCCAGGCTTAAGCTTCGTCAGCGGTGCCGAAGACGTCCTCGATGCGGGGCATCGGATCGCCCGGCGCGATCTCGACAACCGGGGCGACACAGGCATCGAGGGGGTCGAAGAGCGCCGTCCAATACGCCTGATCCTGGGCCGCGAAACGGGTGGCGAGGCCGTCTCGCGCCGCATCCCATCGCACACGGTCGGCCATCATCCCGGTCAGCTCAGGCCAGTCGAGCGCCTTGGCCAGTGCTGCGATGAATTTGGGCTCAAGCGCGCCGACCGCCATCCAGCGACCATCCGACGTCTCGTAGACAGCATAAGTCGGCATCTGCCCGCCAAGCGTTCCTCGCCAATGACTTACGGGATGTTTTGCAAGCATCGTGGCAGCACTGATATCGCTGAGGAGATAGCGCACACCGTCGGTCATCGAGAGATCGAGATCCGCACCTTGCCCCGTTCGATCCCGCCGCATCAGCGCCGCCAGAACGCCCGCCACGGCCATCACGCCACCGCCTGCGTAGTCGGACAAGATGTTCTGCGGCATGACGGGCTGGCCGTCCGGCGCACGACATAGATCTAGTGCCCCAGCCCGCGCGATATAGTCTATATCGTGGCCAGCGCGCTCCGACAGCGGCGATCGGCTGCCATAACCTGAGATCCGGCAAAGCACGATACGCGGGTTCGCAGCCGCCAATTCGGCCCAGCCGAGCCCCAGCGCCTCAAGCTTACCCGGCCGCATCTCGCTGATCACGACATCCGCCTCCGCCACGGCTGCCAACAGCGCCGCACGCCCCTCCGTGGTCTTCAGATCCAGGGCCAAACGATCCTTGCCGCGGGCGAGCGCATCCTTCGGCCCGCCGCGCCCTGTGAGGATCGGATCGCCCTCGGCCCCGGCATAGTCGGGGGCGGCCTGCCGCGGGTTCACAATGGCCGTAACCTGCGCCCCGAAATCGGCCAGCATCATGGTCGCAAACGGGCCAGGCGCATTCACCGAAAGATCAATGACACGAATACCTTGGAGCGCGTCTTTCATCGCTTCTTCAGCGCGATGCCCTGCCCCGCTTCCTCCGGCCGGCCAAGGGGCGCATGCCCGGCCAGCACCACCTCCAGCCGCTCCATCACAGCGGGCTGCCAACGCTCAATCCCGCGGCTTTCGAGGTTGAAGCCCAGCATCTTGACCTCGTTCGTCGCAGCGAGACTGCCATCCCGTCCGTCGATCACGCGGTGGAACAAGATGAAGCGCTTGTCGTCCAAATCCGTGAGCTGGGTGTCGATGAAAAAATCAGCGCCTTCAGGCAGTTCGCCAACATAGCGAACATGGTTTTCGACGATGACGTATTCATGACCGGCCCGGTCCTCCAGCCGTATCGGATCATTGACCCAGTTCCAGAACGCCCAATTCGCCTGGTCGCAGATCGTTAGGTAATGCGCCATGTTAAGGTGGCGGAACTCATCGACCCACGCCGCCTTCACGCTGTTCTCGACCAGCCGCACGGGCGCGGCGACATCGCCGGTCCAAGGATGCAGGAAGCTCTCGGTCACATGCATCTCAGCGCCCCTTCCAGACGGGCGCGCGCTTCTCCGAAAGGGCGGCCATCCCCTCCTCCGCATCCTCGGAGGCATAGACCTTGCGATAGACCGGCAGATCGCCCTCCCGCATCACGCGGTACGCTTCGCGCTCGGCCAGGCCCTCGGTCGCGCGGTCCATCTCCTTGATTGCTTGGAGAGAAAGCGGCGCGGAGGCCGCGACCCGATCCGCCAGCGCCCGCGCCGCAGCCAGCAGTTCCGCCCCTGGCACGACCTCGTTCACGAGGCCCCAGCGGGAAAGCTCCGCAGCCTCGGCCCGGCGCGCGGTCATCAGCATCTCCATGGCGATGGCCCGCGGCAGGCGGCGGGGCAGCCGGATCACCCCACCCGAATCCGCGATCAGCCCGAGCGAAGCCTCCGTTAGACCAAAGACCGCATGGTCCGCCGCGACGATCATATCGGCCGCCAGCGCCAGCTCGAACCCGCCGCCAAGCGCCATGCCGTTGACCGCCGCGATCACGGGCTTTTTCAGGTCCCAATACTCGGTCAGCCCCGCAAACCCGCCGATGCCGTGATTGGCGTAAGGATCCTCGCCTGCCGCCGCCGCTTTCAGGTCCCAGCCGGCGGAGAAAAAGCGCTCGCCACCTCCGGTGACGATCCCGACCGAGAGGCCGTCATCCTCGCTAAGTGTCTGAAAAGCCTCGCCCATCAGACGGCTTGTGGCAGCGTCGATGGCGTTGGCCTTGGGCCGGTCGAGCGTGATCTCCAGCACCCGGCCACGCCGCTCGACCCGGACCGGGCCCTCCCCCATTCCGCTCATGCGCCAAGGGGCCGGAGCAGCGCCCGGCTGATGATGTGGCGCTGGATCTCGGAGGTTCCTTCCCAGATCCGCTCGACCCGCGCATCGCGCCAGATCCGCTCCAGCGGCAGGTCCGCCATAACACCCATGCCGCCGCAGATCTGGATCGCCTGATCCGCCACGCGCGCGAGCATCTCCGAGCAGAAGACCTTGGCCATGGCGCAGTCCTGCGGCCAGCTCGGCACCTCCGCATCGACGCGCCGGGCCGTGTCCATCAGCAGAAGATCGCCGAGCCGGATATCCGTCGCCATATCCGCCAGCGGGAAGCTAACGCCCTGAAACTTCCCGATCTTCTGGCCGAACTGCTCCCGGTTCGCGGCCCAGTCGAGTGCGACCTCGAAGGCGCGTTCCGCCCGCGCCTGGCAGGTGGCGGCGACCGTGAGCCGTCCGGGGCCCAGCCACTCGTTCACAAGCTCGAAGCCCTGTCCCTCCTCGCCGAGCAACTGCCAGCCGCCGACCCGCGCATCGTCGAAATTCAGGATGTTGTTGTAGTAGCCGCGATGGCCGACATGGTCGTAGCCCTTGGCAACCTCGACCCCTGGCTGATCGAGATCGACGAGGAAGGTGGAGATGCGCTTGCGCTTGCCCTTGGCCGTCTCCTCCTCACCGGTCGCTGCGAAAAGCACCACGAAATCAGAGATTTCAGCGTTCGAGATGAAGTGCTTGGTGCCGTTGATGATCCAGCCATTGCCGTCGCGCCGGGCGCTCGTTTTCATGCCCTTGAGGTCCGAGCCCGCGCCTGGCTCGGTCATGGCGATGCAGTCGCGCTTCTCGCCCCGCATCACCGGTTCCAAGAAATGGGCGACCTGCTCCCCCTCGCAGGCGGCAAGGATGTTGGAGGGGCGTCGGATGCATTCGGCGAGCGCCAGGGACGCCCGGCCGAGCCCCTTCTCGACAAGGGAGAAGGAGACGCAATCGAGCCCCGCGCCACCGACGCTCTCGGGCATGTTGCAGGCATGAAGGCCAAGCTCCATGCCCCTGCGCCTGAGATCCATCTCGAGCTCCCGGGGCAGCTCCCCCGTCTTCTCGAGGATCGGCTCGTGCGGGATCAGCTCCTTCTCGGTGAAGTCGCGCACGGTGTCGGAGAGCATGCGCTGCTCTTCGCTCAGGAGGGTCTCCATCGGCGGGGCCTTTCTCAGCCTGTGGCGGGTTGGGGCACGGGTTCGCCCTGCGCTGAAACGCTGGGGTCGGTCAAGGTATCGGCGGGTTGGTATGCTGGTCGGTGGGCCGGCAGGCTCATGACCGCATCGACGGCGAGGACGCCTTGTCGGCAGACCATGAGCGGGTTCACCTCGACCTCTGCCGCTCCCGATGTGAGGGCAAAGCGGCCGAGCGCCTCGATGGCGTCGAGGAGTGCGCCCCGGTCGCCCGCCGGCCGGCCGCGCCAGCCTGCGACGATGCGCGCGACCTTGAGCCGGTCGAAGGCGCGCTCGATCTCAGGCCGGGTGAAGGGGGCTGCGAGGAGCGTGCTGTCGCCCCAAAGCTCGGCCTCCACGCCGCCGCCTGCGATCATCATGACGGGGCCGACGGCGGGGTCGAGGCTGACGGAGACCATGACCTCCGCCACCACATCCATCGCCATGGCCTCGACCAGAACGCGATCGAGCGGGACATGCGGGGCTTTCTCCGCCATCTCGGCCTTCATCGCCGCAACCGCCGCCGTCACGGCCGCCGCATCGCAGAGACCGAGCCGGACCGCCCCTACCTCGGTCTTGTGCAGAAGGCGGGCGTCGAGCGCCTTGATCGCGACGGGAAACCCGACCGTGCCGGCAGCGTCTCCTGCCTCCTCGGCCCGGACCACCATGGCAGGCGGCACGGGCACGCCAGCATCGGCCAGAAGCGCCTTGGCTGCGGCCTCGTCGGGACGTTCGACGGGGCGTTCGATGGGGCCTACCGCTTCGGCAGGTCCGGCCGAGAGATTTGCGCCCGCCAGCGCGGCGGCGCGCTCGCCCCAGGCGACGGCGTGGCCCATGGCGGAGATGCACTCCTCCAGCCCCTGCATCGCGGCGAGGCCGAGGGCCTGGGTTTCGTCCCGCGCCTCAGCCGGATAGCAGTCGACCATGGGCGCGAGCTGCATCGCGGCGACGTCCCGCCCGGCGCAGGCGCCGGCCAACGCCTCAAGCTGAGCGGCGTATTCGGCCACGTCCCACATACCGGCGCGGGGGTAGTTCTGGACCATTATCGCGACGTCATAGCCCTCGCCCAGCAGTTCCTCATAGATCGCCTGTTGGCGCGCCCGGTCGTTCCAAGCGGCCATGGTCACGTCCTGCGGATTGCAGGGGGTCGCGATGCCGGGGAGGAGTGCACGCAGCAGCGCCGCCCGTTCGGCCGAAGGTTGGGGCAGCTCGAAGCCCGCGGCGCTCAGATGATCCGCCAGCATCACCCCCATGACGCCCGAGACCGCGCAGGCGAGCACGCGGCGCCCCTTCGGCACCTGGCCGCTGGCGAAGAGCTTGAGGGTCTCGAAGAACTCGGACTCGGAGCGTGTGGAGACGATCCCCAGCCGGTCGAAAAGCGCGTCCCAGGACGCCCCGGCCCCTGTCATCGAGGCGGTGTGTGAGGCGGCGACCAACGCCCCCGCCTCCGTCCGCCCGAACTTGATGGCGACGATGGGTTTCTGGAGCCGCTGCGCCTTCTCTGCCGCCCGGCGGAGCGCTGCGGGATCGCGGATGCCCTCAAAGGACAGACCCACCGCGCGGACCCGTTCGTCCTCCAAGAGATAGTCGAGGCAGGCTTCGAGCCCAGTGACCGCCTGGTTGCCGACGCCCACCATATGCGTGATCGCAAGGCCCCGGTCGGAGAACACCGCGTCGCAGAGAAAGCCGCCCCCTTGGCTCACGATGGCGACGCCAGGCTCGGGCGCGCGGACGCCGAAATGGTCCATCATAGCCGCCATCGGCTGGACGTAGTTCACAAGGCCGGCAGAGTTCGGCCCGATGAGCGCCATGTCGCCCGCAGCCTCGATCAGCCGGGCCTGCAGCTCCGCGCCCTCGGGCCCCGTCTCGGCGAACCCTGCGGCGTGGCAGACGACGGCCTTGCACCCCTTGGCCGAAAGTGCCGCGACTGCCTCGATCGCGGCCTCCCGCCGGATCACGACATAGGCAAGATCGGGGGCCTCGGGCAGCGCCTCGATGGACGCATGGCAGGCGTAACCCTCGATCTCGGCATGCTTGGGGTTCACGATCCAAGTCGCCCCCGCAAAGCCCAGATCGCGGTGGTAGCGCAAGGTCGCGGCCATGTTCGTGCCGCCCACGAAGGCGACGCTTCGCGGCCGGAAGAGAGGTTCAAGAGGATGAGGCATAGGACGTTCCGCGTGCTCGACTCGCGCAGGACCTTAGCGCCGGCCCATGACCGCCCTCTGGCACAAACGAACCGGATTCTGGCGCGAACAGACCAATGCACGGCCGCGGCGGGTGAGCCTTGTCTCCCGCCGCGGCACGCCCTCTCCCCGGCCTAGCCCTTAGGCAGATAGGGAATGCCGCCGGCGAGATCCGTGTCGTCGATCACATAGAAGTTGCTGACGCTGCCCTCTTGGCGCGCTTTGGCGAAGGGGGCGTATTCCGGGTCGTTGGCGAAGGCCGTGACGGAGGCTTTGTCCGGGAACTGAATGAGCGCGATCAGGGTCAGATCGGGCGCCTCGCCCTCCAGCGTGTCGATGGCGCCGGAACGCGAGAGGTACTTGCCCCCATGCTTGGCCGCGATGTCATGCACCTTGCTGGCATAGTCGGGCACCCAGGCGTCGTCCGTGAGCTTTACCTGGGCGATGAGGAATGCGGCCATCTGGGCCTCCTTGGACAGTGGTTGCAAAGAAATCGGGGCCCGGACTGGCCAGGCCCCGAGAAGGTTCCGGCGCGCGATCAGATCTCGCCGCGGGAGAGCATACCCGAAAGCGCCTCCGCCTGACGGATCGCGAGGGCCACGATGGTAAGCGTCGGGTTCGCCGCCGCCCCCGTCGTCATCACCGAGCCGTCGGAGATGAAGAGGTTCGGCACTTCATGCGCCTGGCCCCAGCGGTTCACGACGCCATCCTCCGGCCGCTCGCTCATCCGGCAGGTGCCGAGATTGTGGGTCGAGGGATAGGGAGGTGTGCGATGCGTGCCGATGGCGCCCACGGATTTGTAGAGCGCCTCGGCCTTCTCGTAGGCGTATTCGCGCATCGCCACATCTTTCGGATGGTCGTCGAAATGGACATTGGGGGCGGGCAGCCCCCACTGATCCGTCGCCGTGTCCGAGAGCGTGATGCGGTTCGTGGCCTGGGGCATGTCCTCACCCACGATCCACATGCCGGCCATGTTCTCGTAGTGGTCCATGATGTTGGTGAAGTCGGGCCCCCACATACCCGGATCGACGAAGGCGGCGAGGAAGGCGGGGCCGAGGGCCAGCGTCTCCATGTAGTAGCCGCCGACGAAGCCGCGGGACGGATCGTTGCCGACCTCGTCCTTGATGATCCCTGCCATGGTCTCGCCGCGGTAGAAGTTCACGGGCTTCTCGAACCAGGCATACATCGAGCCTGTGAGGTGGCGCATGTAGTTCCGGCCGACCTGATCCGAGCCGTTGGCGAGCCCCGTGGGGAACCTGTTCGAGTCGCTCAGAAGCAGAAGCCGCGCCGTCTCGATCGAGTTGCCGGCGACGCAGACCGCCTTCGCTGCCTGACGATGCAGGTTGCCGTCCTTATCGATATAGAGGACCGCGTCGACCTTGCCCGAGGCGTCATGCGTGATCTTGACTGCGTGGCTTTCGGGGCGGAGGTCGCAGAGGCCGGTCTCGAGCGCACGCGGGATCTCCCGCACCGCCGTCGACCATTTCGAGGTGTGCTTGTCGCCCTGGAAGTTGAAGCCGTCCTGGATCGAGCCGGGCCGCCCGTCATAGGGCTCGGCATTCGTGCCGTAGGGGCCGGTCGCGTAGCGCGAATAGCCGACACGCTCCGCGCCATTGGCGAAGACCTTGTAGTTGTTGTTCGCCGGCAAGGGCGCGCGGCCATTGGTGTGGGTCGAGCCGATGGCATCCTCGGCGCGGGCGTAGAAGGGCTCCATCTCTTCCAGCGTCAGCGGCCAGTCGAGGAGCGTCGCGCCCTCGATATCGCCATAGGTCGAGCGGGCTTTGAACTCGTAGTCGAGGAAGCGCGGGGTCGCGCCGGCCCAATGGGTCGTGGTGCCGCCCACGGCCTTCACGAGCCAGGCGGGCAGACCCGAGAAATCCTTGGCGACGCGCCAAGAGCCGCTCGTGGTGCGAGTGTCGAGCCAGGCCATCTGACCGAAGGCACCCCATTCGTCGTTCTCGTAATCGGCGGGTTTCAGGAATGGTCCGGCCTCGAGAACCACGCAGGGCACGCCTGCCTTGGTCAGCTCAAAAGCCATGGTACCGCCGCCGGCACCGGAGCCGATGATGACAACAGCCGCTTCGTCTTTCGCGATCGTGCTCATGGTCCCCTCCTCAAAGCTCGGTGATGCGCGGCTCGGGGAGCCAGTCGAGATCGTTGAAGCCGCGGTCGATGTAGCCGCCCTTGTCGAAGCTCGCGCCCTCATAGCCGAGCAACGCCCAAACCTCAGGGTCGTTGTAGAGGGTGACGATCACCGTGCCGCGGACATGCTGGAAGAAGGCCGTGCCCTCGATGGATTTGAGATGCGCCAGCGCCGCTGCGTCGTCCATCTCGGCGAAGCCTGCTTCGGCCAGATCGTGCATGCCCTCGGCGAACATCAGCGATTTGGCAGGCGATGCCTTGGCCCCTTCGCGCGCAGCGTCTGCCGTGCGCTCGTAGGGTGCGTCCGGGAACTGGGCAT
>JBCDFC010000038.1:0-25987 GCA_039178805.1 Pseudomonadota bacterium | reverse complement strand
CTGGTGGGACGGCTTTGGCCGCCCGTATCGGAGCGGTGTCTCGATCGAGGGGCACCCGGTCTACGATCTCGATTTCGACGCCGATGGCACGCGGGATCTGGAGTACCCGTTCCGCTACGACGGGACGTGGTTCGCGGATCGGGGTGCTGATTATCTGCTGACGGATCGATTCTTGACGGCGGATGGCGAGGCGCAGTGCCAGTCTCAGCCCTATCTCGACGGTCGCGATCCGGGCGCGTTTCAGACCGTGCTGCGCGATGCGATGGGGCGCATGGCGTTCTCGCGCGATCCGTCGGGGTTCGGGACGCTCACGCTTTACGGCACGGACGGTGCCGTCGCGCAGACGGTGGAGCTGCGGGATGGGCTTTTGCAGTCGGAGCGGATGCGGTTGGACGGCTTCGGCCGGATCGCGCGGCTGGAGCGGGGCAGCCGCTGGGACGCGACCTACCGCTACGATGCCTGGGATCGGCTGACGCGCACCATCGATGGCCGGGGCTTCGCCACGATCTGGGAGCGCGATGCCTGGGGCCAGCCGCTGAAGGAATGCCGCCAGGTCGAGGCGGGCGGGGCGCCGACAAGGGACCTGTGCCCCGAGGGGTGGCTGGCGAAGAAGCTGACTTATGATGAGCACGGCCGGCTGTTGCAGCAGGTCGATGAGGTGGGTGCGACCATCGATTTCGAGCCCGGTTACTGCGGGCCGACGCGGATGGTCACGCCGAGCGTGAGTGCGACGGACCCCGAAGCGCGCGGTGTCGTGCGCTATCGCTATGGGCCGGGCTGCAACCTCGCCGAGATCAGCCATGCCAACGGCGCGCGCACGGTTCAGAAATACGATGCGGTCGGGCGGCTCGTTGAGCGGATCCAGGCCGAAGGCACGCCTGATGAGCGCGCGGACCGTTATGCTTATGACGCGCGGGGCCGGCTGTTCTCGGAGGAAGGGCCTGACGGCAATCGTGTCTATGTATTCTCGGACTTCCGCAATCGTCTGGTCGAGAACTGGCGCGATCCCGACAGCGTGCTGCGCGCTGATTTCGACGTGATCGGTGCCCTGTCGCGGACCGTGACGGCGACGGGGCGGCGCACGGTCTATGAGAGCGATCTGATGGGGCGGATGACCCGCTCGGCGCGGGAGGTGGAGATCTGCGAGCCCACGGCGTTGGCCAATGGGGCGTTCGCGACGACCGATGCGGTTGCGGTGAGCCGGTATGAGTATGACCGGCGCGGTCGAAACACGGCAACGATCGCACCTGACGGTGCGCGGACGAGCATTGAGTACGATGCGCTCGATCGCGTGAAGGCGATCTATGCACCCAACCTCACCACCCCCGCGGTCAGCGATCCGGCGACGCGGATCGAGTATGCCTATGACCGGACCGGACGGATGTCGTCGATGCGGTCGGCGTCGGGGATCACGCGTGAGTCTGAGCGCGACGGGCGTGGTTTGCCGGTCGTCACGCGCACCGTCTCGACGAGCGGGCGGACCCTGGAGACGCGGACGCGCTATGACGCGCGCGGCTTGGTGCTGAGCGAGACGCCGCCGCATGATGGGGGTGGGGGTGCCTGTGTGCTCGGCGGTCGGGACGCTGCGGCGTTCCGCTCGACAATCGATTATGCGCCGAGCGGGCATGTGCTGCACCGGACGGGTCCTGCGGATGTGGATGGCGTGCGGCTGGCGACCCGATACGAGCATGGGCCGGACGGCATGCTGAACCGCATGATCTCGGAGACGGGGTTCGAGGAGAGCTATGGGCACGACTTGTTCGGCTCGGTCACCCAGGTCTCCAACAGTTTCGGCGAGAGCATGTCGCAGACCTACTCCCCCTTGGGCGCCATCGCGAGCCATCGGGACGCGGCGGGGCGGGAGACGGTTTACGACTACGATCACCGAGGGCGGCTGAGCCTTGCGACCGACAGCCGGGGGCATCGCACCGTCTTCAACTACGATGTCGACGACCGGCTTTTGGCCCAAGGGACGACGCGCGATGTGCTGGGGGCAGGCTGGCACGGTCGGCGCACCGTGCTGAACCGCGGGGGCGATCCGGCGAGCGCGTCGCGGGTCTCCTATTCCGGGAACACGCCGCCCGAGACTGCCGACTGGACGGATCGGGAGACCGTGCGGACCTGTACCGATATCGCCGGGCGCCCACAGGCGGCGGTCGACGGGCAGGGGCGGATGATGGTCATGCGCCACGACGCGCATGGCCGGCTGTCCGAGGTTTTGAAGGCGCCGGTCGCTACCTCCCCACAGCCGAGCGTTGCGCGGTATCGCTATGACGCGGATGGCCGGATTCTCGATGTGACGCAGCCTTTCCGCCCGAACCGCCCGGTGGTGACGAAGTTCGAATACGACGATTTCGGGCGGCTTGCGGAGATCGGCTCGGCGCAAACCGGGGTGACGGAGCGGCGTGCCTATGATGGGGCAGGGCGCCTTTGCGAGATCGAGGAGGAGGCCGATAGCGGTGAGCGTCGCCGCCACGATTTCACCTATGACCCGCGCGGGCGCATCGTTGCCGTCGTGGATCATACGGGCGCGCGGCGCGATCTGAGCTACGGTGCGACCGGTGTCGAGCAGACCATCACCGATCCGACCGGCACCTGGCGCTATGACTACGACACCAAGGGGCGGCTCGTCGCGCTCACGCAGAACGTCGATCGGCTGGGGCGGTCCTTCGAGACCCGGTTTTCCTACAGCGCGGCGGGGGAGCTGAACGAGATCCGCCTGCCCTCGATCAAGACGGGTGCGGCCGAGGGGCCGCGCATCGCGTTTGCGCGCGATCCGAACACGCCCTTTGTCAGCGAAGTGCGCTGGGACGGCGATCCGGTCCTCAATATCGCGGCGCGCGACGGGTTGGGCCGGCCGACGCGGTGGACCACCGGCGGGGTGATCGAGGAGACGGCGCGCTATGACGACGCGGGCCGGATGGCGACGAAGCAGGCCACGACCCGCAACGACGTGCTGCTCGATCTCGTCTTCAACCACGATACGAGCGGGCTCCTTCGGCGCATCGACGACCTCGTCGACCAGACCTACAGCCGGAGTGTCACGACCGACCGGCGCGGGCGGATCATTCGGGAGAACATCCAGGCGGCGGGCGGTACGCGAAATTATCGGTGGAACGATCAGGACACATTGAACCGGGAGAACGGCGCTGGCCTCGGTCAGTTCCAGCACTTCTACACCGTCGACGGGCTCCTGCGCGGGATCCGGCGCAATGCCGTCGATCATCGGATCGTCAGCGACCCGTTCGGCGCGCGGCTTGAGGATGAGCTGAGCGGGCTTAAGTTCGAATACGATGCGCTGGACCGCCTGACCCGGATCGAGGGGGGCCGCTCGAAGACGCTGCTCTCCTACGCCCATGACGGGCGGCTTCTGGCCATGGACGATACGGTCTATCTCTACGCCGGTGGGCGCCTGCCGGCAGTCGAGATCCGGGTCGACAATGCGGGCGAGGTGGTGAGCGCGCATTACAACCTCTTCGTCGGCCCCGCGATTGCCATGCGTGTCGATGCGCTCACCGAGGAGCGGCGCTATTTCGTCAGCGACCACCGCGCCAATCCGGTGGTGGAGACGAATGCCGACGGCAAGATCCTCGCCGAGCGGGCCTTCGACAGCTTTGGCGGGGTGATCGAGCGGACGGCGCGCGCAGAAGGGGCGTTCTCGACGCGGGTAGGGTTCCAGGGTGCTTGGAGGTTGGGGGATACGGATCTCTTGCTCATGGGGCACCGGGTCTACGATCCGGCGAGTGTCGCGTTCCTGACCGCCGATCCTGTCGGCGCCTCCACCCCCTCGGCGCTCTTCAGCTTCGCCAATGCCAACCCGCAGGCCTTCCACGACCGCGACGGGCTCGACCCTTGCGGCGACGAGGAAAACTGCATTGTGGCGTACTACCACCGGCGCGAGGACACGTCGGCGCCCGCGCAGACGCCTTCCTCGACGACGTCCTGGTATCCTGGGGCTGAGTATCTGCGCCGGATGGGTCTTGTCGCCGAAGGGTACTACCGGGCCTATGACCGCGATCTGAGCCCCAAGCTTTCGTTCGACTATGTGGGTCAGGTGGCGACAGGCGTCGGCGATGCGATCGGGAAATCCTCGGTCGGCCAGATCGGCTCCGGGATCTACACGACGCTCGATGCGGTCACTTTCGAAGCTATGGGCAACTACGAGGTCTCCGAAAGGCTGTGGTACGAGGCTGCGACGCAAGTTGGCTCGGGTCTGCTGCAGATCCCGGACGACGCCAAGGCGGTCTACTGGTCGCTGATCTACGGTTTGGTCGATACCGGGAAGGCCGTGGCGGTGTTCGGCGGCACATCGATCGCGATGCCCGTCGTCGTCGCCTGGGGCGATGACGAAACGATCGTCGATTTCGCCGACATGCAGGCCGGCTCAGGCGCAGTCGTGATCCCGGAGGCCTTCGGCGGAGCGGTCGCAAAACGCGTCGTCGGACCGGTCATGAAGCTCATACCGGACGTGCCCGTGGCGACACGGGGCCCTCCGAAAGTGAAGGCAAGCGCCAAGCGTCCGGTCGCCACAAGCGACGTTCCTGCGGGTGACGAACTCTTGCTTGCCGGAGGGGACGAGGCGGGCATCCTGTTGGGCGGCGACAATGTGCCGAGGTCTCTCCCCTTCGATCCGAAGGCGCGCCAAGCAGCGCTCGACGCCAATCCGGACCTCGTGACCAAGGGCACGGAGCTAACGAACACCGTATCGCGGGAGGTGGGGGAGGCGACCGCTTTCCGTCCCCAATCGCCGGATATTGTCCTAAGCGGTCATGGTGTTGCCTTGCCGCAGTTCCCGCATTTCGTCGTGCCGAAAGGGATCGAGATCAGGTTCTATACGAGGCATGGCAACATCCTTCGCAACCCGGCGGCGAACAGGATCGAAGTCGGCGACCTGGTCGAGCCGGTACAGATCTTCAGGGCAGGGGAGCTGGCTCCTGACTACTTGCTGACGCATCGTAAGAGACTGAAGACAAAAGGCAATCCGTGGATGATAGCCACCCGGCCGGGTCCGGCTCGCTGGGGTGGCCACCTGCGGCTCAGCCAGATCGCGTCGCAACCCGGGATGGGTACGATCCACTGGGCGGCTTGCATGGTCTGTCCATAGCGGTCCGACCGAAACACTGAAGACCATCACTGTCGGGTCAAGCCCGGCAATGGCACAACCCGGGTGAGCACATCAGTTCGAGAGGCGCCCTCGCGGCAGTCATTGCCTACGCCGTTTTCCTGAACGCGTCAGGGCTTGCGGAAGACCATTTCGACGGGGGCGATGCGGCCGGCTTCGACATTGGCGACGTAGTTCTTGAGCTTCTCGGCGGCGGTCTCCTCGCCCATCAGCAGATGGATGCCGAGGGGGGCGGGGCCGTGCTTGGCGAGTCGCGCGAAGACTTTGGCGAAGAAGGCGAGGGTGAAGTCGCGGTGGTCGATCTCGTGCTCGAGCGTCAGGCCCGGGGCCGTGGCCGCGGCGCGGTAGTCGGCGGGGGTTGCGACGAAGGACGTCGCCGGGACCGTGGACCAGGGCAGCGGGAAGAGGAGGTCGCCGGCGTCCTGGCCGCGCATCACGTCGAAAACGGCGAAGCGTCCGCCGGGGGCGAGGACGCGGGCGGCTTCGGCAAAGAGCGTCGCCTTGTCCTCGATATTCATGCCGGCGTGGAACATGAGCGCGAGATCGAAGCTTTGGTCCTTGAAGGGGAGTGCCAGGGCGCTTGCACAGTGAAAGCCAAGGGCGGGGGAGAGGCCGACGAGTGCGGATAGGGCGGTCGCTGTTTCGATATAAAGGGGCGTGAGATCGATGCCCGCCGTCGGGCAGCCGTGGCGGGCGATCACATGGCGGACGGTCCCGCCGATGCCGCAGCCGACATCGAGGACGCGGGTCGTCTTGTCGATATCCAGCACCGAGAGGAGCGCCTGCGTCGCCTCGAGGCCGCCCGTGTGGAACTCATCGACAGGCTTCAGATCTTCGGGGTTTGGCGCGTCCGGGTCGGCGCCCTGAGCGGCGAGCGCCGCCTTGATCCGCGCCATCAGGTCGGCCGTCGTGTAATGCTCGGCGACCGCAGCCTCACTTCCCTTGGTCATGCTCCGCTCCCATGCCCGATGCGAGGCTGCTGAGCGTAGCATGCCGTAAGGTCATGCGCGATGGCGATCGGCCGGTTAGCTCTCCGGCTCCTCGCCCTCGGGTGTTGCGAGGGGGGATGCCTCGACGCTTGCCGGGCCCGTTGCGGGCGCGGTCGAGATGGGCGCGGGGGGCTCCGGCGGGGGCGGCGGCTCGCTCTCGCAGGCAGCGAGCGTCATCAGCGTCAGGGTGCCGGCGAGGACGGTCGGAAAGGGGCGCATCTCGGTCTCCGTAGCACAATGCTTGGCCCCTCATGGAACGCCGGGTGCCCAAGCATTCCGTCGGCATTCAATCGGCATTCAATCGGCATTCCGGGGCAAGGGCCGGAGATCGTTCAGTGAGCGACGGCGGCGGCCACGCTTTCGTCGATCATGCGGCCTTCGCGGAAGCGGTCGAGGCTGAAGGGGTCGGCGACAGGGTCCGCGCCCTTGGCCACAAGCCCGGCCGTCGCCCAGCCCGAGCCTGGGATCGCCTTGAACCCGCCTGTGCCCCAGCCGCAGTTGATGAAGACGCCCTCGACCGGAGTGCGCGAGATGATCGGCGAGCGGTCGCCGGTCATGTCCACGATCCCGCCCCATTGGCGCAGCATCTTGAGCCGGCTGATGATAGGGAAGGTCTCGCAAAGGGCGCGCACGGTCTCCTCGATATGATGGAACGATCCGCGTTGGGTGTAGTTATTGAAGCCGTCGGCGCCGCCGCCGATCACGAGCTCGCCCTTGTCGGATTGGCTCATATAGCCGTGCACCGTGTTCGCCATGACGACGATGTCGAGACAGGGCTTGATCGGCTCGGAGACGAGGGCCTGAAGCGCCACGCTTTCGACCGGCAGGCGGAAACCCGCCATATCCGCCAGCACGCCCGAATGGCCCGCGACCACGATGCAGAGCTTGTCGCAGGTGATCGGGCCGCGGGTCGTTTGCACGCCCATGACCTTGCCGTTGGAGACATCGACGCCCTTGACCTCGGTCCGCTGCAGCACGTCGACGCCGAGGGCGGAGGCCGCGCGGGCATAGCCCCAGGCCACCGCATCGTGCCGGGCGGTGCCGCCGCGGGGCTGGAAGAGGCCGCCGAGGACCGGGTAGCGCGGCCCCTCGATATTGATGATGGGCGCGAGCTCCTTGACGCGCTTCGGCCCGACCCAGGCGCTTTCGATCCCGGCGAGGCGATTGGCGTGCTCGGTCCGCTTCCAGGCGCGCAGCTCATGCTCGGTCTGCGCCAGCATCAGCACGCCGCGAGGGCTGAACATCAGGTTGAAGTTCAGCTCCTGCGAGAGGTCTTCGTAAAGCGAGCGGGAAAGTTCGTAGATCGTGGCCGAAGGGGGCTGCAGGTAGTTCGAGCGAATGATCGTCGTGTTGCGCCCCGTATTGCCACCGCCGAGCCAGCCCTTCTCCAGCACGCCGACCGAGCGGATGCCGTGCTCCTTGGCAAGGTAGTAGGCGGTGGCGAGCCCGTGCCCGCCGGCGCCGACGATGATGACGTCGTAATGCCTCTTTGGCTCAGGATCCGGCCAGGCGCGTTCCCAGCCTTGATGGTAGCGCATGGCCTCCCGGGCGACGGCGAAGGCGGAGTAGGATCTCATGGCGGCCTCCATCGGGCGGCTGGCCCGGTTTCTCACGCGCGAAGATAGCACGTGAGCGGATATCGCCACAGCCCAACTGCCGCCGTTGCGATTGCGCCGCAATGGCGCACGGGCGCGACATGCTTGTGCCTTGCCATTGCGGCAGAGCGACGCGGCACGTATCTGCTGGCGATGCTGATGTTTTTCATCACTGCTGGGCTGATCGCCGCGATCACTTTGCTGGTCGTCCTTCGGCCGCTCGTCGGGCGCGCTAGGGTCGCGGCCGAGACGCGCGATGCGGCGGATGCGGCGCTCTATCGCGACCAGCTTGCCGAAGTGGACCGGGACAGCGCGCGCGGCGTGATTTCGGCGGCCGAGGCGGAGGGCGCGCGGGCCGAGATCGCGCGCCGGCTGATCGCGGCGGCAAAGCGCGCGGAGGCGTCTGATAAGGAGGCGTCCGATAACGAGGCGTCCGATACGGGCGGCCCCGTCGAGGCCAGTCGGGCGCCCGCGCAACTTACGCAGCGCCTGGCGGTGGGTGCCTTGCTCGCCGTCCCGGCATTGACGCTCGGGCTCTATCTGGTGGAGGGCGCGCCGGGTGTCACCGACCGTCCGCTCGCAGAGCGCGATCTGGTGGCGGAGGCGCGCGCTGCTCGGCCGACCCAGGAAGAGGCCGAGGCGGCGGCGCTGGCGGCACGGATCGATGGCCCGAGACGGCCTGCCGGCGGCGCGGACTATGCTGAGCTCGTGACGCGGCTGGAGGAAGCCGTCGCCTCGCGGCCCGACGATATCCGCGGCCATCGCTTGCTTGCGGGCGCCTTGATGAACCAGCAGCGCTTTACCGAGGCATGGCCGGTTTTCGAGCGGTTGATCGCGCTTGAGGGCGCCACGGCTCCCGCGATCCTCTATGCCTCGGCGGCCGAGGCCATGGTGCTTGCGGCGAACGGCTATGTCTCGCCTCGGGCGGAGGATGCGATTGCGGCGGCGTTGGAGCGCGATGCGGCGCTGCCGGTGGCGCGCTATTACGCGGGGCTTGCGCTCTTGCAGGCGGGCCGGACCGAGCAGGGGCTAACCCTTTGGGCGCGGCTCGAGCGGGAGGCGCCGCCCGATGCGCCTTGGTTGCCGCATGTGCGCGGCGTTCTGGCCGAGGCGGGTGCAGGCTCGGGCGTGGCAGCCGGTACTGGGGCACCGGGCGCGCCTGGCGTGCTGCCGGAGCCGCCGCTTCTGGGCCTCGACAGCGAGGCGGTGGCGGCGGTCCAGGCCATGTCGCCCGAGGAACGCCAGGCGTTCATGGAGAGCCGGATCGACGGGCTTGCGGAGCGTCTTCGCGAGGAGGGCGGCGGCCCCGATGAGTGGGCGCGGTTGCTGACGGCCTATGTCACGCTTGGAGATCGGGAGAAGGCGCGCGCGACTTACGACGCAAGCCAGCAGGCGCTCGAAGGTGCGGAGGCCGGGTTCGTGCGCGAGCGGGCGCTTGTGCTTGGGGTGGTCGAGGAGTGAGCACCCCTGCCTCTCATCCACCGTCGGCATCGGTCGAGATCTTCGAGGATGTCGCAGGACTGGCGACGGGGCGCGGGGCCTTGATGGGGCTCGATCTCGGCACCAAGACGATCGGGATCGCGGTCTCCGACGTCCTTCGGATCACGGCGACGGGGCTTGAGACGCTGAAGCGGCGGAAGTTCGGGGCGGATGCGGTGGCGCTGGAGGCGCATATCGCGGACCGCGCGATTGCGGGCATCGTGCTCGGCCTGCCGCGCAACATGGACGGCAGCGAAGGCCCGCGGGCCCAAGCCACCCGCGCTTTCGCGCGCAACCTGGCGGCGAGGGGGATCGGCCCAATCGCGTTCTGGGACGAGCGCCTGAGCACAGTGGCAGTAGAGCGTGCTCTGATCGCGGCGGGTTCCTCCCGCAAACGTCGCGCCGAGGTGATCGACAAGCTGGCAGCGGCCTATATCCTTCAAGGAGCGCTTGATCGCCTCGCCGTCATTGCGGCGGGCGATGGAGACGACGAGGCAGGCTGAGCGGGCAACGACCCGACGATTGGTTGCTGGCGTGGATCGGGATCGCAGTCCCGCTCATGCGCCTGAGGGGACCCGAAGCAGGATGAACGAAACCTGGCGGCGCAACGAGATCGAGAGCCCGTGCGTGCAGCTTTGTATGCTGCACCCGGAGACGCGCCTTTGCGTCGGCTGCGCCCGGACGGGCGATGAGATCGCGCGTTGGAGCCGGATGAGCGCGGATGAACGGCGCGCGATCATGGAGGTCCTGCCGGAGCGGGAAGCGGGGCCCATGGTCCGCCGTGGTGGGCGTAGCCGCGCCTCAGCGCGCCGTTCCGCCGAACCGGGGTGAGAGCGCGACGGTGCGCGTGGCCGGGAGCGCGGCCGGGAGCGCGGCAGGAAACCCGGCGGCACGGGTTAGAACCTTTCGGCGCGATCAACTGTCGGGAGAATCACCTGCGGGATCTCCCCAGATTGACGCGCAAGTCGAAGTGCCGGGGCCGAGGCCCGTTCCCTAACGGAAACTCGGGTTTCTATCAGGGGTTGAAACCGTCGAATTCGTTCGTGAAGTGCATGGTGGTCACTTCGTTGCGGAATGCCCCGAATTCATTCGGTTTTGCGGGAAACTGTCCTTCACTTTCGCCTCAAAGTCGCCGGGACGCCTTTCGGTCGCCATCATTCAGAACGAGGCTATCTGACGATGTCGTGGCGTGGTAATGTTTGTCTGAGGGACGGTGCAGCCGCAAAGCGTAATGCACCGCAGTGGACACTGGGTTGGGCAACCGGGCGAGCACAATGGTTTATTGGCCTTTAGTCGCCATTTTGGTGATCGGCGCAGGGTTTGTACTGACGGATCCTGCGGTCGATGCGCCGGCGGTCGAGGCCGAGGCGACGATGCGCCTGATCTATCTCGGTGTCTTCGCTGTTGGTCTTCTTCTCATCGCTCTCGGGCAGATCGTCCTTCGCGGACAGATGCGGTTGGTGTTGAGCGCCGGTGTCTGGTCCGGTGTGGCGGTGGCGATGGGGGCGGCCTATCTCGACCGCGAGGACATCACGGCGGCTGTGGCCGAGGTGCGCGACGACGTTCTGCACACCGTGGCGCTGACCAATGCGGGCGCCGAGGAACAGCTCGAGCGCGCCTGGGACGGCCATTACCGGGCCGAGACGCAGATCAACGGCCATGCGATGACGCTGATGGTCGATACGGGCGCGACGATGGTCGTGCTGCCTTATGAGCGGGTCTCGATCATCGGGATTGACCCTACGGCGCTCGATTTCGATATGCCGGTGATGACGGCCAATGGTCAGTCCACGGTCGCCCCGATCACAATCCGCGAGATCCGTATCGGTGGGATCAAAGTGCGCAACGTACCCGCAGCCGTGGCCCATCCCGGCCGGTTGCAGATGGGCCTCCTAGGCATGAGCTTCCTGGACCGGCTGACCGAGACGAGCTTCCAGGGACGGACGCTTTTCCTCCGTCAGGGCGGAGAGGCTGACAGCCGCCTCGCAGGCGCGCCCGTTCAGTAGAGGCGCAGGTCCGGCGACCCGTTGCAGGCCAACACTCGGCTGATGGGTGTGCTGAACGTGGTCTCACGGCTCATTTAACCACCTTTCGAAGTCCGTCGTACCGTCGCTGAGCTTCGGAAGCTCGGGGCGGAAATACACGATAGGCCGCCAGTCCTCCGCCTGGCCCTCAACACCCCGCTGGTGGGTCTCAGGCGGCCAGGGCGCCATGCCGTGCAGGCTCAATCGATGAGCGACATAGGCCTCGCCCGCGCGTGCAGGCAGCGTGACACGCTTGCATTCGGCGAAGATCTGGCGCCGCGCCGCCACATAGGTCGCCGTGATGTCCTCAGTGCACCAAGCCTGCGCGGGAAGTGCATGCAGGCGCTGGTGGAAGGCGCGCCGCAGGATCTCGTGGCTGCCCTCCCAGATCGTGAAAGGCGCAGCCTCCGGCGGCGGGTCTGAGATCGGGATGCCGAGGATGAATGCATGGGCCTCGCTCAGGCGCCGGTTGCGCGCGGCATCCCGTTCCAGCCCGTCGAGATGCGCGGCGTCCCGATCGCGGCGGTAGCGGAACGCCGCCTCGCTCTCCTCGGGCTGGGGGGCTGCCGGATAGCCCGGATAGCAGATCGAGAGCTGCCCTGTGTCGAGGGGCAGATCGCCGAAACCCATCATCTCGCGCAGGAAGCGCATCGCCTGGCCCGTGAGGGGCGGGATCGCAGGTAGCCCGTCAATGGCCGGCATGCTGCCGTCTGCTGCGTTCGTCAGGACATTGACGCCCGCGAACCAACTCCCGCCCGAGCGGAGCCAGGCAGTCCGGTTGGCCGGATCGGCGGCGATCGCCCGCGCACGAGGCAGAACGGCGGCGACCCATGCCGCGAGCTCCGGATCGAAAGGAAAGCGACACCAGCCTCGGCTTAGCAGCGCCTCTCGGTCGCGGTGATCGTCCATCGTGGCTTGCGAAGCGGCAATGCTCACGCGGCATGCCCGCGATCTTGCGGCAGGACGGCGGCCATGGCGCGCTCGATAAGCTCGGGCCCAGCACCCGGGCGCGTCGAACCCTCGCTCAGCATCCGCCGCCAGCCCCGCGCGCCCGGCCGGCCTGCGAAGGCACCGAGCATGTGGCGAGTGATCTGGTTCAGCCGCCCACCGGCCGCGAGATGGCGCTCGATATAGGGCTGCATCGCCGCGATCGCGGCCTCGGCCGTCACCTTGGGCGCAGGCTGTCCGATTATGAACGCGTCCGCGCCGCTGAGGATCGCCGCAGGCTCGTGATAGGCCGCGCGGCCGATCATCACGCCGGAGAGCGCCGGCATCGCGGTACAATGCGCCTCCGCCGTCTCGAGCGAGCCGATCCCGCCATTGAGCGTGATTGAGAGGCCGGGGCGCGCCGCGGCGAGCCGTCCTACCACGGCATGGTCGAGGGGCGGGATCGAGCGGTTCTCCTTCGGGCTCAACCCCTGCAGCCAGGCCTTTCGGGCATGAACGATGATGTGCCGCACGCCCGCTTCGGCCACGCGATCGATGAAGGCGGGGAGAACCTCCTCCGGATCCTGCTCATCGACGCCAAGCCGGCATTTCACGGTGATGTCCGGGCCGGTCGGCCCTGCGGCTGCGATCATCGCAACAAGGCATTCGGCCACGAGATCAGGCTCCCGCATGAGACACGCGCCGAAGCGCCCGGACTGCACCCGGTCGGATGGGCAGCCGATGTTGAGGTTGATTTCGGCAAAGCCGCGCGGAGCGGCGCGCTCCACCGCCCGTGCCAGGATCTCCGGCTCCGAGCCGCCGAGCTGCAGCGCGAGCGGGTGTTCGGCAGGATCGTGGTCGAGGAGCCAGTCAGCCTCACCCTTCACGAGGCCGGCCGCATTGATCATCTCCGTATAGAGGAGCGCCCGCGCCGAGAACTGGCGATGAAAGAAGCGGCAGTGCCGATCCGTCCATTCCATCATCGGCGCGACCGAGAGGCGGCGGGCCTCTGCGAGCGACATGCGCATCTCCGTGCCACGGTTCCTTCGGGGATCGTACCCCAGAGCGGTGGATATGACCCATCGCGCGCCGCGAAACCAGCCACGCCGCACGGCCCGTACGTTGGTGGTGCGACTCAGACGAAACGCACCCATTCACGCCATCCCCGGGCCCGATCCAGGGATCCAGAACACCAAACGAATATCAAGCGCGTCGGGAAAATGGATTGCCAGATTGAGTCCTGCAGTGACGGTATCAAGTGTCTCGGCCACACCACTAGAAAATGCCGCCGCGGATCTAATCTGCTGGCCCCGAAGCAGCCCGATCAGACAGCAGAAAGCATCGGAATTGTGCGCCTCATCGGAGCCGCAGAGCGCTTCACGAGGCAAGCTGTGCGAAGGATCGACATGAAGAGCGCGCCGACATCTCGACGTCCCACCGCGGTCGGATGAGAGCTCTTTTCCGGCAGCGTCCAGAGCCGGGTCGGCCTGGGCGGTCCTAAGTACTCTCGCCGTTCGACCGAGTGGGCCGGGCGCCCTCACGATCGGCGTCGACCGCCAACGGCTCTTCCAAAACGCGCGCTAGTCTCCGCGCCCTCCCGCGACAGGATACGCTCAAAGGACCTAAGCAAGTGCGAACGTTGCATGCCCTTAGATGGCAACACCCTCGCGATCTTCGATAGCGTCGTTAGCATTTTGTTCTTGCGACTCGGGCCATCCTGTCGTGGGAGGGGGCGCTTGGAGGCTTTGTTGCGTGGGTGATCCGGCCTCTTCGTTGGGGTCAGGCGCCGTTCGGGCTGTCACAGCTGCTGCGTCGCTTCGGGCCGAAAGCGCAGGCTAGGGCGAGAAGCAGGCCAGAGACGGTTGCGATCATGCCGGCTGCGCTGACCGTGTCTCGGGCGCCAAGCCAGAGGGGGCCATAGCCGGCGGCGACATAGCCGAGGACCGCGGCACCCGCGGCGAGTCCGAGGCTCAGTAAGACTTGGGTTTCGAGCCGGTCCGTCAGCAGACGTGCCGTCGCGGGCGGGCAGATGAACATCGCGATCACGATGATCGATCCGACGGCATCGAAGGCCGCCACCGCCGCGAGCGCCGCTGCGATCACGAGGCCGAAGCCGATCGCGCGGGCGGGGATGCCGATGCTCGCCGCATAGCCTTCGTCAAAGGTCGCGATGGCAAGCGGGCGCCAGAAGACGCGCGTAAGGACTGCGATCACGCCCGCTGTCGCCGCCATCCGCCAAAGCTCATGCGGCAGTCCAGCGAGCGCTGCCGGATCCGTTAGCGACCCCCAGCCCGTGGCATCGAACCAGATGAGGCTCTCGAGATTGCCCATGAGCGCATGCTCCACATCGAGATGCACGCTCGAGGTATCCGACTGCTCGAGCAGCAGCACCCCACCCGCAAAGAGCGTCGTGAAGACGACGCCCATGGCGGCACCCGGCTCGATCTGGCCGAGGCGCTTCACAGCTTCGATCATCAGCACGGCCAGTACCGCCGCAGCAGCCGCGCCGAGGAGCATCGGTAGGCTCTCGACCGTGCCGGTCAGCAGGAAGGCTATGACGATCCCCGGCAGCACCACATGACTGATCGCATCGCCCACCAGCGCCTGACGGCGAAGGATCAGGAAGTTCCCAGGCAACGAACAGGCGATGGCTGCGAGCGCGCCGATCAGCATCGGAACGAGCGATAGCTGAACGAACTCGACGCCCATCATGCTTCTCCCACGGGCTGCGGCCCCGCGAGGTTGCGGTCGATCTCTGCGATCTCGTCGGGTGTCAGCACCGCCTCGATGGGCGTGAGCCCGTCATAGCGATCGGAAAGAGCGGTGTTCTGATGGAGGCGGCGGACGATCTCCCAGCGGCGCTCGTCATGGGCGGCGCGGGCAGCCTCGCCCCGTCCCGTCTCGGTCGGTACGCCGTCTGCGCGCATCAGGCCCTCGCGCGTCAGGATCCGTTTGGTGAGCGGGTCGTGGATCGGCTCTTGACGGGCGAGCGCCAGCAGGCCCTGGCGGCGATGCACCCTGGTCTGGAAGCGCTGACGGGCGAGAAGGCGGGACAGCACGCCCCGCCTGGGCGCGAAGAGAAGTGCCAATAGGAATAGCCCCGCCGCGATTAGCACAACGATCGGCCCTGTCGGCATCGCCGGGGCCGAGGCCGAGAGCGCGGCGCCGAGCCAACCGGAGAGGGCGCCGAGCGCGCCTGCGATCACCGGGACCCGGTCGGCCCGCTCGGTCCAGAACCGCGCGGTCACGGGCGGGATGATCAGGAGCGCCACGACCAGCACCAATCCCACGATCTTGAGCCCGACCACCGTCACCGCTGTCGCGAGCGCCATCATCGCGAGATCCGTGCGCCGCACATCGATGCCGCTGGCCGCCGCATAATCCGCATCGAAGGCCACGAGCGTCATCGGTCGGCGAAAGACGATCGCGACACCTGCCACCACCGCGCCACCCACGGCCACGATCACCGCATCCTGAAACAACATGCCCGCGGTTGAGCCGAGCAGGAAGCTCTCGAGCCCCGCCTGCCGCCCATCATCGAGGTTCTGGATCACAGTCAGCAGCACGACACCGAAGCCGAAGAAGACAGAGAGCACCGCGCCGATGGCCGCGTCTTCGGCGAGCCTTGTGCGCGCGGTCATCCACTCGACCGCCAAGAGCCCGAGAAGTGCTGTGAAGGCGGAGCCTGCGAGGAGCCCCGGCAAGCTCCGCCCGTCACCGCCCAGCGACACCATCGCAATGAAGGCGAGACAGATGCCCGGCAGTGTCGCATGGGCCACCGCGTCGCTGACGAGCGCGCGCTTGCGGAGAAACAGGAACGTACCGCCGACGCCCGCGGCGAGGCCCAGCAACGCGGTGCCTACCGTCACGAGGGCCGCGTTGTAGCCTGCCTGCAGGCTGAGCGCTGCGAGAAACGTCTCCATCGGCGGTGCAGTCCCGTGCAGTCCCGTGCACCTCTGAGTGGCTTCGGACCGCTCAGGCGCGCTGGAGCATCAGCTGGTCGATATGCGTGGCTGCCAACCGCCCGCCATAAGTCGCCTGAAGCGCTGCTTCGCCGAAGGTTTCGGTCACGGGCCCCTCGGCCACCGCCCTTACATTCACGAAGAGGACGTGGTCGAAATAGCTGGCCAGCGTTGAGAGGTCGTGATGGACGGCCACGACCGCTCGGCCCTCGGCCTTCAGATCCTGCAGGACCGCGATGATCGCCCGCTCGGTTGCCGCATCGACGCCCGCGAAGGGTTCGTCGAGCACATAGAGCGACGCGTTTTGGGCAAGCGCGCGGGCGAGGAACACGCGCTGCTGCTGCCCGCCGGAGAGCTGCCCGATCTGGCGTTCGGCGAAATCGGCCATGCCCACCCGGTCGAGCGCGTCGAGCGCGCGCTTGCGATGGTTTTGGCGGAGGCGTCCGAGCAGCCCAAGCTCGCGATAGAGACCCATCTGGACGACATCCACGGCGCGGGTCGGGAAGTCCCAGTCGACGCTCGCACGCTGCGGGACATAGGCGATCTCCGCGCGGGCGGCCTCGATCGGCCGGCCGAAGACGGTGACGTTGCCTGAGAGGCGCGGCACGATCCCAAGGGCCGCCTTGAGGAGCGTCGACTTGCCCGCGCCGTTGGGGCCCACGATCGCGCTCATCGCGGCGGCGGGGAAGGTGGCGCTTACATCGAAGACGGCCGGCTTCTCGCCATAAGATGCGGTCAGGCCGCGGATGGCGAGCGGGCTTTCAGCAGGCTCCGGGCGCGCGATGCGCTCTCCACGATCGGCGACGAGCTCGAGATTGGCGGGGGTCATGGCTAAGCCTCCTCAGAGCCCGGTGAGCCGGCCGGCCATGCCGCGCTCAGGCGCTGTGCCGCCGAGTGCACGGGCGATGGTCGTCGTGTTGTGGTCGATCATGCCGAGATAGGTCCCCTCGTAGGTGCCGGGCGCGCCCATGGCATCGGAATAGAGCTCGCCGCCGATCACCACTTCATGGCCCCGCGCTGCCGCACCCTCGATCAAGGCGCGCACATTGCGGTCGGAGACGGAGCTTTCGACGAAGACCGCGCGGATATCGCGCTCGACGAGCATGTCCACGAGGTCCTCGATCCGGGCGAGGCCCGCCTCGCTCTCCGTCGAAATGCCCTGGATGCCGACGACGTCGAAGGCATAGGCCGTACCGAAATAGTTGAAGGCGTCGTGCGCGGTCAGGAGCACGCGCTGCTCAGGCGGAACGGAGCGGAGGATTTCGTCGGTATAGGCCGCGAGCGCGGTGAGCTCCGCCAGATGCGCGTCAGCGTTGGCGCTAAAGGCCGCGGCATCGTCGGGGCGCAGCGCGATCAGCGCATCGCGCACCGTCTCGACCACATGGGACCAGAGCGTCGGGTCCATCCAGACATGGGGGTCGAACTTGTCCGCATAGTCGTCATGGCCGATCAAAAGGTCGATCGGGACACCTTCGCCTGCGGCCACGACAGGACGGCGCTGGGAGAGCTCGGCCAGGAACTCCTCCATCTGCGCCTCGAGATAGAGCCCGTGCCAAAGCACGAGATCGGCACGCGTCATGGCGGCGATGTCGCTGCGGGTTTGCCGAAAGGCGTGGGGATCGACGCCTGGCCCCATAAGCGCTTCGACGTCGATCAGCTCGCCGCCCACCTCGCGCGCCGCATCGGCGATCATGCCCGTGGTCGCGACAACACGCAGCGGCTCGGCCGAAACGGCGCCTGCGGGCCAGGCGAGGCCGAACAACGCGGCAAAGCCGGTGGCGAGTACTGTGCGGCGGTCGGTCAAGCGGATCTCCCTTGCGTTCTAGCAATCATGGGGCGGCGCAACTGCAGGTCAAACTGAAACTCATTCGCAACTGCGATGAAGATGCGAACTATTCTCATTAAAGTCAAGCGGGGTTTCGGGACTTTCGTCGACGTATGCCTTGGCGGCGGGAAGGGGTGGCCCGGGCCTCGTGCGTGTCGAGGCTTCTTGCATATGCAACGCAACTGGGTAGGGTCCGGCCATGTCGGAGGATGACCCCGAAGAGCACGCCAAGGAGATGGAGGAGGCCCTCCGTTCCGAAGGCGTGCGACTGACGCGCCAACGCCTCGCGCTCATCCATGTGTTGTCGGAGGCTGAGGACCACCCGGATGCCAACGAACTGCACCGCCGGGCCCAGGCGGTGGATGCGAGCGTGTCGCTTGCGACGGTCTATCGGACGCTCTCGGTCTTGGAAGACAAGGGTGTGGTGCAGCGTCATGCTTTCGAGGGAGCGCCGGCCCGGTTCGAGACCGCCGATGCGCCCCATCATGACCACATCATCGATCTCGACAGCAGGGAGGTGATCGAATTCACGAACCCCGAGATCGAGCGCCTGCAGAAAGAGATCGCGCGCGCCCATGGCTACGAGGTCATCAGCCACCGGCTGGAACTCTACTGCCGCAAGCGTAAGGAGAGCTGACGCGCCCTCAAGCGTCAGTGCTTGCGACCCCTACGCCTTGGACCCCGCATAGACGCGATGCGCCGGATGCCGACAGAGCGATGCCGTCCCCCTCGGCGAGGGAGCGGACAGCATCATAGCGCTGCTGCCCCGGGGGTGTCCTTGATCGAGACGCGTCTGTCATCGGGGCACGCCATATCGCCGAAAAGCCAGCCGCGGAGTTTTTGGGAACGGATAAGCCACGGCGCCGAGCCCACCCACGACAGGTTAGTTGGCAGAATGCTAACATTCAGCGAACGCTGCAGGGTGCCAGTACGGAACACCCCGTAATCCGTGCTATCGGCGTTAAGCGTTCGTTTGTGCGGCTCTGGCAAACCTGTCGTGGGAGGGAGCGGCGCTGACCTTGCCTCAGCGCTGGTCGCGCGGGCCGGTAGTCTGGCAGACAAGGCGCGCTGATGTCGGGCACCCCCAAGTACCAGTCCTAGATCTCCAGGTCTGTCCACTGAGCAGAGCGCGGGCATTTGTTCCAACGCCCGGCGTTCATCTCCTAGGACGCCTTCCAAACGAACGTGCTCAAGGCGATTGCGTCATTGCCGTGCTCGACCCGGCAACCCGGCGCCATCGGCCATGGATGCCCGGGTCAAGCCCGAGCATGACCTAAGCCCCTGAGGTGGAAAAGCACTCCAGCTCTTTGAGTTTAGATGGGCATCAACGAAGGAGGATGGAGGCGTCTGGGCGGGGCAGGCGGGCATGTGCGCCCACAAGTGCGTCGAGCTTCTGCGCGACGGTTTCGAGTGGGTTGCAGGTGCGCCGTGTCTTAAGGCTCACATGAAGGAGGAGCTGCTCGCCCGTTGCGGCCTCGGTCCCGTCCTCCTTGTAGATCCGGTGGAAGAGGCGGAGTTTCTTGCCGCCGCCCTCCAGCACCTGGGTTGTCACGCGGATGGTCTCACCGGCAAGCAACTCCGCCAGGTACCGGATCCGGGTGTCGACGGTGAAATAGCTGAGGCCGCGGGCGATATAGCCCGCGTCCGCCCCGATCGCCGCCATCACCACTTCCGAGGCATCCGAGACGACCTGGCCATAGCGGCTCTCATTCATATGGCCGTTCACATCGGTCCAGTCGATCGGCACCGTGCGCTGCAGCGTCTCCATCGGTCCCCCGCCCGGCTCAGGCTCAGGCTCCGGCTCCGGCAGCGTCGCCTCATGCGCCGCGATCACGGCGCCTGCCGCGCTGCTTCGGGCTTTCAGCGCACGCAGGATCGAGACGAGGTTGTCGTCACGGAGCGCTTCGAGCGCGCGGATCGAGAGGTGGCCCGACTGCGCGTCCGATTGGCGCGCGATCTCGGCGGTGAGTTCGGGGGTAAGCTCCGTCACATCCATCAGCTTCGTCCAGGGCCAGGCGAGGGCAGGGCCGAACTGGGCGATGAAGTGGGCCATGCCCGCCTCGCCGCCCGCGATCCGATAGGTCTCGAAGAGCCCCATCTGCGCCCAGCGGAGGCCGAAGCCGAGGCGGATCGCCTCATCAATCTCCTCCGTCGTCGCGATCCCGTCCTTTATGAGCCAGAGCGCCTCGCGCCAAACAGCCTCGAGGAACCGGTCCGCGATATGGGCGTCGATCTCGGCCCGCACGCGAAGCGGCGCCATGCCGATCTGGCGGAGGATCGCTTCCGCGGCCTCGATCACCGAGAGATCCGCGTTCGGACCCGGCACGACCTCGACCAGCGGCAGCAGGTAGACCGGGTTGAAGGGGTGGGCGACGAAGATGCGTCCTGGCCGTCTGACGCCTTCTCGCAGCGCGCTCGGTCGAAAGCCCGAGGTCGAGGAGCCGATCGGGGTGTCGGGTGCGGCTGCGCCCTCGATCTCAGCGATCACTTTGTGCTTGAGGGGGAGGCGTTCTGGTACGCTCTCCTGCACCCAATCCGCGCCTGCGACCGCCTCGGCGATGCTGGCGGCGAAGCTCAGCTTGCCCGCCTCCGGCATCGCGCGGTCATAGAGCATGGGCAGCGCCCGGCGTGCGCCCGCCAGCACCTCGCCGATCTTGCGCTCGGCCTCAGGGTCCGGGTCGGCGACGGCGACATCCCAGCCGTTCAGCAGGAACCGGGCGGCCCAACCCCCGCCGATGACCCCGCCGCCGATGATCGCAGCTTTCCGCCCCATGCTCCCTCCCCGCGCCGCCTAGGGCGCCAGCGTTTCCGTGTGTCCGTCGATGGCGATGGCCTGGCCCGAGATCCGATCAGCGGCGGGTGAGGCGAGCCAGAGCGCGGTCGCCGCCACATCCTCGGCCCGCACCCAGGATCGGAGCGAGACGCCGCGGACATAAAGGGCGCGCGTCTCGGCCTCGCTGAGCCCCTTGGCCCGCGCCTCCATGGCGATGACCCGGTCCATGCGCGGCCCCTCGACCGCGCCCGGGCAGAGCGCGTTCACCCGCACGCCATGGGGGCCGAGCTCCATCGCCAGCGTCTTCATGAGCCCGATCAAGCCCCATTTGGCGGTGGCATAGGGGCTGCGGTCGGGATAGCCGTGCTGACCCGCCGTGCTGCTCGTGATGAGGATCAGGCCCGAGCCCTGCGCCTTCATCCGCGCCGCGGCCCAGCGGCAGGCGAGGAAGGCGCCGTCGAGATTGACCGAGACGCAGGCACGCCAGTCCTCGAGCGCGAGGCCCTCGACCGGGCCAGCGGGCCCGCCGGAGCCGGCGTTGGCGCAAAGCACGTCAACGCCACCGAGCGCTGCCTCGACTTCGCCGAAGAAGGCTGCCATGGCGGCCTCGTCGGTCACATCCGCGACGCGGGCGATCAAGCCGCCCTCGCCATCGACCGCCTCCACCGCTGCCGGATCCGCATCGCAGACGGCCACCCGCGCCCCCGCATCGCGAAACGCCCGCGCCATGGCGAGCCCGATACCGGCCGCCCCGCCAGTGATGACGACGCGTTGTCCTTCGGCGGTCATGCGGTCTGGTTGAGCGCGAGGGGGCTAAAACGCGAGGTCGAGCGCATCGTTCGGCTCATGCGGGAACCGGCGCGCGTTTCGTGAGGTTGAGTTTCTCGCGCACTTCTGCGGGGCCGATGACGCGGGCGCCTAGGCGTTCGATGATGCCGGTGGCGCGGTCGACGAGTTGGGCGTTGGTGGCGAGGACGCCTTTGTCCAGGAAGAGGTTATCCTCGAGCCCGACGCGGACATTGCCGCCCGCCAGCACCGCGGCGGCGACATAAGGCATCTGGTGGCGGCCGAGCGCGAAGGCGGACCAGTGCCAGTCCGCGGGCACGTTGTTCACCATGGCCATCAGCGTGTTTAGGTCATCCGGCGCGCCCCAGGGCACACCCATGCAGAGCTGCACGAGGGCGGGACCTTCGAGGACGCCTTCCTCGACCAGGCGCTTCGCGAGCCAGAGATGGCCGGTGTCGAAGGCCTCGATCTCGGGCTTAACGCCAAGCCGCGTCATCTCCGCCCCCATGGCGCGCAGCATGCCCGGGGTGTTGGTCATGACGTAGTCTGCCTCGGCGAAGTTCATGGTGCCGCAGTCGAGCGTGCAGATCTCGGGCAGGCACTCGGCGATATGGGCCACGCGCTCGGCCGCCGGGATCATGTCGGTGCCTTCGGTCAGCGGCAGGGGTGCCGTGGGCGGGCCGAAGACGAGATCGCCGCCCATGCCCGCAGTGAGGTTCAGGACGACATCGATTTCGGCGGAGCGGATGCGGTCGGTCACCTCGCGATAGAGTGCGAGATCGCGGGCGGGTGTGCCCGTCACGGGGTCGCGCACATGGGCATGAACGACGGCGGCGCCGGCCTTCGCAGCCTCGATCGCGGCCTCGGCGATTTGGGCGGGGCTCCGCGGGACATGGGGGCTGCGATCTTGCGTGCCGCCGCTGCCGGTGAGGGCGCAAGTGATGAACACGTCGCGATTCATTGCGAGCGGCATGGAGCGCCTCCTTCTGCCGGTGATCCGATCGGAGCGGACGCTAATCCGCCGCCGCGCCCCTGCCCAGCCTGAGCGCGACACCACTCGTCGTTTTGGGCGCGATGAGGCAGATCGGGATGCTTAGATCTGTTCCTCTGGCTTTGCTCGGCCGTATGCGAAGACACCGTTGCCGCGCTTCGAGCCCTCGTTGCACGGGATCATGCGGGGGAAGATCGCTAAACCGGCCGCTAGCGGAGATCCCGGTATCGAGTGTTCCCGTTCGGAGTAGAATGATGACCGTTCGTCGCTGCCGGACGGATCTGCGGGAGTGCATGCGCTGAGATACAGCGGCCGGTTTTATCGTTAAGAGAATGATAATGAGTGCACAGTGCTGCGCCTTGCGCATGAAAAAAGATTAATGAAAGGTTAATGCCTGTGGAATAAGAATTATTCCCAGCATGATACAGCGCAAAATTTCATCAGTATGACGATTCTCGCAAGAATGCTCCTTATCGAGCGTGAATTATGGTCAGGGTTTGCCCCTAGCGCCGCCTTTCAGCCAAAGTCTTTCTTGCGGACGGACGACATTCTAATTGGCGGAAAACGATGCCGCCCGGTCACCTCCGCTCTTCAGGTCTTCCCATCAATCAGGCCCAGTGAATCTGGCGTGTGGGCTTAGATTGATGAGGAGACGGCGATGAAGAGACTTGGTGTTACGGTTAGTGCGTTAGCGCTTTGCCTGGGCTTGGCGGTGGGTGGAACGCCCGCAACCGCTGCCTGGGAGACGAAGACGGTCGCGCAGCTTGCGGCGGGCGATCCGATACGGAAGCTTGCCATTCTGCATGCGCAGGAAGTGTTTCTTGAGGAGATGGTGCTGAATGCCTGCCTCGTCTCGGCCGGGATCGAAGCGAGCACGAGCCGGAATGCCGCCTATGCGGCGCGCGACACCTTCGAGGCGACGATCGGCGATATTGAGAAAGAGGTTCTCGCACTCGACGACAGTGTGCCGGCAGTGCGTCGCCTGAAGCGTGAGATCGGCAGCAAGAAAGACCTTTGGTATCGGTTCCGCGTCGTCCTCGAGCGTGAGCTCAAAGCGGAGACGCCGTCGCCCGAGGCGCTGAGCCAGATCGCGCTTGTGGAGGAGAACCTCGTGGGCTCCATCGACCGCGTCTATAAGGTCGTGAAGCGCAAGGCGATGAAGTCGGGTCAAGTCGACCTTGGCGCCGCGATCAATGAGAACCAGTCGTTCCAGCGCCGCTATCTGGCGACGAAGCTCGTCAAGAGCACCTGCCTCGTCTCGGCCGGCATCGGCGATGCGCTGGCGCGGGCCAAGCTGGGTGAGGCGATCGAGCATTTCGATGCGCAGCTCGCATCCGACGCGGGCTCGATCTTGGCAAGCGAAGAGATCAAGGCGCAGATTGCGGGCTGGCAGGCGATCCTGCCGGCGCTGCGCGACGTTGCCGCCGGTAAGCCCCTGGATGCAGGTGTCATCGAGGAGATGCAGCGGTTGCGCTCCGACTGGCAGCAGGTCGTGAAGAACCCGGCCGAAGGGGTGGTCCTGCGCGGGTAATCGCCCGTTCGAGACAGTGACATGCTCGGTCCCTCGGCACGCGGTGTCGGGGGGCCTGCCAACAAGAAAGACGAGCGACGCGTGATGACGATCGACGACCCGCGTTTGCCTGGGAACCCGAGCGGTAGGGCAAGCAGTGACGAGAAACGCGCCATCGGCGCCCCCTGCCCAGCGGAACGAGCAATGGTGGAGGATCTCCTCCGCCGCTATCTCAGCACGATGTCGGTTGCTGAAGAGACATCGTGAGAGGTTGGCTGGGGGCGCGTCCGCGGACCTCCAAACGCTCAAAGGCCTCGTAAACGGTGTCGCGGCGGTGCGCCGCGACCGGTTCTTGCCGGCGCCCGGGCGAGGCATGGCTCGCTCTTCAGGGGGTGGAACAGGCTGCCGCCTCGGATCCTAGTGGTCCGACTGGGGCAGAACGAACTCATCGTCATCCCGGGCCCGACCCTGGGATCTAGAAAGGCTCACTATCTCAGTCTGTTAGGGGAATCTGGATTGCCGGATCAAGGCCGGCAATGACGGCATCAGATATCTGGGCCAGATCCCTAGACATAGCCATCGGCCGCGTCGGCGGCGCGGGCGGCCGGGTCGCGCGTCGCCGGGTCGCCATGGCCGCCGCCGCCAGGGAGCACGATGCGCACGAGCGTGCCGGGCGGCAGCATCCGCGTGATCTTGGGTTGGAGATCGAGCGGCTCCCCGTCCGGTCCCGTCGCCTCCACCGCGCCTTGCGCGCCTGGGCGCCCGCCGGCGAGGCCCGGGGCCGGCACTCGGACCCGCTCGTAAAGGCCTGAGAAGAGGTACGGTTTGTCGGTCAGGACCTCGAAGCTCATCTCCTGACCGAGCCCGCCGCGATGGCGCCCGTCCCCGCCCGAGCCTGGGACGAGGGCGCGGCTGTGGACATGGACGGGGGCGATGGTCTCGATCACTTCGACCGGCACCCCGGCGATGCCGGAGGGGTAGGCGGTGGCTGAGAGCCCGTCGCGCCCGGACATCGCACCGACGCCGCCCGAAGAGAACCAGGTGTAGGAGAAGTGCCGCCCCTCGCGATCCTCGCCCGCCACATGCGTGTCCCAAAGCCCGTCCGCCCCGGGGGCTGCCACCGCATCGGGCAGGGCTTGCGCCAGCGCGCCCATCACGACCGAGGGCAGGAAATGGCCGACCAGGTGCCGCCCCGCCACCGCCGCCGGGTATTTCGCATTCAGGATCGAGCCCTCGGGCGCCATGATCTCGACCGGCCGAAAAGCGCCCTCGTTGTTCGGCACCTCGGGACTGATTGCGCATTTGACGCCGTAGGTCGCGTAGGCATGGGTGTAGTTGAGCGCCACATTGACGCCGAGGGGCACCTGCGGGCTCGACCCGGTGAAATCGAGCGTCAGCCCGTCGTCCCGGACGCGGAGCGTGACGGCAAGGCGCACCGGATCGTCGAAACCGTCGATCTCGAGCGCGTAAGCATGGTCGCCATCCGGGATCTCGGTTATCCGGGCGCGCATGGCGGCCTCGGAGCGGTCGATGATCGCGTCCGACAGTGCCTCGATATCCTCAAGCCCGAACTCGTCGAGAAAGCCCATAAGCTGCCGCGCGCCCACGACATTGCCGGCGATTTGCGAGTGCACGTCGCCCAGCACTTCTTCGGGCGTGCGGCTGTTGGCGGCGAGGATGTCGAGGATGGCCTGGTTGGTGCGCCCGGCCTCCACGAGCTTCATCATCGGCAGATAAAGCCCCCTCCTCATGCACCGAGCGGCTGTCGGCTGAGAGGCCGCGCCCGCCTATATCGAGCGCATGGCAGCAGGAGGCGAAAAACGCGATGCAGCGCCCGTTGCGGAAGACCGGCGTCGCGATGGTGATGTCGTTGAGCTGGCTCGCCGTCAGCCACGGATCGTTGGTGATGAGCACATCGCCCTCGGCCAACCCGTCCACGGGAAAGTGGCCGAGGAAATGGGTCATGCCCGTGGCCATGGAGTTGATATGGCCCGGCGTGCCGGT
>JBCDFC010000037.1:0-25995 GCA_039178805.1 Pseudomonadota bacterium | reverse complement strand
TTCTGTTTTGTGTTCTTTGCGTGCCCCCCGGGGGGGGGGTCTGTGTTCGGGTCCCCGGGTGCCGGCGGGGGGGGGTCCGCCTCCCCCCCGCCCCCCCCGCCGCGTGGGTTACTGCCAGGTGTAGTAGCCGGCTTCGTCCATCACGGCGCGGGTACGCTCGGCGACGCCATCAAGCGCCTCCTGAATGTCGAGCCCTTCCGTCAGCACCTGGCTCAGCGTCGTGCCGAGATCCGCGTTGATCTTACCCCAGACGGGGATGATCGGCCGCCAGTCCGGATCGGCATGCTTCAGCGCTTCGCCAAAGGTCGCCATGTGCGGGAACTTTGCGTTCACGTCCGCGTCGTCATGGGTCGAGAAGCGGGACGGGTTGCCGCCGGCCATCGCCACAAGCTTGTCGCCCTTCTTCGAGGTCAGCCACTGCATGAGCAGGAAGGCCGCCTCCTTGTTCTCTGCATTCGCGGGGATGCCGATGCCAAAGCCGCCGGTCTGGCTCCCGCGGCGCACGCCCTTTGGGTGCATCGCCCAGCCGACCTTGCCGACGACCTGCGATTTCTTCGGATCGTCGATCTGGCCCGCGACCACAGTGGTGTCGAGGAACATCGCGGTGTCACCCTTCAGGAACGACCCCAACGCCTCGCCGAAGCCGAAGGTCTTGGCCCCCTCAGGGCCACAGTCGACGATCGTCTTCAGCGCCTCAGCAGCCTTTACACCGGCCTCATTGTTGACGATCGGGTTCCACGCATCGTCGAAAACCCGCCCGCCGAGGGGTGCCAAATGCAGCAGGAATGCGTGGCTCGCATGGTGGCCCGACGCCGCACGTGAGGAGAGGCCGCCCATGCCCGGCTCGAGCTGCGGGATCTTGCATGCGATCTCCAGCATCTCGTCATAGGTCTCGGGAACTTCGAGCCCGTGCTTCTCGAAAATGTCCTTGCGATAGCCGAGAACCGAGGTCTCCGAGCCATAGGGGACGCCGAACAGCGAGCCGGTCTTGCCCTCGAGATACCCTTTGTTCCCGCCCGCAAAGCCGATGTTGTATACATAACCGTCGATCAGGTCGCCCGCGTCGTAGGACGGATCCGCCAGCTTCGGGTTCATGAAGTATTTGGCGAGGTTCTCAAGCTGATCCGCATAGACATAATCGGCCTTCGAGAACACGACATAGGCGATGAGATCGTACTCGCCCTCTTCCTGCGCGAGCTCTAGCGTCTGACGCTCACGCATCTTCAAGTATGGGAGCTGGTCGACCTCGACCTCGATACCGGTCTCCTTAGTGAACTCCGGCAAAATCCGCATCACCGCGTCGTAGTGCGGGTGCGCCGGGAAGTTCACGATGAGCGTCGTGCCTTCGTATTCCTCATAGGGGTTCGCTTGCGCCGCGCCCACGAACAGCGCCAACGCGCTGGTCGCTGCCACGGCCGCCTTGGTTACGGATTTCAGCATCTTTTTCCTCCCATCCTATCGGTTCGCGGGCCTCTAAAGGGCCACTTCGGTTTCCTGATCGAAGACGTGGACTGTGTCGGGCGACGCCGCGAAGCGCAGCGTCTCACCCAAGGCGATCGGTATTTCAGAGCGCAGCTCGACGGTCATCTGCGCACCGCCGAGGTCGCAGATCAGCACCGACTGCGCGCCGACATATTCCTAGACGAGCACATGCAGATCGAGGCTCTCACTCTCTGCCGCATCCGGGCGGTAATGTAGGTCGCTCGGCCGGAGACCGAGGATCACCCGGCGCGACACATGGTTCGCCAGACGCGCCTCATGTGCTTCGCTCAGCGCGAGGACGAAGCCTGAGCCCTCCGCCACCAGCCGCCCATCACGCGAGACAAGCTCAGCATCGAGAAAATTCATGGGCGGCATGCCGAGAAAGCCCGCCACGAACTTGTTGGCCGGCCGTTTGAAAAGCTCCTCGGCCGAGCCCTGTTGCTGCACGTGGCCACCGTTCATGACCACGATGCGATCCGCCAGCGTCATCGCCTCGATCTGGTCGTGCGTGACGTAGATCATGTTCTTGCGCACTTTCTGGCGCATCAGCGCAAGTTCGGTCCGCATCTGCCCGCGGAGCTTCGCATCGAGGTTCGAAAGCGGCTCGTCAAACAGAAACGTGCCCGCATCGCGCGTCAGCGCCCGTCCCATCGCCACGCGCTGACGCTGACCACCCGAGAGCTCACCAGGTCTACGCGACAGGTATTCGGAGAGGCCGAGCATCGCCGCGACCTCTCGCACTTTGGTGTCGATCTCGGATTTCGGGCGTTTCTGGAGCCGCAATGCGAAGGACATGTTCGCGGCCACATTCATATGCGGGTAGAGCGCATAGTCTTGGAAGACCATGGCGATGTCGCGGTCCTTCGGCTCGAGATGGCTCACGGCGCGATCGCCGAAATAGATCTCGCCCTCGGAACAGGACTCGAGCCCCGCGATCATCCGCAGCGTCGTGGACTTCCCACAACCGGATGGGCCGACGAGCACAGTGAACTCGTTCTCGGCCATGTCGAGATCGATGCCGTGCAGCACTTGGACGGTGCCATAGCGCTTCACCAGGCTTTCCAGCTGGATCCTGGGCATCGATTCCTTCCCTACATCGTTTTCTTTTCAGATTTGTGTATGCAAATGCATTTGTAAATATGCAAAATTGAATCTGCAGAAGGATTCTCATAGTCTTCCCGTGTGTGCCGGAAAGGAATCCGCGATGGTCGGAGCGACAAGACAGGCCGCCGAGGCGCGAGCACCTCGTCAAAGTGCGGTCAACCGCGTTGAGCAAGCGCTCCGAAACGACATCGCAGCAGGTTTCCTTGAACCCGGTCAAAGGCTTGATGAGGTTAGCCTGACCCAACGTTTCCAGGTTTCTCGAACCCCTGTGCGCGAAGCGCTATCGCGTCTCGTGGCACAAGGTGTGCTGGTGCCAGGCACGAAACGCGGTGTCCAAGTCGCGGAGTACACGAAGCCGCAACTCTCGCAGATCTTCGAGGCGATGCATGAGATCGAGGCGGCCTGTGCACGTATCGCTGCGCAGCGCCTTACCCTGTTGTCTCGGACCGAGATCAGCGCGGCTCAACGTGCCTGCGTCGAAGCGGCTGAGGCTGGCGACGTGCCAGCCTATCTTCGCGCCAACGAGCAGTTCCACGATGCCATCTACAGGGCGACCGGTAACCCATACATCGCTGAAATGGCGTCGGATTTTCGCAGTCGAACCGGCCCATTTCGCGCGCGCAAGTTTCAGTCGCGTGAGGATCTCCTCCAGTCCGCAGAGAGCCACGAAAGCCTCATCGCGCTCATCTTCTCAGAAGACTCGCAAGCCGCCTATGACGGCATGCGCGCACACATGACCGAAAGCTTCCTTCAGACATTCGCTGCCAGGTGAGCGCAGCTTGAGGGTTGTTTTCGTATGCAGATTGGGCAATTTGCATGCGAATAGCAGCGGGCTAACCCGGAGGGCAGCATGGGTATCGCGGAAACGAAGATCTACCCGATCAACACGGGCTGGTTGGAAGCCGATCTTGGCACCTACATCTTCTGGAAGGGGCCGGCAGGTAAGAAGATCTGGAACCCCGTCTACTGCCACTACGTGGATACGGGCGAGCACAAGATCCTGATCGATACCGGCCTCTGCGACGAGGCGCGGGCGACGAAACACCATCACAAGTGCCAGAAGCGCGGCTGCCTCCAAGTGCACGAGCATCTGCAGCAGAAGCTTGGCGTCCACCCCGACGAAATCGACGCGATCGTTTTCACCCATCTGCACTGGGACCATGTGCAGAACATGAAAGAGTTCCGGAACGCCCGCTACATCGCCCCGCGCGCTGAGATCGAGATGGCGTTCAATCCGCTGCCGCTCTACTACCGCACCTATGAGAGTGGCTATCTCGGGATCGAGCCTGCCTATACCGGCTGCGTGTTCGAGGCGGTCGATGACGAGTGTGAGGTGCTCCCTGGTCTCACCATGTTCCACACGCCCGGCCATTCCGTCGGCCATATGGCGGTGACAGTGGCAACCTCGATGGGCGACATCGTCGTCGCCGGCGACGCGATCTTCCAAGAGCGTAACATGGAGCCAAACCCGGCCGAGGGATGGCGCTATTGGGTGCCCGCGCGGTTCGTCGACTCCGTCGCCGGTTGGAAATCGGTCGAGGAGATCGACAAGCGCGCCGACTACATCCTTCCCTGCCACGACAAGACCGCCAACGCGCGCTCCGACGTCTTCCCCTACGAAGGCATGCCGCTACGCAAGCGTCGCCAGTTCATCCCGGGCTTCCAGTTCTATTTCGGCGATATGCCGGTAGGCACTGTTGGCAAGGCGGCACCGGCGATGAAGCCGGAAGAGGTCGAAGACTACCTCGCCTCGCTGGTCCCACCGACGCCCGATCCGGAGTGAGCCGATGGTCACCTGCATCGACAGGTTGGACCAGATTGCCGAGCAGTTCGACGCGATCGTTCTCGACCAGTGGGGTGTCCTCCACGATGGCGGGTCGCCCTTTCCCGGCGCGATCGCAGCGCTCGAGAAGCTAAGTGCCGGGGGCGTGAGGCTCGCCGTACTCTCGAACTCAGGCAGACGCTCGGGCCCCAACGCCAAACGTGTGGCCGAGATGGGATTTCCCGCGTCGCTCTTCGAATGCTTCATGACGTCCGGCGAGGCGCTATGGCGAACCTTCGCTAAGGCTGGCGCGCCCCCGTCGCTCCACGTGATCGGACGCACGCCCGCCGATGGTGCGGAATGGGCTGAAGGGCTCGATCTCAGCCTTCGAGACCACGTCTCGGCCGCGGATGCTGTCCTGTTGATGGGGCTGCCGGACGACTGCGCTCCGGAAACCTTCGCTGTTCCGCTCGCCGAAGCGCGCGCCCGCAGCTTGCCGCTCTATTGTTCCAACCCCGACCTTGTCTCACCGCGCCCTGGCGGTGATTTGGTGATGTCGCCCGGAGCACTCGCCAAGCGTTATGAAGAGAGCGGCGGAACCGTGCACTACTTCGGCAAACCGCATCGCCCCATCTTCGACGCCGTAGCCGAGGCGCTCGACATCACGTCGGGGCGCTTGCTGATGGTCGGTGATAGCCTGCATCATGACATCCTCGGCGGATCGGGCGTTGGTTGGCGCACCCTGCTGATCCGGTCGGGCATTCATGCGAATGCGCTCGCGGAGGGTGACGCTGGAGCAGCCGTCGCCGCCCTTGCCAGGGCCGAAAACGTGCCAGCGCCAGACTACTCGATGGAGGCTCTCGCATGACACCGGCCGATCTTCTAGCCGCCGACTTCCGCGCCCTGTCTGCCAAGCTCGGACGGGATCCGCTGCAGGTGCAGGGACCGGGCGGCAACACGTCCATCAAGGACGGTGGCGTCATGTGGATCAAGGCGTCGGGGACCGAACTCGCGCAGGCGGAAGACGCTGAGATCTTCGTCATCGTCGATCTCGACAAGGCCCGAGCGGAGGTTGAGGGTGCGGGGGATGGCACCTGCAGGGCGGCCGTGCTGGATGCGGACTGTGCGCTGCGCCCGTCGATCGAGACGACCTTTCACGCAGCCCTGGACTGGCCGGTCGTCGTCCACACGCACTCGATCGCCACCATCGTCCACGCGATCAGCGCTGAGGGCCGGGCGGTCGCGGCTGAAAAACTGGCTGGGCTGCCCGCGATCTTCGCGCCCTATGAGAAGCCGGGCCTTCCGCTGACACGTGAGATCATGTCGCGGGTTGAGCCGGGGACGCGTGTCATCATCCTCGAGAACCACGGCCTGATCTGCTGCGGGCACGATGTGCCGTCGACGGCGATGCTGATCGAGGAGGTCGAGGCGCGTCTTCAGATGCCAACGCATGCAGTCCCCGAACCGGCCCCCGAAGAACCGCCCCCCGACGGTTTCGACTGGGCCGCCGAGGGTTGGATTGCGCTCAACGAACGCGCTGCCGCGCTCGCAACCGGGGGTTCGTACTATCCCGATCATGTCGTCTTTCTCGGCCCGGCACTTCCCGTCGCGGATCACCAAGGAAAGCCGCCGGCGGTTCTGGTGCCTGAGATCGGCGTGCTGTTGCGGCGCGACGCCACACCATCTCAGCGCGCGATGCTGCAGTGCCTCTCGGACGTGCTCGCGCGCCTGCCGGCAGAGTGGACGCCGGAGCCGATTGGACCTGCCGCCGAAGCCGAGCTCCTGAACTGGGATGCTGAGAAGTACCGGCAGGCCTTGGCCGCGAAGCCATGACCGCCTTCGCGCTCGGCATCGACGTTGGAACATCGGGCGTTCGCAGTGCCGTGCTCAGCCGCGATGGCACCGTGCTCTCGATGGCGCGCGAAGCGCATGAACCACAAGACCTCGATCTCATCGATGCCTCAGCATGGTGGCGGGCGGTGCAGCGCTGCCTGCGATCCCAGACAGATGCCTTGATCGCAGCAGGCCACGATCCAAGGGCCATCGAGCGCATCGCCGTGGACGGCACGTCGGGCAGCATGGTGTTCACCAACGAGGCGATCGAGCCTGTCACGCCCGCGCTGATGTACGACTCGAAAGGTTTCCACCACGAAGCCCAACGCATCGATGCCGTGGCGCCGGCGCTGCATATCGGCAAAGGCTCGGCATCCGCTTTGGCGCGCGCCTTGCGCCTACAACGAGAGGACGATGCAGGGCAGGCCCACCACCTGATGCACCAGGCGGACTTCATCGCCGCGAAACTCATGGGGCGCGGCGGATATTCGGATCACGGCAATGCGCTAAAGACGGGCTTCGACCCCGCTGGGGCCGAGTGGCCTGACTGGTACGCAGACCTGGATTTGAGACATGCGCTTCTGCCCCAGGTCAAGCCGGTCGGGGCGCCGTTGCATCCGCTCGATACCACTGTGGCCAATGATCTGAGGTTGTCTAGCCAAGCGGTGGTGCATGCCGGCACGACCGACAGCGTCGCGGCCTTCCTCGCCTGCGCGCCGATGCGCGAAGGGGCCGCCGTGACATCTCTCGGCACAACGCTCGCCGTGAAGATCCTGAGCCATAGGCGGATCGACGACCCTGCAATCGGTCTCTACGCGCATCGCGTCGGTAACTACTGGCTGAACGGGGGGGCGTCGAACACAGGCGGCGGCGTTCTAAAAGCGCTCTTCGGCGAAGCCGACCTTGAGGCGCTCTCTTCCCTCATCGATCCCGCTGTGCGGAGCCCGCTGGACTACTATCCGCTTTCGCGCCCTGGCGAGCGCTTCCCGATCAACGACCCGGAACTCGAGCCCCGCCTTGCCCCGCGCCCGGCCGACGATGCGGATTTTCTTCACGGCGTGTTGGAGAGCATCGCCCGGATCGAAGCGCGCTGCTACGCAGAGATCGCGGATCGGGGTGGCGGCAAACCAACGCTGCTCTTCACCGCAGGCGGCGGCGCCTCGAACGACACTTGGACAAAGATCCGAGAGCGCGTCCTACACCTGCCGATCCAGAGCACTTCTCAGACAGAAGCCGCTGTAGGCGTCGCAAATCTTCTACTCCCACAAAACAAATGAGCGCCCGGCCTTCCTGGCCGCTTGACTGCACGCTTGAGCGAAGCGTTCCCAGCACTGTCTCAATTAAGCGCAATGCGCCGCGGCAAGGAGCCGTGAAGGCAACGGCATGGTCGAGGATGCTATGCCGCGCGCGTCCGCGTTGATCGTCCTCCCAGCCAGGTTTATGCCAGCCGCAGACGATCCGGCGGTGCTGTATCAAACAACGCTTGCAGTGCCTGTGGTCCCGCCTCGGGCAGTGAAAACAATGGTTCCAGGAAACGCTCTCACATGGGGGATTGGTCGGGCAGATCTCGCGGCCAGCGCACCGTTCCGTCCACCCATGATACCCAGCGCGCGAATGGACGTTGAGCAGCCACATTGACCTTTCATTCTCCACGAGGCCTCCGTAAGTGACTGGACCGATTACCATACTGGGTGGCGGGGTTTGCGGTTTGGCGATCGCGGCAGAGCTCTCGTCACGCGGCGCTGAAGTGTCGATTGTCGACCCTGCCGGCCCCCCTGGCGAACACGCATGCAGCTGGTGGGCCGGTGGCATGTTGGCGCCCGATTGCGAAGGGGCGCTGGCTGAGCCTGAGGTCGTGCGGCAAGGGAGGTTTGCGGCGGATTGGTGGGCGGCTCAGGGCGCAGAGGTGACCCGTCACGGTACCCTGGTCGTCGCTTTGGGGCGCGATCGGTCGGAGCTGACCACCTTCGCGCGGCGTGTCCCTGCGGGAGAGGTGCTCGATCGCGGCGGCATTGCAGGCTTGGAACCCGATCTGGCCGACCACTTCGCAAAGGCTCTGTTCATCCAGGGAGAGGCCCATCTCGACCCACGCGCGACCCTGGCTCACCTGTGGGATGTACTGGCGAAGCGCGGCGTTCACCTTGGCGAAGAAACCTCGGGCCAGATCATCGACTGCCGCGGTCTGTCGGCCCAGGACAGGCTCCCCGACCTGCGCGGCGTCAAAGGCGAGATGCTGGTTGTCCGCTGCCCAGACGTGGCCTTGTCGCGCCCCGTGAGGCTCTTGCACCCGCGCTTCCCTCTCTACATCGTGCCGCGCGGCGATGGTGTCTTCATGCTCGGTGCAACCCAGATCGAAAGCGCTGAGCGCGGTCGAGCAACGCTGCGGTCCGTGAGCGAGCTGATGAACGCTGCCTACGCGTTGCATCCGAGTTTCGGTGAGGCAGAACTTCTGGAAATCGGGGTCGATGCGCGCCCTGCTTTCCCTGACAATCAGCCGCGCATTCGCCAAAAACCGGATCGTATCTTTGCCAATGGTCTGTTCCGGCACGGGTTCTTGCTGGCGCCCGCCTTGGCGCGGCTAACGGCCGATCTGGTGCTGGATGGGAAGACCCCGGAGGTTTGGTATGAAGATCATCGTTAACGGGGAAACGGTGGAAACGGTCGCCGAGACACTTGCCCGTTTGCTCTCCGAACAAGGGCTAGGCGACGCGAAAGTTGCGACATCGGTGAACGAAGTCTTCGTACCCAAGACCGCTCGGGACGGTCAGCCCCTCAATGATGGCGACCGGGTGGAAATTGTCGCTCCACGGCAGGGGGGGTGAGATGCCTGTGTTCTACGGAACGGAGGTCGCCTCGCGGCTGATGCTCGGCACAGCACAGTATCCCTCGCCCGCCATTCTCGCCGAGGCGTTCAGGCAGTCAGGCGCGGGGATCGCCACCGTGTCGGTCCGGCGTGAGGCTGGTGGCAACCGGGCCGGTCAGGATTTCTGGGCCCTCATCCAAGACCTCGGCGTGACCGTGCTGCCCAACACTGCCGGGTGCCACGCAGCGCGAGAAGCGGTCACCACGGCGCAGATGGCGCGTGAGCTCTTCGATACCAATTGGATCAAGCTCGAAGTGATCGGGAACGCGGACACGCTGCAGCCCGATCCCTTCGCCCTGATCGAGGCGGCGGCGATCCTCACAGACGATGGCTTTCAGGTCTTCCCGTACTGCACCGAGGATCTGGTGCTTTGCGAAAGATTGGTCGAAGCCGGCTGTCAGGTGCTGATGCCTTGGGGCGCCCCGATTGGCACAGGGCTTGGACTGAACAACATCTATGGCCTCCGATCCCTGCGCGCGCATTTCCCGAACATCCCACTCGTCGTGGATGCGGGTTTGGGTCTGCCAAGTCAGGCCGCGCACTGCATCGAGCTCGGCTACGACGCGGTCCTCTTGAACACGGCCGTCGCCAAAGCGGGGGATCCAGTGGCCATGGCCAGGGGCTTTGCGCTGGCCGTCGAAGCCGGCGCCTTGGCGGCGGAGGCGGATCCGATGGAACCGAGAGACATGGCGGCGCCCTCGACCCCTGTGCTCGGCAAGGCGTTCCTATGAGCCTGCACCCGTTCTACCCCATCTTCGATGACGTCGTCTGGCTGAAGCGCATGCTTCCCTTGGGTGTGAAGCTCGTCCAGCTTCGGATGAAGGACCAGCCCGAGGACGTGTTGCGAGCACATATCGCTGACGCGCGCGATCTCTGCCGGGATCACGGTGCGGTACTGGTGGTCAACGACTACTGGGAACTCGCGATCGAGCTTGGATGCGACTGGCTGCATCTCGGTCAGGAGGACTTGGACACGGCCGATATCGGAGCCATTCGGGCAGCGGGCTTGAAGCTGGGCATATCCACCCATGACGAGGCTGAGCTGGAGCGCGCCTTGTCACTCAACCCCGACTACGTCGCGCTGGGGCCAGTCTATCCGACGATTTTGAAGAAGATGAAGTGGCACGAACAAGGCCTCGAGAAACTGACCGACTGGAAGGCACGTATCGGCGAGGTTCCGCTCGTGGCCATTGGCGGCATGAGCGTTGAGCGCGCGCCTGGGGCCTTTGCCGCGCGCGCCGACATCGTTTCGGCAGTGACCGATGTCACGCTCAACAAGGATCCGGAGGCGCGGGTGCGGCAGTGGCTGGAGGTCTGCCGGTGACCCGCTACGCCCGACAGATCGCCGTTCCAGGTTTTGGCCTTGAGTGCCAGGACAGGTTGAAACGCGCTGGCGTGCTCGTCATCGGCGCCGGCGGGCTGGCCGTCCCGGTTCTGCAGTATCTGGTTGGTGCCGGTGTCGGGCGTATCAATTTGGTGGACGGCGACACCGTTAGTCTCTCGAACCTGCATCGTCAGACACTGTTTCGCGAGGCCGATATCGGGCAGCCGAAGGTGGGCGTAGCGGCACAGTCGCTGGCGCGTCTGAACCCTGAGACGCAGGTAGTCGGCTCGCCGTTCCACTTCGATCCAACCAATGCGCATCGCTTGATCGACGAGGTCGATCTGGTGCTCGACTGCGCCGACAGTTTTGCCGCGAGCTACATCGCCTCTGATGTCTGCCTTGGGACAGATACACCTCTGATCTCGGCCAGCGTGGTAGGGACCGAGGGCTATGTGGCCGGTTTCTCGGGTGGCGCGCCTGGACTGCGTGCCGTGTTCCCCGACTTGCCGGACCGGCTCGGCTCTTGCGCTGCGGATGGCGTGTTGGGGCCAAGTGTCGGTGTGATCGGTAGCCTTCAAGCACAGATGGCGATGGCCGTGCTGACGGGCGACCGCGCGCCGCTCGGCCAGCTTGTTACCTATGACGCATCGACCTTGCGTTTTGGCGGTTTTCGGTTCGACGGAGCGCAAGACCCGGCCCCGAACCCAGCCTTTATCGCGCCTTGTGACACGCGGCCGGACGACTTTCTGGTGGATCTGCGTGCCGAAGACGAAGAGGGCCCGAGCCTGCCGCTCGCAGCCCGGCATCCAGTCAGCGCTTTCCAGGCCGATGGTCCGCAGCCGGGCCCAAACCAACGCGCGGTCCTCGCCTGCCGCACTGGCCTGCGCGCCTGGCAAGCGGCGGACCGGCTGGCACGCTACTGGGATGGTGAGATCAAACTCCTCGCTCTCGGAGACCAGGTCGACGGCCGATAAATGGGACCACCTCCGCACACCCAAAAATGTGCGGCAAGCGGATCAGGATCCGGCACCGCCATCCAACATTAAACTGCCGGTTTTCGAGGCCGAGGGTGACCCACCTGCAGGCTGTCTCGCCGTACTGCTTCTCGCATGCGCGTCCTGGAACCATTCCGCGAAGCTGGAAACTTCGGCTTCGGTCAAGTTGAGGCGATGCTTGGTTCGGCGATCCAGGATGTCTTCGGGGGCTGCCGCCCATTCGTTCTGGATCAGCCACACGGCCTCACGTTCGAACAGCGTCCCACCGAAATGGATCCCTAGATCTTCAACTCTCGTCGCGTTGCCGAGAAGGCCTGGGGCTTCGGATCCATAGCTGCGAGCGTAGTGGAGGACCAGCGGGTAAGGAAGCCAAGCATAGTCTGAGCGAAACTCGCTAAACCACCGGCCGAAATCGGCGTGGGGCAGATCTCCGCCCGGCAACGGCGCATCGCGTGTCCACGGCCCCGCCATCTCGGGAAAGAACGGTTCAAGCCGCTGCAGCGCATGTTCGGCGAGCTTGCGATAGGTCGTGAGCTTTCCGCCAAAGGCCGACAGGATCGGTGCACGGTCCGAACCGCCATTGAGCTCGAACTCATAGTCTCGGGTAACGGCGGAGGCGGATTTCGCGGTGTCGTCATCGAAGAGCGGACGCACGCCCGAATAGGTGTGCAGAACGTCCTGCGGTGTCAGTCGAGGTTTGAAATAGCTGTTCAGGATCCCAAGCAGGTAGTCGGTCTCGTCCGCACCGATCGCGACATCCTCGGGCCGGCCGTCGAAGGGTATGTCCGTGGTGCCGACGAGAGCCATGTCCTCGAAATACGGATTGACGAAGATGATCCGCTTGTCGGGTGCTTGCAGGACGTAACCATGGTCGCCCTGCCACCAGCGTTTCAGAATGATGTGGCTGCCCTTGACCAAGCGGATGCGCTTGGAGGAGTTCACGCCGGCCGCGTTGCTGAGCACTTGCTCGACCCATGGACCAGCGCCATTGAAGATCGCCCGCGCCGTTAGGGCTCTTTGCGCGCCCGCGGCGGTTTGGAGCACCACGTGCCAAAGCCCATCGTCACCGCGTCGCGCCGAGGCGCATGCGGTGCGCGTCAAGATCTCGGCGCCCCGGCGGGCCGCGTCCTTGGCGTTCAGGATCACGAGGCGCGCATCGTCCACCCAGACATCCCAGTAGACGAAGGCGTGGCGGTACGCGTCCTTGAGCGCAGAGCCTTCGGGCCCATCACGCAGGTCGAGCGATGACGCCCCCGGCACGCGTTTGCGCCCTCCAAGGTTCGAGTAGAGGAAGAGCCCGAGCCGGATCAGCCAGCGTGGGCGATGCGCCGGGCTATGGGGCAGCACCAGGCGGAGGGGCCAGGCGAGATGGGGAGCGGCCTCAAGCACGACCTCCCGCTCGATCAGTGCTTCGCGCACCAGACGGAACTCGTAGTACTCAAGGTAGCGCAGCCCGCCATGGATGTACTTGCCAGAGCGCGAGGATGTGCCCTCGGCCAGATCGCCCTTCTCGCAGAGAACGACCGAAAGGCCCCGGCCAGCGGCATCCCGGGCGACGCCTGCGCCGTTGATGCCTCCGCCGATGACGAGCAGATCGATGGGATTGTCAGTCATCGTCTCAGCAGGGGTTCAGAGGGGGCTCGCCGGCCTGCCAGCGTCTGACCTCCTCCGCCGCTTTCGCAGCGGCGATACGCACAGTCTTGAGCGAGGCGCCCGCGATGTGCGGCGTCAAAGTCACATTGGGCAGGTGCAGCAAGGGCCAGTCGGGGGGCGTCGGCTCGACGGCGAAGGTCTCGATCATCGCGCCACGGATGCGCCTTTCTGCAAGGGCGTCATAAAGCGCGTCGTAATCCATCAGCGGCCCGCGCGCGGTGTTGATGAGGGTCGCCGTCGGCTTCATAGCCGCAAGCGCATCGGCCCCAATCATGCCCGTCGTCTCTGCTGTGACCCGCGGGTGCAGGGTGACCACGTCCGCTTCGGCCAGTAGGCGATCAAGGGCAACCAGTTCGACGCCAGCCTCATGGTCGCTGGGCGATAGCTGAACATAGGGGTCGGTCACCATGATCCGACATCCGAAGGCCCGCAGCAGTGTGACGACCCGGCTGCCGACCGCGCCATAGCCGATGACGCCGACCGTCATGTCGCTGAGCTCATCGCCCGTGACATCCGCCCGGTAGAGATCCCCCCGATAGTCCCCGCGCCTCAACCCATCATGGCCCCGAGTGATGTTTCGCGTCTCCGCCAGGATCGCGCCGATGGTGAATTCCGCCACGGCAGAGGCATTGCGGCCCGGCGTGTTGACAACTGTCACGCCGTGCGACCGTGCGGCCTTCATGTCGATGTTCACGGGCCCGCCGCGAGAGACCGCGACCAGTTTGAGCGCCGGCATTTGCGCGAGCATTCCCGCCGAAACCGGCGCCAGATGCGTGACGAGGATGGGGGCGTTCTCGGCATGGGCGATCACCTGATCCGGGCTGCCCATGTATTCCTTCAGCCCTTCCATGCCCGGCGTCGCATATCCGTGCTCCATGGGCTCGTCGGGCCAGGGCAGGTCGAGCTTGCGGCAGGTGATCGTGTCCCCGCAGGCATCGACCAACGCCGCCTCGAACATGTCGGAGCGCATGAAGCGGTCGCCGATGATCGCGATCTCGGTCATGCGAGCGCCCGACGCATCGTGGCGAGCGCCGACCAGGCCGGCACCGCGGCTTGCCGCCCGGCGAGGTACGCGTCCGCCAGCACATCATAGAGAGGCACAAGATCCGGATCGGGGGCTTCGGGCTCTTGCAGCAGCTGCGTCACCCAGGCATCGGCCACAGCGCCGATATCCGGGAAGGCACCCTCGGCGATGGCCGCGATCATGCAGGCACCCGCGGCCCCCGCTTCCTCTTGCGCAACAGTCCTGACCGGGCGGTTCAGCGCGGCTGAAACGATCTTCCTCAGCGCCTTGGAGCGTGCCGCCCCACCGGAGAGCCGGATCTCACCCGGCACGGGCCCCATGGCGGCATAGCAATCCCGCGCGGCCAAGGCCAAACCGTCATAGACCGCGCGCACCATGTCGAACCAACCCGTCGTCTGATCGAGCCCGCTGAAGCTTGCCCGGGCGTCGGGCTCGGTGAAGGGCCCGCGCTCACCGGCTGCCGAGATGAACGGATGGAAGAGCGCCGCGCCGGGCCGCGCCGCCATCACCCGGTCGTCGAGCCCTAACAGGAGCGCTTCGGGGGTTCGCTCCACCCCCTCGGCGCGGAACATCTCCACCGCCAGCCCTAACATCCAATCGATGTTCAGGGTCGCCGCCATGTTGGTCTGGATCTGTCCGTAAGCCGCGCCAGGGAAGGCCATCGTGTACCCTGAACGCGCCTCGTTCAGGACCACGGCATCCGCGTTTTCCGCGAAGCGCATATGCACGCCCGTGGACCCCAGGATCGTGAGCCCCGGCTGCGTTCCAGCATCGTGTAGCCCGGCGCCCAAGGCCGTACACATGATGTCCACATAGCCGAGCGAGACCGGCAGCCCCTTGGGCAACCCAATCGCCTCCGCCGCCGTTTCCGAGAGACCGTGGGTCGTCACGGCCCCGTCCACGACCGGCGGCAGCAAGGAGCGAAGGTCCGCAAGGCCAAGCGCCTCGATCACCGCGTCCGAGTAATCGCGCGTGCGGTAGTCGCCGAAGGTGAAGACACCCTCGGTCGGATCCGTCGCGCGCTCGCCCGTCAGGTTGAGATAGAGCCAATCCTTGCAGTGGAGCGCGGTTGTCGCCCGCGCGAGCAGGTCGGGCGCATGGCGCTTCATCCAGGTCAGATGCGTGCGCATCTGGCAGACATTCACACCGGAACCGGTGGTCCGATAGATCGTGTCGATCCCGGGCGAGGCGGCAATCTCCCGCGCCTCATGCGCCGCACGGGCATCGAGCCAGAGCCAGCCATCGTGGACCGGTCGCCCATCGGCGTCGATCAACCAGCAGCCGTCGCCCTGTCCCGTCACACCGATCGCGAGGAGGCGCGCGGGCAGATCGGGAACCGCTTTGACCACGTCGCGCATCACGGCGACCGTGTCGTCCCAGGTCCGCGCCATGTTCTGCTCGACGCCGCCGTCCGGCAGCGTCCTATAGTCGTTGCGCCTGCTGGCGATCGCCAGTTGCTTGCCCGTAAGGTCGAAGGCCACCGCCTTGATGACGGAGGTGCCGGCATCGATGCCCATGAGGACATCGCGGCTCATGCGGCGACCCTCGTCCCGCCATGGCTGATCGCCTTGCCGGTCGCGGTATCGAAGAGGTGCAGATCCTCGGCGGCGATGGCGATGCCGATCCTCTCGCCCTTGGCAAGCTCTGCGCGATCATGGGCGACCGAGACGATGGTGCCGCCCGCGAACCGCGCCGCGATATGGGACTGATCGCCGAGCCACTGGGCGACCAGCACTTCCGCCTCGGCCCCGCCATCCGCGATCCGCACCGCATGGGGGCGGATGCCGACTGTCACCGCGCGGCGGGTCAAGAGGTCGTCCCGGAGATCCGGGTCGAAGGCGCTTTCCGGATAGGAGAGCGCCACGCCACCGCCCATCGCGAAAGCGAGCTGCCCGCGGTCGGATCCGGCCTCCGCGGAAAAGACGTTCATCGGCGGCTCCCCGATGAAGGTGCCGGTGAAGAGGTTTGCCGGCTGGTCCTTCAACCGATCGGGCGTGTCGAACTGCTGCAGCACGCCGTCCTCCATCACGGCGATGCGGTCGGCCAGCGCGTTCGCCTCGGTCTGGTCGTGGGTGACCAGGATGGCGGTGAGGCCGCGTTCTTTGATGAAGTGCTTGAGCCGCCCGCGCAGATGGGCGCGCAGTTGCGGCTCGAGCTGACCCATCGGCTCGTCCAGCAAGTGCAGGTCCGCCTGTCGGACAAGCGCCCGACCAAGGCTCGTGCGCTGCTGCTGCCCGCCCGAGACCGATGAGGGGTGACGCCCGAGGATGTCCTCGATCTCGAGGAGACGCGCGATCTCAGCCACGCGCCTGTCGGTCTCCGCGCGATCGAGCCGCTGGGATTTGAGCGCGAAGGCGATGTTCTCGCCGACGGTGAGCGGGGGGTAGAGGGAGTAGCCCTCAAAGGCCATCGCAACATTGCGCCGCGCGGGCTTCAGCCGGTGCACCGGCCGGTCGCCAAGGGTGATGGTGCCGGCTGATACTTCCTCGAAGCCCGCGATCATGCGGAGCGTCGATGTCTTGCCGCAGCCCGACGAGCCCAAGAGGGCGACGATCTCGCCGGCCTCGACGGTGAGGTTGAAATCCTGGACCGCGCGCACTTCGTTCGCCGTGCCCGGATTGTACCGCTTCTCGACGCCGCTGAGGTTGAGGGCCTTACCGCTCATGCCGCGTGCTCCGCCGCGGTCAGGTTTTGCGGGATGCGCGCGCCCGTCGCGCGGTCAAACAGGATGGCGTCCGCCGTGTCCATCGTGACGGCCGCGGGGCCCTGGCTTGGGCCTGGCGCGCTCACAGGGCGCGAGATCAATAGCTCCCGCCCGCCCGCTGTCAGGGCCAGGGTCACGGTCTTCTCATTGAGCGGCGTCTCCGCCTCGATGGTGACGGGAATGCCGCTGCCAGAAAAACGCAGCGCCTCGGGCCGTATCCCCAGCACGCAGTCGCGCCCGACGGTCGCCTCATAGCCGGCGGGCAGCGCGATCCGCTGACCCGAAAGCGCGACGAACGTCCCGCCATCGCCCTCGGGCACGACGTCGAGCAGATTGATCGACGGGTCCCCGAACTGCGTCGCGACCGCAAGCGTAGCAGGGCGCAGATAGATCTCTTGCGGCGTACCGATCTGAGCGATGCGATTGCCTTCGAGGACGGCGATCCGGTCGCCGAGCGCCATGGCCTCTTTGTAGTCCTGGGTCACATAGACGACCGTCGCGCCGCGATCGGCCAAGAGGCGGGGTAACTCCAGCCGCATCTCGAACCGCAGTTTCGCATCCACGTTCCGCAGCGGATCGTCCAGCAGCAGGATTTCGGGCTCGGCCACCAACGCCCGCGCCAGCGCTGTCCGCTGTGTCTGTCCGTTCGAGAGGGCTCGCGGCGCGTGACCCAGCCCATGGTCGATCTTGAGGCGCTTCGCGACGCCCTCCACCCCGGCGCTGACCCGATCGGCGGCAGAGCGACGCGCGGTCAGCGGGGCCGCGATGTTCTGGAAAGCCGAAAGATGTGGGAAGAGCGCGAAGTTCTGGAAGGCCATGCCGATGCCGCGGCTCTCAGGCGGCAGATCGGTGACATCCTCGCCCTTGATCAGGACGCGCCCTTCATCTGGCTCTTCCGCCCCGGCGATGCAGCGCAAGAGCACCGTCTTGCCCGCACCGGATGGGCCGAAAAGCACCAAGGTCTGACCCGTCGGCACCTCCAGCGAGACGGCATCGAGCACCGTCTCGGCCTTGAAGCGCTTCGTAAGGTTCTCGATCACCAGGCTCATCCGCTCAGCCCTTCACCGCGCCGAGCGAAAGACCCTCGACAAGGTAGCGCTGCGCCCAGAGCGCGAGGGCGAGTGTCGGTGTGATCGAGAGGACGATGGCAGCGGCGATCTGACCGTATTGGATACCGGACGCCGTAACGAAGGCGAGTGCGCCGACGGTCACCGGTTGCTTGTCGGCGCTGGCCAGGACCAGTGCGAAGATGAAGTTGTTCCAGGCGAAGATGAAGGCCAGGAGCCCCGCCGCCGCGATCCCAGGTCCCGCCAGCGGCAGCGCGATACGGCGGAAGGTCGAGAGCCAGGAGTGCCCCGCAATGCGATAGGCATGTTCGACATCCGCGCTAATGTCTTCGAAATACCCCCGCACAATCCACAGGATCAGCGGCAGGCAGATGAGCTGATAGACCCAGATCAGCCCGCCATAGGTGTTCGCGAGGCCCAGATCCTGAAAGTAGATCGTAAGGGGCAACAGCACGAGAAGGGGCGGAGCAAAGCGGAAGGAGAGGAGCGTGAAGGCGATGTCCTCCGATCCGCGGAACTTGTGCCGGGCAAAGGCGTAGGCTGCCGGCACACCCAAAAGCAGCGCCACCGCGACCGAACCAACCGACAGTATGAGCGAGTTCAGGAGGTTCGACATGAAGGCCACGTCGAGCGTGCCGGCCTGCGTCTCCAGCTTGCCCGTGATCAGCGCCTCGTAGTTCTGCAGGGTCGGCGTGAACACCATCGAGGGCGGTGAGCGCAGGATGCTCTCATTCGTCTGAAAGCTCATCAGCACGATCCAGAAGATCGGAAACATGAAGAAGAGCACGACCAGCGTGAGAGCGATGCCGCGCAACCAACGCTCGAGGGGCGCGTGGTGGTCCATCAGATCTCTCCCCTCGCGCGTTCGCGCAGACGCAGCCAGTTCTTGATGAAGATGTTCGAGAGGAAGAACGTCACGGCCCAGAGGATCATGAGAAGCGCCGCCGAACGCCCGACATTCGTGGACTGGAAGAAGTTGAGATAGGCCTCGACCTGAAAGACCATCAGCTTGTCGCCAGGGCCCCCTTGGGTCATCGCGTAGATGATGTCGAACTGCTGGATACTGTCGAGCAGCCGGAAGAGCGAGGCCGTAAGGATGTATGGCATCAGCATCGGCAGGGTGATGCGCCAGAACTGCTGCAAGCGCGGCACCCCATCCAAGGCGGCGGCCTCGAAGGGCTGCGTCGGCAGCGAGCGGAGCCCTGCCAGCAGCAGGATCATGATGAAGGGCGTGTAGACCCAGATATCCACCAGCACGACCGTTAGGAGCGCTGTGTCCGGCGCGTTGGCCCAGCGGAAATCCTCGAACCCTACGACACCAGCGAGGTAGGACAGGATCCCGAAGTTGGGGTTCGTCATAAGCTTCCACATCAGCGCCGCCAGCGCGGGCGCCACCATCAGCGGCATCAGCAGCATGATCGAGATGAAGTTGTTCAGCCGCGTCCGCTTCTGCAGCAGTAGCGCGATGCCGAGACCGAGCAGGAGTTCGAGCCCAACGGTCAGGAACGCATAGACCAGACTGATCTGCAGCGTGTTCCAGAAATCCGGGTCCGAGAGGAAGTTGATGTAGTTCTCGCCCCAGTTCATCCCCCGGTTCCAGGGCTGGCTCATGCGGAAGCGTTGGAGCGAGTAGTATACCGCCGTGCCGAACGGGATCAGGATACCGACGCAGACCAGAAGCGCCGGGAGACTGAGCAAGTAAGGCAACAGCCGTCGCGAGATACGCGGGCTGCGAGCACGTCTCGCATTGGGGGCGTCGATGGCCGTCATATCCGCGTTCGGTCGGGGGCGCCCGCGCGGGACGCCCCCAACGCCGATCAGCCTAGGCCAGCATCTTTGAGCTGGCGGTCGACGCTGTCGGCGAGTTGGTCGAGCCCCTCGTCAACCGGCACCTCGCCTGCCACCATCTTCTGCATGGATGCCGCCCACTCGGTCGTGAGATCGAAGAAGAGCGGCTGTGCGGTGAAGTGGATCTTGGCACCCGGTGCGGAGACGTCGTGCATCTCGACATAGCCGGGATAGCTGTCCGAGAGCCGCTTGCGGAACCCAGCATCCGACCAGACCGACTGCCGCACCGGGTTCACGAAGTCCATCTGCGTCGCGCCGAAGAGGCCATGCTCAGGCCCGCTCGCCCACTGCATGAAGTTCCAGGTGGCGTCGAGATCCTTCGAGAACTTCGACATCGAGAGCGACCAGATCCAGATGTTCGGCGTCGGCGCCGAGGCAGCCGGATTGGCGGCGAAAGGCGCATAGGCGAGCTTGCCCGCCATCGCGTTGCCGCCGCCGTTCATGAAGTAGCCCAGGATATCGGCGTCGTAGATCATCGCCGACTTGCCCGCGCCGAGATCGGTGCCGACCTGATACCAGGTGTGGCTCGACCAGTCGGTCGCGCCCGAGTCCTGGATCATCTTGACCCATTTGGCGTGGAACTCCTTCGATCCGGCCGTGTTCATCGCGGCCGAAAGCTTGCCATCGTCGGCGAGGTTCAGGTCCTTCTCGCCGAAATTGGCATAGCCCGACAGGAAGCCCGGATGGATCGTCGCCCAAGAGCGCGAGCCCCGCACGCCGATGCCGTAGACGCCCTCATTCGCCGCCTGAAGCTTGGCCGCGGCCTCCGTCAGCTCGTCGATATTGGTCGGGACCGCCACGCCGGCCTCGTCCAGCATGCTGGCATTGTAGGCGAGGTTGTTCTGCTCATAGCCCCAAGGGATGCACCACTGGAACGCATCGTCCGAGCCTAGCGCGCCGCCAGGACGACCGTTCCAGGCGCAGGACTTGCGCACGCCCTCCAGCATGTCGTCCCAGTTGTAGTTCGGGTTGGTCTTCGCCGGGTCCTGGATCCACTCGTTATGGTCGACGATCCAGCCCGCCGGCCCATAGGTCCAGGTCATGTAGGCGCCTGTCATGAAGGCGTCATACTCGCTGGACCGCGACGACAGCGCCGCCGTGACCTTGTCGAAATAGACGTCTTCGGGGAAGACGTCGTAGGTCACCTCCATTCCGGTCAACGCTTTGAAGTTGTCGAGGTTCGCGATCATCGCGTCGGTATAGGGGTGCTTGTTCAGAAGCAGCTTCAGGCTCTTGCCTGCGTGCTGCTTCCAATCGAAATCAGCGGCGAGCGCCTGGGTCTGCATCATGTTCACAAGCGTGCCCGCGCCCGCCGCGGTCATACCCAGGGCGCCGAGGCCCCGAACCAGGCTGCGGCGCGACATCTGCCCGCGCTGCCAGGCACGGATGAGGTCTTTTTCCTTCTCGTACATCGTCTGAAGCTCCTCCCGTTCGCTCGTTGGCTATTCAGCAGCGACGGCACAGCCGCCTTCTCCGACGATAGCACGAGCGGTTGCCTCGTCGGTGATAAGTCCTTTCAGAAGGCCGCTTTTGAGCGCGGCTTGAATGGCCTCCTTCTTCCCAATTCCCCCGGCGATCGCGACGACCTCGCATTCGCGCAGGCTGTCGAGAGGCGGGGCCATGACATGCCCGTCGTTCTCGGTCGCTAAGATGGCGCCATCGGCGCCAATGAACTGACCCAGGATTTCAGCGCGGGCGCCGCGGTTGCGAAGGGCGCCGATGGTTGCGGCATCCTCGATGGCGAGGTTGTGCGACGTGTCCGCGGTCGCATCGACCTCGCCAATACCGACAATCGCCAGGCTCGCCTTACCGATCAGCGCCATGGTCGCGGCGATGCCGGATTGGCTGATCATCACCTGCTTGTCCCGGGCGCTGTCGGCGAACATCGGTGCTGGAAGCATAAAGCTGTCGGCGCCCGTGTTGCGGGCCAGTCGGTGGATCACGTCGTAGGGGTTTGCCGCGAACGACCGCGTCAGCCCGCCAAGCATCGAGACGAAAGAGCAGTCCCGCGCCGGCACGCGTCCCATCGCGTCGACTGCTGCCGCGATCGTGCGGCCATGGCCGATACCGATCACGCGGTGCTGCGCGCCGACGACGACCTGCATGAGGTAATCGCCGCCCGCCATGCCAAGCGCTCTTAGCGGCAGGGGCCCGCTCTCAGGCACGTCCATGGCGATGCGGCAGAAGGAGAGGCCGAAGCGTTCCATCAGGCGCGTTTCCATGGCGACGCACTCGGACGCGCTGACATCGACGAAGATGCGCACCATGCCCTCGGCCTGCGCACGGGCAATATAGCGATGCGCCCGGGTGTTCGGCACATCGAGCCGCCGAGCGACCTCGCCTTGTGTCAGGCCGCCGACGAAGTGCAGCCAGGCGGCGCGCGCCACCAGATCGGCCTCACGCGGATCGTTCGGTTGCCGCTTCGGCGCAGTCTCAGACATTGCGCGCCAGATCCTCCCAGCCGGCTGTTTGCAGCCGATCATGTGAAAATTCTTTCTGAGGCGAAATATTTTTCACTTACTCTACGTTGTCAAGAAAAACTGCCGGGCAACCATCGGATGAGCGTGCGTCCGGTGACCCGTGAGCGGGATCGCTCCGCTCCGATGCGTTTAGGACTGCCGCCTGTAGACGGCGGCCTGCCTTGCGTTTGCGGCTTGCCACGCCAGTTGGGCCGATGGATCGGGCTGAATGGCCGGGCCCATGCCGCTCATGGCCGCCGCGGCAGCGTCGAAGCCCTCGAACCAACCCGCGCCCACCGCCGCGGAGATGCCCGCACCCAAGGCTGAGGCTTCGAGGCTGTTCGACACATGCAGCGGCAGCCCTGTCGCGTCCGCGAACATCTTGGTCCAGAGGGTGCTGTTCGCACCGCCTCCGACGGCCACCACTTTCTCAGGGGCCAGACCCGCGTTGCGCATGGCGTCGATGCAGCGCGCGCTCTCCAGCGTCAGGGCTTCGAGGGTCGCGCGATAGATATGCCCGATCCCATGCTGCGGCCCCAGACCGTCGATGCAGGCCCTGGCCGAGGGATCCCAATGCGGATCCATGCAGCCCGTGAGATAGGGGCAGACCGCCACACCATCCGAGCCGACCGGCAGCGTCGCGGCCTCGCGCTCCAGCCGCTCGAAGACGCTCGGGTCGTCTCGGCCACCGGCGAATGTGTCGATGACCCAGTTCACCAGGAAGGCACCGGCGCGTTGGCACCCCTCCAGGAAGTAGCCCTCTCCTGTGGGCGAGGTCATCGTGCGCCAATCCATGCCGGTGCGCGGCTGATCCGACCAAGCGCCCGTGATGAGGGCCGTGCCGAGGTTCAAATAGATCACGCCGGGGCGGGCGGCATCGACGCCGAGCCCCGCGCACTGACCATCGCCGCCTGCGGCGAAGACGGGCGTACCCTCACCCAAACCCGTTTCGGCCGCGGCCGCAGCGGTGACGAAGCCGATCCGGCCTCCCGGCGGCACCAGATCGGCGAACTGAGTGGCGCTGAGCTTCAAATGGTTCAGGATCGGCGGCCACCAGACCTTGGACGCGATGTCCATCACGCCGAACGGATCGGCACTGGTCCAGCTCGCGGCAATCCGGCCCGTCAGGCGTCCCGCCAGAAAGGCATGCGCATCGGCGATCTTCGCAGCACGATCCAGGTCGGTTCGCTGGTGGTTGTGGAGCCAGCTCAGCCGATAGACCACCGGGGTCAGATCGGGCGGCTTACCCGTTATCCGATGCAGTTCTTCAAGATCGATCTCATCGCGCAGCCTGTCGATCTCGTCCCGGCAGCGCTCATCGAGCCAGACGATGGCGGGCCTTGTCGGCGCGCCATTCTCATCGAGAAACGCCACGGTCTCACGCTGGTTCGAGATCGAGACACCGGCCACACGGGCGGGGTCGATCTGCTCGGCCACGTCCTTGAGCGTCGTTACCGCTGCCGCCCACCAATCCTCCGGGTTCTGCTCGAACCAGCCGGGCTCGGGTGTCGCCATCGGGGTCGGCGCCCGACCTTCCGCAAGCGCCTCGCCCTCACGGCTCCAGGCGATCGATTTCGTGGACTGGGTCGAGCTGTCGATCCCGATGACGATGTCTTTTTCCATGCTCACTCTTCCAGCAGGAGATCGGCGGTCGCGCTATCCGTGACGAGATGGGTGATGTAGCGGCCGAGGAGGGTGGCACGGATCGCTGGCGCCTTGGCAGTGCCACCGGCGACGCAAAGCCGGGTCTCGATGCGGCGGAGATCGTCGAGCTCCATCCCGATCTGACGCCCGCTCAAAGGCCCATCGACCGCATGGCCCTCGGCGTCGATGAAGCGCCCGATCACGATTCCTGCGCTTTGCCGGGCGAGGTAGTCCGGCACGACCGGCCGGATCATTTGATCGCCATCGGCCCAGCGGGTCACCTCCGTCAGCTCTCCAACGCCGAACACCACGGTGGCGCAGCTTTGCACGCGGCGGAAGTGCTGCGCGAGGGGGATCTCCTGCATCAGCATATCGCGCAACGCGGCCGTCGAGACGACGGCCGGGGCATGGAAGTTGTGGCAATGCGCGCCGAGACGCGTGGCGATGTGGACGGTGCAGGCTTCGGGCGACGTCGCCTCGTCGCCCAAGGACGAGCCCGAGATCTGCACCACCCGGAGATCCGGCATCGATCGTTTCGGCAGTGCCTGTGCGAGATCCGCCATCGTACGGCCCCAGGCGATGCCGAGAACCGTATCCGGTGTCAGCATCGTCGCGAGCACCGAGGCGCCTGCGCTTCCCAGCCGCCGACGCAGGGCCGCCGCATCATCCCGATCCTCCGCCAAGGCTGGAACGACATGAGCGCCGGCGAGAGCATACCGCGTCTCCAAGGCGCGCGCCTGAGACACGCCACGCAGCAGATCAGGGTTGAGCTGAACGCTGACGAGGCCGCTTTGCCGGGCCTGAGCCAGATGGTTCGCCACGGTGGCGCGGGAGATCCCTAAGGCCGTTGCGATCTCAGCCTGCGTCCGCTGCTCGGCATAGTAGAGCCAGGCGGCGCGGATCGTCGGATCATTGCCGAACTTGATGGCGGCCACTCCCGTTCAACGTGAAGTCGTTGACATTTGCCAATGGATGGGTGGCATATGTCAACAGAGACCACCTTGGGGAAGCCGTGACTGCACACGCGACAGCCGAACTCGACAGCGCGCCCGCCGGTGGTTGGATGGCGCATATCGAGGACGTGTATCTCGGACGCTGGACCAATCCGCGCACCGGGCAGCTTGCGCCGAGGGCGGCCGTCGATCGCCTATTGATCGATGATAGCCTGGATGGCGCCGAGGCCGAACTTGTCGCGAGTGCTGGGCTGACAGGCGATGTGACACTGGTCGCCGACCCCGATACCTGGGACGCGATGGGAATGCGGGTGGCGGGTCGCCTGCGCCGCGCTGGACGCGCCGTGACCGAGGTGCTGTTGGAGCGTCATCCCCATGCGACCATCGCGGCGGCAGATGCTTTGGCCAAGCGGCTCGAGCGCGCAGGATCGATCGTCGCCGTCGGGTCGGGCACGATCAACGACCTCACGAAGTTCGTCACGGCCAAGGACGGGCGGGCCTATTGTGTCTTTGGCACCGCGGCATCGATGGACGGCTATGCCTCCACAACCGCATCTATAGAGCTTGAGAGTGGGCTGAAGACCTCGCTGCCCGCGCATTCGCCCAAGGGCGTGTTCCTCGATCTTAGCGTGCTGGCGGCGGCGCCACCGCGGATGAACGCGGCGGGTTTCGGCGATTGCCTCTGCACTTCGGTCCCGCGGATCGATTGGTGGATGTCGCACCGTCTGTGGGGCGGTTTCTATGACGATGCGCCGTATCTGATCGGCGAACCCGACGCTGGGGAGCTTGACCGGCGTGCCGCCGGCGTTGGTGCGCGGGAGCATGTGGCGACCGGCTGGCTGACCCGGGCCTTGGTGCTGTCGGGGCTCGGCGTAGGGTTCACCGGTGTCTCGAACCACGGCTCGATGGGTGAGCATCAGATCTCCCATTACATCGACTGTTTCGCCGGCGCGCGTCATCCCGGAACGACCCATGGCGAGCAGGTGGGCCTCGCCACGCTGACCATGGGGCGCATCCAGCAGTGGTTTTTGGCGCAGGAGCGTCCACCGACAATCCGTCCGACGTGGATCGACCAGGACGACATGGCCCGCCGCATGGGTCCGGAGATCGCGGCGCAATGCGCGGCGGAATACAGGAAGAAGGCGCTCGACGATGACGGCGCTGCGCCAAAAACCACTGCTGGATGCGCCCCATGGTCAGCGTGGCGAGGCCCACCTGCTCGCCATGGGTCGTTCCGGGATGACGCGCGCCGGCGAAACAGTCGATGTAATGGGAGATCT
>JBCDFC010000036.1:0-26081 GCA_039178805.1 Pseudomonadota bacterium | reverse complement strand
CTGGGCGGAGATGCGCCTCAAGGCCTATGGCATCGCTGCCATCGGCATCGCGGCAGCGGCGCTGCTCCTGCTCGTCAGCACCATCGCTACCAAGACAGCGAATGTCGTCTACGAGTACTATGTGCAGCTTGAGGGGCAGATCGATGTCTCCGACCGCGACCGGGAGCGTCTGGCCGATCCCAACCCGCGGATGCGCGCAAATCTCCGCCGCGTCGTCCAGGGGAGCCTGACCGACGCCATCCCGGGCGAGATTGGCCGGCGGGAGGGGCGTCAGCTCACCGGGCTCGTCTCGGGCGATGCCGGCCTCTTCCTTGGCGATAGGGTCAAGGCTGAGCCCGATCTCGTGGGACAGACCGCGCGCTTCGACGCGCTCCTCGACGACAATATGCAATTGTACCTCAAGGGCGCGATCGGCCGGCCAGATGCCATCGACAGCGCGGGTGTCCTCAGCGTTTCGCCCGGTGAGGAAGAGGGAACGGTCGTCGTCCGGTTCGGTGCCTCCGAGATCGGTCCGATCTTCGGCGCGGTCCGCGCGCAGCGGGCCGAGGACGCCGAGCGCGCTCGAGCCGAGCAGCGGCGCCAACAGAACGCAGTCGATGTGACAGAGGCCCGGCTCCTTGCGGCTGAGACCGATGAGGAGCGCAAGGCGCTTACGACGCAGCTCGAACGGTTCACGACGGCGCGTGAGCGTGCGGAGGTTGAGGCCAATGCGCTGGAGCGCCTTGCGACATCGATTGGCGAAGGCACGCGCTACGAGCTGACCGGGCGCGATCCCTCCCTTCTCTTCAAGGTCGGCGACGGCTGGATCAAGATCACCGAAGTCGAGCGCGGCGAGGGTCTCGGTCAGGTTTATCTGCCGCTCGGCGATCGGGCGGAATTCGAGGAGGGCGACTGGCAGGCCTTCGTGATGGCGCGACCTGAGGGTGAGCGCCTTCAGACCGACCGCCAGATCGTCTGGATGGAGTACTTCTCGGACCAAGGTAAGATCGTCCGGGCGTTCAACACCCGGATCTTGTCGAGCTCGGACAGTGCGAGTGCTGAACTTGCCGGTATCTGGGGCGCTGTCGTCGGCTCCTTTTGGACGATGGTCGTGACCTTCCTCCTGGCCTTTCCGCTCGGCGTCATGGCCTCGATCTATCTTGAGGAGTTCGCGCCCAAGAACCGGGTCACCGATTTGATCGAGGTGAACATCAACAACCTCGCCGCGGTACCCTCGATCGTCTTCGGGCTGCTCGGCCTCGCGATCTTTGTTTCAGGGGTGCCGGTCAACCTCTTCGGGAACGAGTTCACGATCGGTGGCTTCTTGCCTCGCTCCTCGCCGCTCGCTGGTGGTACGGTGCTGGCGCTCATGACCTTGCCGACGATCATCATCGCTGGTCGTGCCTCGATCAGGGCCGTGCCGCCCTCGATCCGCGACGCCGCCTTGGGCCTTGGCCCCTCCAAGCTGCAGACGGCGACCCACCACGTGCTGCCGCTGGCGATGCCTGGGATCCTGACCGGTTCGATCATCGGTATGGCGCAGGCCTTGGGCGAAACGGCGCCGCTCCTCCTGGTCGGGATGAACTCCTTTATCCAAGAGCCGCCGGGCGATCCGCTCGCCCCGGGCACTGTGCTGCCGACCTTGATCTATCAGTGGAACAGCAACTCCGAGCGGCTGTTCGACGACAAGACCGCCGCGGCGATCAGTGTGCTGCTCATCTTCCTCGTGGTGATGAACGCGCTCGCCGTCCTTCTCCGCAAACGCTTCGAGAGGCGCTGGTGATGAACGACATGATGAACGCTGTGGCCGAGGGCGAGGGCCGGGCGGCCGAAGCGGCCGCTGCCATTGCCGAGAGCCCCGCGGTTTCGAGAAGCACCTCGGGCGAGGTGAAGATCCACTGCGTCGATGTGAACGTCTCCTATGGCGAGACGAAAGCGATCAAAGAGGTCTCGATCGACATCGAGGACAAGGCGGTCACGGCCTTCATCGGCCCGTCGGGCTGCGGCAAGTCGACATTCCTGCGCTGCCTCAACCGCATGAACGACACGATCGACATCTGCAAGGTGACCGGCAAGATCGAGCTCGATGGCGGCAACATCTATGCCGAGGACGTTGATCCCGTGCAGCTTCGCGCGCGGGTCGGCATGGTGTTCCAGAAACCGAACCCGTTCCCGAAATCGATCTACGACAACGTCGCCTACGGCCCGCGCATCCATGGTCTCGCGGCCAACAAGGCCGAACTCGACAACATCGTCGAGCAAAGCCTGAAGCGCGCGGCCCTATGGGAGGAAGTGAAGGACCGACTCGATCAGCCGGGCACCGGTCTCTCTGGCGGTCAGCAGCAGCGGCTCTGCATCGCGCGGGCCGTCGCGACCGCTCCTGAGGTGTTGCTGATGGACGAGCCGTGCTCGGCCCTCGACCCGATCGCCACAGCGCAAATCGAGGAACTAATCGATGAGCTGCGCCAATCCTATTCAGTGGTGATCGTCACCCATTCAATGCAACAGGCCGCGCGGGTAAGCCAGAAAACGGCGTTCTTTCATCTTGGCCTCATGCTCGAATACGATGAGACGGGGAAGATTTTCACGGCGCCCAGCCATGAAAAGACGCTACAATACATCACGGGCAGGTTCGGTTAGAGGGAGGCGTCTTGGCATCCGTAAGGGTTCTTGCGGTGGCTAGAGGACGGATAAGATATGCACGAAGGCGGCAGCCGACACATCGTAACGGCCTTTGATCTGGAGCTGCGCGACATTGGCGCGCGTATCTCGGAGATGGGCGGTATCGCAGAGGAACAGCTCGGCAACGCGCTTGAGGCGGTGCGTCTGCGCGACAACGCCCTGGCGCGAGAAGTCGTCGCGGCCGATGTCCGGCTCGACCGGCTCGAGCAGCAGCTTGAAGAGGCAGCGATCCAGACGCTCGCGCTCCGCCAGCCCGTGGCCAGCGATCTGCGTCAGGTCGTGGCCGCGCTCAAGATCGCATCCACGCTCGAACGGATCGGGGACCTCGCCAAGAACATCGCCAAGCGCGCGCAGTATCTGAACGAAGGACAGCCCCTGAAGGTCCAGGGTTCGATCCTGCGCATGGGTCGTCAGACGCAAGCCGCCTTTACCGAGGTGCTGGACGCCTATACGGCCCGGGACACCGATCTCGCCGTCCGCGTTTGGCGCCGCGATATCGAAGTCGACGAGATGTACAACTCGGTCTTCCGTGAGCTCATCACGTACATGATGGAAGATCCGCGCGTCATCAGCCTTTGTTCTCAGTTTCTATTCGTTGCGAAGAACCTGGAGCGGATCGGGGATCACGCGACCTTCGTCGCCGAGATGACGTATTTCGTCGCCGAAGGTAAGCCGCTGACCGATGAGCGACCGAAGGCCAACGCGGTCGGTGAGATGCCGGACTTTGAGTGATGGCACCTTGCGGCCTTACGTGACTGAAGGAGACAGGTGATGTCGGCGCGAGTTCTGGTCGTCGAAGATGAGGAGGCGCTCTCCGCGCTCCTCGAATACAATCTCGGCAAGGAGGGCTTCAACGTTCGCACTTTGGCCGATGGCGAGGATGCTTTGCTCGCCATCGAGGAAGATCGTCCCGATCTCGTTCTCCTCGATTGGATGCTTCCTGGCCTCTCCGGCATCGAGATCTGCCGCCGCATCCGCGCCCGCGGAGAGACGCGGGATACGCCGGTCATCATGCTGACGGCGCGCGGCGAGGAGGACGATCGGGTGCGCGGTCTCGATACGGGCGCCGACGACTATCTGACGAAGCCTTTCTCGGTGCCCGAGCTGACCGCGCGCGTGCGCGCGCTCCTCCGTCGTTCGCGCCCTACCCTCGCGGCGGATGTGGCGACTTTCGGTGACCTCACGCTCGACCGGGAGACCCGCCGGGTGCGCCGTGCGGATCGGGAGGTGCATCTTGGCCCCACCGAGTTTCGCCTGCTCGACTGCCTGATGCAGAGCCCGGGCCGCGTCTTCAGCCGCGAGCAGTTGTTGGATTTGGTTTGGGGGCGCGATGTCTATGTCGAGGCCCGCACCGTCGACGTCCATGTCGGCCGCCTGCGCAAAGCGCTGAAACAGGACGGCGGACGCGACCCAATCCGCACAGTCCGCGCCGCAGGCTACGCCCTGGACGAGACCTACGGTACGTGAGTTTTGCGCAGGGCTGACGGCCGCCCGTTCCCTCGCCAAGCCCGACGGGCTTGGCATCGGTCCGCCCGCCCACCAGCCCTGCGCCCTTTTGCAAGTGTTGCGGCAGCTAGATTCAGCGCGCTCGGGCGCGGTCTCGGCGGGTGCTCATCGGCTGGTAGGCGACGAGGACATGATGCTCACAATAGGGCTTTCCGGGGAGGGCGGGTAGGCCGCAGAAGTGGAAGTTGTCCTCGGTCGGATCGCCGATCGGCCACTTACATGTCCGCTCCGTCAGCTCGAGGAGCGAGAGCCTGCGGGCCATCTTCTCGATCTCGGCGAGCGTTGCGCGGGCGCTCTCCTCCTCGGGTGTCGGCAGGCCCGGCGGGCGGGGCTGCGAGGCGTCGCGAATAACGGGCTCGCGGCGCACGGGCGCAGGCGCCGGGGCTGGCGCCGGCTCGGGTTCCGCCTTTGCCACTTCGGGCTTTGGCTCGGGCACGGGCTGCGCCGGTGCGGGCTCGGCCGCGGGCTCCGTCGCCGCTTCGGCTCCGCCGCCGGCGGTCCGGTTCGAGAGGCCGAGCCGGTGGACCTTGCCGATCACCGCATTGCGCGTCACGCCGCCCAGTTCCTTGGCGATCTTGCTCGCGCTCATGCCCTCGGACCACAGCTCTTTCAGCCGCTCGACCCGCTCATCCGTCCAGCTCATCGTCCGCCTCCGCGCCCGTGTACGCGGTGGAAGTATAGTGCGTCCTTCCACACTGCAACCTGGCAGACCCCTGCGCGCATTGACTTGGCCGCGCCCACCCGGCATGCGTGCCCCATCGTTCAGACCAATGAAAGGAAGAGACCCGTGACCGGCCAGACCGCCCAGAGCCCGGCTGAGAGCCTGGCAGACGGCGGCATAAGCATGCCGCCTTCGATCCCCGCTGTGATGCCCACCTACAACCGCGCCGATGTGGCCTTCGCGCGCGGCGAGGGTGCTTGGCTGGACGCGGTGGACGGGCGACGTTTTCTCGATTTCGGCGCCGGGATCGCGGTCAATCTGCTGGGTCATGCGCATCCGCGGCTGGTGGCTGCGCTAAAGGCGCAGGGCGAGCGACTGTGGCATGTCTCGAACCTCTATACGATCCCCGAGCAGGAGCGGCTGGCTGAGGCGTTGGTCGATGCGACTTTCGCCGACACGGTGTTCTTCACGAATTCCGGGACCGAGGCAGCCGAGCTCGGCATCAAGATCGCGCGGAAATTCGGCGGTGCTGACCGGCCGCGCTGCATCGCCTTCGAGGGGGCGTTCCATGGCCGGTCGACCGGTGCCATCGCGGCAGCGGGCGCCCAGAAGCTGACGGAGGGCTATGGGACCCTCATGCCCGGGTTCGAGCAGCTTCCCTTCGGCGATATGGCGGCGTTCGAGGCTGCCATGGGCGACGACGTGGCGGGCGTTTTCGTCGAGCCCATTCAGGGCGAGGGCGGGATCCGGACACTGCCCGAGGGGGCGCTTCGCGACATGCGCGCGCTCTGCGATCGGCACGGTGCGCTCCTCGTCCTCGACGAGGTTCAGTGCGGCATGGGACGGACCGGCACGCTCTTCCAGCATGAGCGGGAGGGCATCACCCCGGACGTGATGCTGGTCGCCAAGGGCATCGGCGGGGGCTTCCCCCTCGGTGCTGTGCTCGCGACCGAGGCTGCGGCAGCGCCCATGACCGCTGGGACCCATGGCAGCACCTATGGCGGCAATCCGCTCGCTTGTGCCGTGGGCCTCGCGGTGATGGAGACGGTGGCGACGGAGCCGTTTCTGGCCGAGGTGCGTGCCAAAGCGGGCTTCCTGCAGCAGCGTCTCGGCGCTCTGGCCGCAGCCCATGCCGACGCCATCGAGGAGGTGCGCGGTGTGGGCCTCATGCTGGGGCTCAAGCTGCGCGAAGGTTGGGAGCCCGGTGCGCTTGCGAACGCGGCGCGCGAGGCCGGTCTCCTGGTCGTGCCGGCTGCCGACCGTACGCTGCGTATCCTGCCGGCGCTGACCATCGCCGAGGAGGAGCTGGCCGAGGGCGTCTCCCGCCTCGACACGGCCCTCCACGCGCTCAAAGCCCAGACTGGCGCAGCGTGATGCGGCATTTTCTGGACTTGGACGCGGTACCGCCCGCGGAGCTTCGTGCAATTCTGGACGAGGCCGCGCGGCGGAAGACCGCGCGGGCCGACCGCCCGCGGGGTACGCCAGACGACGACCTGCCGCTCGCGGGTCGGGTCGTGGCGCTCATCTTCGAGAAACCCTCGACCCGGACCCGCGTCTCCTTCGATGTGGGTATCCGACAGCTCGGCGGCACGACCATGGTGCTCTCTGGCGCGGAACTGCAGCTCGGCCATGGCGAGACGGTGGGGGACACGGGCCGTGTCCTCTCCCGCTATGTCGATGCGATCATGATCCGCACTTTCGCGCATGAGACGCTGATGGAGCTGGCCAAGGCGAGCAACGTGCCGGTGATCAACGGGCTTACGAACCGCAGCCATCCCTGCCAGATCATGGCGGATGTGATGACCTTCGAGGAGCATCGCGGGCCGATCGCGGGTAAGCGTATCGTCTGGTTCGGCGACGGCAACAATGTCTGCGCGTCCTGGGTGCAGGGGGCGGCGGTGTTCGGCTACGAGCTGGTGATCTCGGGCCCCGAGACTTTGGAGGTCGATGCGGAGATCCTGGCCGCGGCGCGGGCCAAGGGCGCCCATGTGGTGGTGGAGCGCGATCCCGAGCGTGCGGCCGAGGGGGCCCATGCCCTCGTCACCGACACTTGGGTCAGCATGCATGACGACCCGACAGCCCGGGACCGACGCCATAATCAGCTTCGCCCATATCAGGTGAACGAGGCGCTGATGGCGAAGGCTTCGCCCGACGCGATCTTCCTTCATTGCCTGCCGGCGCATCGCGACGAGGAGGTGGCGGCCTCCGTCTTCGACGGCCCGCAATCGGTGGTGTTCGATGAGGCAGAAAACCGCTTGCACGCCCAAAAGGCGATCCTTGTGCAGGCTCTCTGATCGCGCACTGCGGTTGATCGATCCCCCGGTTTGAACGGGGGATCCAGTACTCCAAGCCGGAACCGGACAACCGCGCAAAGCGTAGTCGTTCTCGGCAGCGCAACGCTGGTCGGCTCAGCCCTCTACGACCTCGAGGGGGCCGTGGTCGTCGCAGTGGCCGTCATGGGGGTGATGAAGTCGCCCATTGACCAGGTAGCAGACATGATCGCCATGGGGGACGGCTTCGTGGCCGCAGCCTGGACCGTGGACATGGCCTGGCTCGTGGCCCAGCACGCCGTCCGCCACAGGGGCGCAGGCCGCGGGGTTCATGTCGGAAACCTCGATCACATGCTCGTCGTAATGGTTTTCATGCGGATGATGCAGATGGCCGTCATGGAGGTAATCCACATGATCGCCGTGGCGCACCGCCGTGTGCCCGCAGCCTGGGCCGTGCACATGCGGATGGTCTTCGTGCTTGGGGTTGTTGCAGGTCATCCGGTGCCTCCGATCGGCTTGGCGTGAGAATGGTCCTCGGCCGCATGCTCTAGGATATCGGTCAGAAGGCGGGCCACGTGGTGGTCGGCGAGGGCGTAGTGCACGTGCTTCGCCTCTCGCCTCCGCCGCACGAGGCGCGCGTTGTGGAGGAGCTGCAGGCGGGCCGAAACCGTGGCGAGCTTCTCGCCCTCGGCCTCCGCAAGCTCAGAGACGCAGCGCTCCCCCTCGGCCAGGCGCAGCAGCAGCAAAAGCCGCGCCGGATCGCCGGCGGCGCGCAGCATGGCGGCCGCGCTCTCCAGCGTTGTGCCGGGCGGCGGGGTAAAATCCGCGCGGGGCGGATGGGCATCATCTGCGCAGGTGGCTTCATCCGAGAATGCCATCATAGCCAATCCTTCATTCTATGGATCGATTGATTAATGGATTGATGGAGATCGCGCAAGGCCCGCAGAGGACATCCGGTAAGGGCTAAAGGCCAAAAAACGCCTTCACGACCGCGCGGTCGCCCGCGACACCCAAGCTGCGCGCCGCCTCGGCCACGGGAAGCCATCGGGGCCTATGGTTGGGCTCAAGCGGCGGGCCCGCCCGTGCGACGGCGTGCGCCAGATAGATCGTCTGCGTCTTTCGCGCCCAGTAGCGGTAGTCCGGCAAGAAGGAGAAGCGCTGGAACGCAGCGATGCGGCGCGGGCCCGCAATGCGCCAGCCGGTCTCCTCCAGCACCTCGCGATGGAGGGCTGCGATCGGCTGCTCGCCAGGGTCCACACCGCCACCGGGCAGTTGCAGCTCATCGGTCTCGGCGCACAGGATCATGCCGCGCCGCACGCCCCGCCCCAGGATGACCGCATAAACGCCCGGCCTGTCGCGGTAGGGTCGGCCCGGCAGCCAGGGTTCGCCGTAGCGTCGCATCGATGGCCTCCAAGTCCCGAAAACAAGCGGCCCACGAGCCCGCCGCGGGCATCGCATGAGGGAGTGCCCACGGAAAGGGGGCATTGCGTCCATGCGGGGTTTGCGGGCGCGGGTGTCGAGGTTAGATGCTAGGGCATGGCCGATCCGCATTGCCTTCCCCCACCGCATTCCGCGCCCGCTCATCCGGGCGACGATGCCGTGCTGCCGTTTCAGCTCGACCGCACGCAGACCCGCGGGCGCGTGGCGCGCGTGGATGCGACGCTCGATCAGATCCTGACGCGCCACCGCTATCCGCCCGCGGTCGCGGCCCTCGTGGCCGAGGCGGTGGTGCTGACCGCGCTCGTCGGCGCCGCCATGAAGCTCCGCTGGCGCTTCTCGCTCCAGGTGCGGGGCGAGGGGCCGGTCCGGCTCATCGCGACCGACTGGTTCGCCCCGGCCGAGGAAGGTGGGGCCGCGCGGCTCCGCGCCTATGCAAGCTTTGACCGCGGCGATGTGGCGAGCCACCGGACCAGTCACGCGGCGGGCCAGGGTGCCGCCCCCTTCGAGCTTCTTGGCACGGGCATCTTCGGCATGACCATCGATCAGGGTAAGGGGATGACGCCCTATCAGGGGGTCACGCCGCTGACGGGCTCGAGCCTGTCGGACTGTGCCGAGGTCTATTTCGCGCAATCCGAACAGCTCGCCACGCGGTTTCATATCGAGGCGGCGGAGGCGGCCGAGCCAGGCGTCGCCCCAAGCTGGCGCGCGGGCGGGATCATGCTGCAGCAGCTTCCCGTCGATGGCGGCATCGCGCCGGACGCACCGTCTGGCGCCGAGGGCCTGATGACTGCGGCCGATATTGCCGCTATGGGCGGGCGCGAGGAAGATTGGACGCGTTCCACGATCCTCATGCACTCGGTCGAGACGCATGAGCTGATCGGTCCGCATGTGGGCGTCGACAGCCTCTTGACCCGGCTCTTCCACGAGGAGCAGCCCCGGGTCTACGCGCCTGTGCCCGTGGCCTTCGGCTGCACCTGTTCACCCGCCCGCGTGCGCCGCGCGCTCTCGATCTATTCGGCCAAGGATATCGAGAGCATGACGACCGAGGACGGCATCGTCACGGCCGACTGCCAGTTCTGCGGGGCGCATTATACCTTCAAGCCCGAGACACTCGGCTTCGAAGCGGAGTAGGTGGGGACTAGACGGGGACTAGACGGGGGGTGGCCTCGCCCCCTCCGGATCAGTTCCAGCCGTTGAGCGTGACCGTTGTCGCACCTGTCATGGTGACCGGGCTTTCGCTCACTTTGTCGCCTACGGCCGCGCGGCCGACGATACGGTAGCTGAGCCCATCGCAAAGCGGGAAGCTCCGCTCCCATCCGCCCCGGAGCTTTCCGAAGCCGTAGCGTTTCGAGCCGCCGGCAAGATAGGCGGAGACGGTGATCTGACCGGGTTTCTCGACCGGAGCGGCGTCAGGATCGACCTGGACCGTCAGCCGGGCATCCGCGCCAGGGCAGCCTTCATCCTCGCTCGCCGCAGCACCGCCATCGGCTGTGGCGATATCCTCGGACGGGTCGGGATCGGAGGCATCCTCGGCCTTTTCCGCCCCTTCGCCCACATCGCCGCCCAGATCGCCGCCCGCGTCGCCGCCCGCCTCGCCCCTGGCATCTCCACCGGGCAATGGCGCGTCATATCCGAGAGCTGCCTCCTCGTAGCCGTCGGCAGGATCAGCAAGCGAGGCAGCCGGCGCCGCGAAGGCGAGTGCGAGGCTAAGCGCCGTTGCCGTCGCTGTCGCTGTCGACGTCGCTGGGGCCAAGGCTCTGTGGTCGATAGCGGCGGTCGTCATTCCGGCACTCCTTCCGCTTCTGCGCTCATGGCGTTGCTCTTCGCCTCGCGGGCCTCCTTATCGATGATCGAGCGGCGGGCGCGGTACATCTGATGGACCACGTCCTCGTAGAATGGGCGGTCACGCAGACCGGCTTTCTCGCCCGGGAAGATCAGCACGCGAAACTTCAACAGGGTTGCATAGGCCTTGGTGTCGTCGCCGAAGGGCTGCCCGGGATGGAGCGTGAAGCGTCGCGTATCCTCACAGTCATCCTCGGGCTGGGGATGGCTCTCGTAGTCGATCTCGTCGAGATAGACGGCCAGCCGGCGCCCATCGGACAGCCGATAGTTGTGGATCGCGGGCAGATCGAACGGCCCGATCCGCAGGCCATTTACCTTGAAGTCGAGCCCACGCCCCGCCTCCTTAAAGCGGAGATCGATCAGCATTTCATGCCGTTCGGGATAATACTCGTGGAGCCAAACCCTCCACTCACCATCGTCGAGCAGCGTGGATCCGCCCTCGATGCAGTGGTCGAGATTGATGTAGCGGCCCGATTCCTCGATGTTTTCGGTCGCCTCCAGCCCGCGCCGCTGCAGCCGCGCAATACGCCGAACCGTGCGGAACAGGCGGGCACGCAGGCGGTCATGCGCGCCTTCGCTCTCCACCGTCTCCTTCTCGCCAAGCTGCGCCCAGACGTCTTCCATCAAGGGGCGCAGATCGAGCACCTGGTGGAAGTTGGAGACCAGAAGCTCAAGGTTCAGCACCCGCTCCTGAATGCTGTCATCTTGCCTGTCGCGCTCGGCGACCAGGTCCTTGATGACTTGCGCGAACATATCCTTGCGGATCGAGCTTTCGGAGGCCTCGCGCTGCACCACGAGCTCGGTGACAAGCTGGGCTGCTTCGCGCTGGCTCAGAATTCGTTCGCCGTAATTCGAGACGAGGTAAGTAAGCCCCACGACGGAGAGCGGGACCAACATCTTGATGACGATCTCGAAGCGGTCCCAGAAGTCCTTCTTCTTCGGCGCTTCGTCTGCCATCGCCCGCCCCTAGCGCTCGATTAAGCGAGTGCCGCGGATCTCGAAGTCGTAGCTGCGGCGGCCGCGGGAGGGAACGCTGACACGATGGCTCAGATCCTCGCCGCGATAGTCGATCTCGACCTCGCAGCGGCTGGAACGGCCCGATGACAGTTCGAGCCTGTAGTAGCCGTCCTCGTCGGTCTCTACCTGATCGACGACGCGGCCATTGCACACAAGTTCAAGCTCCAGATCCTCGACCGCCTGCTTGCGGCTGACGATTTGGCCATAGATCGACTGCGACGCCGCCTCGATGGGCAGGATCGCAGCAAGGCATGCGGCGGTGGCAAGACGCAGCGCTGACGGGCGACGGTTGCAGTGCAGCATGTGCTGGCTCCTCTATGGGGCACCACGCAGGGGTCTCGCCGGGAAGCAACGCGGAGGGCTCGGCGATTACGCAACTATGACGTGAATATCGTGCCGCCCGCTCAGCCGCCGGTGACATATGTCACACCTTGATACAGTTTCGGGTGGCCCGATCCCGGCGGGCTGGCTTGGAACCAAGTCGCCCGTCAGAGCCAGTCAGCCCCCGGAATGCGCCCGTGCATCGAGGATCGCGCGGGCGAAATCGGCCGGGCGTTCCTGCGGCAGGTTGTGGCCTGTCTGCGCAAACACGCGATGCTCGAAGGCGCCCTCGAACTTGTGGTTCGTGTGGGCGGTGCCCGGGTTCACGCCGTCCGTCGCCCCGTCGATCGAAATCGTGGGCACCGCGATTGCCGGCTGGGCGGTCAGGCGCGTCTCGATCGACGCATAAGCGGCATCGCCGGGTACCAGCCCATGGCGAACCCGATAGCTATGCGCCACGACCTCGGCGAAGTCTGGATTGTCGAACGCCGGTGCCGAGTGGGCGAAAGCCGCCTCCGCCTCGGTCCAGTCCGGCGACCAGATGCGCCAAAGATACCGAATAAGCGCGTTCCGCGCCTCGGGGTCGGCGAGCGCTCGGGCCCCGCGCGGGTTCTGAAAATACCACGTGTACCAGAGCCTGTGCTCGCCCTCCGGCGCCGCGGGCAGACCGGACTGGGGCACGTCGTGGATGTTGTAGCCGTTCCCGGTGACGAGCGCCTCTACCCGTTCGGGCCACAGCGCCGCGATGATGCACATCGCACGCCCGCCCCAGTCGTATCCGGCAAGCGTGGCGCACGGGATCGCGAGCGCGTCCATGAGCGCCAGCATATCCGCCGCCAGGGCCGCCTGCTCACCCGAACGCATGGTCGCGGCGTCGAGAAACCGCGTCCGCCCGTACCCCCTCAGCCAGGGCACGATCACCCGTGCGCCGGCATCGGCCAGGATCGGCGCGACCGCTGCATAGGCCTGCGCGTCATAGGGAAAGCCGTGACCCAGTAGGCATGGCCACCCATCCTCGGGCCCTGCCGAAAGGTAAGCGATATCGAGGACGCCGGCCGTGATCTGCCGTTTCTGCATGCGTATCTCCCCGCCCCGTCCGCGAGGAGACTGACGCGCCAGCAGCCTTCGAGCAAGGCGCGCCGAGGTTATTGGTCCGCCGGCAGCCCGTTTGCATCCAGGGCGCCCATGGCATCGATCAGACCGATCTCACGCGCGATGAGGTATTTCGAGCTGTCCGTCGTCGCCGCCATCGGCGCCACCCGATTGCCAGCACTCGCCCGCTCATCCTCTTGGGCAGCATGATACCGGCGCGTATTGGCCTCGATCACCGCCGTCTTGTAGCGCGAGAGCATCCCGCACATGCGCGCCATCTGTGCGAGGAAGTGGTCATTCGGCCGATTGAACGCCTGGCTGTGGAAGAAGGTGCAGTCCAGATCGCGCCGCGGCGTCGTCTCGGCCCGCTTGTTGACCGCCGGCACTGAAACTGGCTCCATCAATCTCTCGGCCGCGCCATCGTTCCTTGCAAGCGCTGAGACCGATGCCGTCAGCGCCAGTGCCGCCACGCATGCGATTGTACATCTTCCAAGAACGGCCCGCCGAAACAGCATTCTATCCGTCACCAATCGATCCTCACCCCGGTCTGGGTCCGGAGCATGACCGCGCCTCCCCGTTCGGAGCCACAGACCTTTGTTACAATACTGTCATTTAACTGTCGTGAAAAAAGTCACGATCGGTCGCTGCCGCCCCGTCTCACGCAACGCGATTGCGTGTGGGAGGGTCAAAGGGCGGCGAGCACCGCCTCGACATCCTCCTCGCGCGTTGCGAAGGACGCGACGATCCGGGCGCTATGACGACCCTCGGCATCGGCGGCGCTGGCATAGTACTCCATGCCCGCCGTCTGAAGCGCCGCATGCTGTTCGCCAGAGAACTCGACGAAGAACAAGTTTGCTGCTGGTCCCGTGCCCGGATGCACGATCTTCACGCCCCGTGCCGCCATCCCCTCGCGCAGGCGGGCGGCCATCGCATTGGCATGGGCCGCAAGGCGCAGCCACAATCCATCCGCGAGCCATGCCTCCATCTGGGCCGCCACGAACCGCATCTTCGAGAAGAGATGCCCGCCGCGCTTGCGCCGCAACTCGAACTCGCGCGCCTTGGCGGGGTCGAACAGGATTACCGCCTCCGCCGCCATCGCACCGCATTTCGTGGCACCGAGGCAGAGCACATCGACGCCGGCGCGCCAGCTCATCTCGGCCGGCGACGCATTGGTCGCGGCGAGCGCATTGGCGAACCGGGTGCCGTCCATATGCGTTGAGAGCCCCCGCGCCCGGGCCGCGCCGGAGAGGGCTGCAACCTCCTCGGCCGTGTAGACAGCCCCCCGCTCCGTCGCCTGGGTGATCGAGAGCGCCGCCGGTTGCGCGTTGTGCACGCTCACCTCCGACCCGAGCACGCGCTCCAGCACGGCCGCATCGATCTTGGCGTCATCGCCCTCAATCACTGTCAGCTTCGCGCCGCCCGCATAGAACTCGGGCGCGTTGCATTCATCTTCTTCGATATGCGCGAGGCGGTGGCACAGAATGCTGCCCCAGGGCGGGGTATAGGTGGCGAGCGCGAGGGCGTTCGCCGCTGTGCCAGTCGCGACGAGAAAGACCCGCGCTTCGGGCGCCTCGAAGATCTCGCGCAACATGGCTTCGACCCGCGCGCTCCCGTCATCGGCGCCATAGGGCATCGTATAGCCCGGGTTGCCGGCCGCCAGCGCGGCCAGAACCTCGGGTGCTGCACCCGATGCGTTGTCGGAAGTGAAGATCATCGGATGGTGCTCCGCTTAGGTCCTTCGGTCGGCTGAGACGCGTGATACCGTCATCGCCGGACTCGACCCGGCAATCCAACAAGGCCAAGCCGCTCAAGTCGAGCGGGTTTCTGGATCCCCGGGTCACGCCCGGGGATGACGTCGCTGGGGCCGTTCGCTCTGTGAGGGCAATGGTGCCGCTCAATCCAGCATGCCTTCGATCACATGGTCTTCGAGGTCTTCTTCCGCGACTTCCCATTCGGGAACGGTGTCGCGCACCGCGTGGCCCGCTTCCGCCACGCTCTCGGCCCTGCCGGTCAGCAGCGGGTGCCAGGGCGGCAGCGGCTGGCCATAATGGCGGAGCCTGTAGGCGCAGGTGCCAGGAAGCCAGGGCGCCGCTTCCTCCATCGTCTCAGGCGCAAGCACCACGCAGCCCTCAACCAATGTCTGGCGGAGCGCATATTGCCCACACCGACAGGTCTCCGCGTCGAAAAGGCGACAGGCCACATCGGTGTAGTGCACCTCGCCTGTGTCCCAATCCTCAAGCTTCAGCACACAGCACTTCCCGCACCCATCGCACAGCGCCTCCCACTCGGCCCTGTTGAGGGCCGCCAAGGGCAGCTCCCAGAACTGTTGGCGCAGCGGCGTCGGCTTCGGTCGATGAGCAGGCATCGCAGGTGCACTCCCCAGGTTATCGCCGCCTATCTGATCCTAGCCACGCAGTTGGGCAAGCTTTCGCAGATCGCTCGGCCCCTCAAGGCGTGCCGGGCGGGAAGTCGGGGTTGGGGATGCGGCGGGGGAAGGCGCGGAGCGTGGCGCGGCCGATGGCGGTCTCGGGCGCGAAGCGGGCGACGACGAAGGCCATGATCAGCCCCGACGCCGTCAGCACTGTCAGCACGCCGTCCGCCCGCAGGCCGAGCGCTATCAACACGCCCACCACGGCAGCCGACAGCACGATGAAGCTCGCATCGATCACGTTCGAGGCGGCGATGTACTGCGCCCGCGCCTCGTCCTCGGCCGTCTGCTGCAGGATCGCGTTCAACGGCGTGACATAGGCCCCCGCACAGGCCGAGATCAGCACGAAATCGATCAAGATCCGCCACCCGGCGAGATCCGAGAAGAACTCAGCCCTGGTCAGGAGCTCAGGCGGCGGCGCGGTGGGCGTCGCGAACCAAAGCTCGATCGCCATGATCCCCATCCCAAGCGCGCCATAGGGCGGCAGGCAGATGGGGGAACGCCCGTGGATCAGCCGCTCCGACAACAGCGCCCCGATCGCGACCCCGACCGAGAACGCCGCGAGCAGCACCGTCAAGACGCCCTCATCCGCTCCCAACACCTCTTTCGCATAAGCCGGCAGCAGCGACAGAAAGGTCGCACCCAGGAACCAGAACCAGGAGATGAAGAAGAGCGTCCGAAAGGCGAGCTTGTTGTGCGAGATCCGCGCGATGAGCTGCCAGATCGCCCGCGGGAAGAGCCAGTCGACAGGCTTCTTCTCCCCTGCCGCGGGCGGTGCCGGCAGCGCGTTCCAGGCCGCGATGAACCCGATGATCGCGATCAGCACTACGATGACCGAGACGAGCGTCACGCCCCATTCCGTCAGGATCAGCTCATTGCCGAGGATCGTGCCGAAGATGATCGCAAGGAAAGTCGAGCCCTGAACCAGCCCGTTGCCGCCGATCAACTCGTTGGGTTTCAGGTATTGCGGCAGGACCGAGTACTTGATCGGCGCGAACACCGCCGATTGCGCCCCCATGAGGAACAGCACGAAGTAGAGGAAGTAGATGTTCTGCGTGTGGTACCCGATCACGGCGAGGCACATCACCACGATCTCCCACCCCTTCACCCAGCGCATCATCACCGCCTTGTCGACCCGATCGGCGATCTGGCCCGCGGTGGGCGTGACGATGGCGAAGGGCAGGATGAAGAGCGCCGAGGCGATGACGCCGAGGAGCGCGATGGGCGTCTCCATCTGGTCGGCCAACCGATAGGTCACCAGCGCCACGAAGGCCTTCTGATACACCTGATCGTTGAAGGCACCGAGGAACTGCACGAGGAAGACCGGCAGGAACCGCCGTGTCTTCAGCAGCGCGAACTGGTTGGGGCTCGCCGGGGTCTCGCTCGTCTTCTGCATCGCTCTCTCCCCCGCTTCTCGCGGCTAGGGTGTGACGTGCAGCGCAAGGGGCCCCTCGTCAATGGCGCCGGGCAGCGCCCGCGTCGCCCCGTCTCAGGCGTAGCCTGGCGTCAGCGCGCATCGCCCCGCGCTCGAAGAGCCACGACATCCAAGCCCAGAAACGCGTTTCTGCGCTGCTGGGGGGCGGAGGGAAAGCGGACGCGCCCGGCGTATCGCAGCCGTATGGCACCCGTCTGCCATCCGGCTGGCACCCGTGTCGCCCCCACCGTTCAGCCGTTGTTCGTCGCGTTGCGTGCCTTGCGGGTCTCGGCCTCGGCCAGCATCGGGGCCGGTGCATGCTCGCGAATGAGGCGCATCGTGTTGTCCTCGATCACACGCTCCGCCTCCGCCATGAACGTGTCGAAGTCCAGGTCATCGGGCAGAGGTTCGAGAAACTCGATCGCGCCCGTCAGGCCCGGGTTCTTCCGCCATTCGCGCCGAGGCCAGACAACGCCGACGCTGGTCGCGACCGGGATCGCTCGCGGGCGCAGGCGTGTATAGATATGCGCAGCCCCACGCCGGTAACGCTCCTTCGCGCCTAGGCTCATCAACTCACCCTCGGGGTAGATGATCATCGGCCTGTCCTGCTCGAAAGTGCGCTGCGCCCCCTCGACGGACTGCTCGGTCCGGTTCTGCGGGCCGCCATCGACGGCTACCAGGACGACATCCAGCGTCTTCATCATCTTGCCGAAGAACGGGTACTTGGTCAGCTCCTCCATCGCCACGGCGCCCACATTCGGCATCAGCACGGCGAGCAGCACGACATCGAGCTCCGACTGATGCTTGGAGACGAAGAGGAGCGGGCGGTCTCGCGGGATCTTCTCCCAGCCCCGGATTTCGATCTTCGCGCCCAGAATGATATCGACGGCGCGCATCGTCGTCTCGCCCCATTCCTTGATCGTGGGGTAGAGCGCCTCGCGCCGGCCGCGCAGGACGGCGATGATGTAGAGTTTCGCGGCGATGTAGAAGCTGTAGCTGTAGAAGAACAGGTTGAAGATCGTGGAACGCATTCTGGGTCCGTGCTCGGCGGGAGGCGCGTACTGCGCCGTGAGGAATGCGGGGCTCAGCCCGCCGTGACGTTTAGGATAGCGCGTGCCTCAGCGCTGTCGCGGTCCATCTGGGCGATGAGCGCCTCGGCCCCGTCATAGGCGAGCTCCCCCCTCAGCATGGAAACGAGCTCGGCGACGATGGCCGCACCATAGAGGTCGCCCGAGAAATCGAAGAGATGGACCTCGAAGTTCGGCGCGTTCTTGCCGAAGGTCGGCCGCTCGCCGATCGAGGCGACGCCGTCATAGCGGCCAGCATGGGGGCCATCGAGGACGAGGACCCGTGCAGCATAGACGCCATAGGCCGGGACGAGCTGCTCGTCGAAGCTGAGGTTCGCCGTGGGATAGCCTAGCGTCCGGCCCCGCTGATCGCCCTGGCTGACGCGTCCCGTCACGGCATGGGGGCGGCCCAGGATCGCGGCGGCCTCGGCCATCTCGCCTTTGCAGATAGCCGTGCGCGCGGCGGTCGAGGAGTAGTCGCCGGTCTCGTCGCCCACCATCGGCATCACCGTGACGCCGAATCCAAGCAACCGGCCGAGAGCTGCCAGCATAGCCGCGTCCCCCGCCCGTCCCCGACCAAAGCGGAAATCGGCACCCACGACGAGATGCGAGACGCCGAGGCCTCTCGCGAGCACGTCGCGTGCAAAGCTGCCAGGGCTCATCCCCGAAAGCGCGCGGTCGAAGGGCAGCACGGCAAGGCGGTCGACCCCTAGCTCCTCCAGCAGCCGCGCCCGCTCGCTATCCGTGGTCAGCCGGAAGGGGGCGGCATTCGGCTGGAACAACATGCGGGGATGAGGCTCGAAGGTGATCGCTGCAAGCGGTGCGCGGGGCAGAGCCTCCGCCGCTGTGCGCAGCAGCGCCTGATGGCCGAGATGAACACCGTCAAGATTGCCAAGCGCCGCTGTCGCGCCTGCGAGCGGGCGGACGCGCGCGTCAGCGGCGCCATGGCTGTAGCCGTCGATCCGCTGCATCACGCCTCGCCTGCGGGAACCCGTCTCCCCGCCGGCGCAGGCTGGAAGCGCTGTCCGCGGGGCCTTAGTCGAACTTCTTGGAGGGCGCGAGCACCAGTGCCTCGCCCTTGAGCACGGTCTTCTCGCCGACGGTGCAGCGGCAATCAAGGGTCACGCGGCGCTTGGCGTGATCGATATCGCCGACACGCACGGATGCGATCACTCTGTCGCCCGGTCGAACAGGGCCGAGGAACTTTAGCGACTGCCCCATATAGACCGTGCCATGGCCTGGCAGTTGCTCCCCGATGACGGCCGAGATCAGGCCGGCGGTCAGCATGCCATGGGCGATGCGACCGCCGAAGATCGTCTCTTGGGCGTATTCTTCGTCGAGATGGACCGGATTGCGATCAGTCGACAGCTCAGCGAAGAGCGCGATCTCCCGGTCGGTTACGGTGCGCGCAAGGCTCCGCTCCATCCCGATCTCAAGGTCCTCGATACAGATCGTGCCGCGCCGGATCGGCTGGCCCGCGCCATCGAAGATCCCGTCGACACCCGCATCCCGGGCGGTATCGCCGCTGTCGAACATCCTACATCTCCTGTCCCGACCGTCATCGGAGGGGCGTTTCCTTCCGCAGCGTGCACACTCTCCCGGCCATGTCGGCACCGGCGTGCTGCGCTGCGGCACACCTAGCGCATCGCACAGATCGCGGCAACAATCTTGCGCAATATAATTGCGATTTTCTTTTCTTCGGATGCAGAAAGCTGCGCTGCGTCGCGCGGCGAGACGTCAGTGCATGGTGATCTGCAGCAGATCCGGCATGCCGTCCTCGCCGAGATGATACTCGGCCGTGTAGCTCGGCTCGCTCGTGTTCGGATCTGCCAGATCGCCCTCTCCCACCCCCGCAGGCCGTGAAATGGCAAAGGACGCAAGGCTCAGCAGCACGCGAAGACCCTCTCGCAGCTTCTCCTCCGGCACCGGCGTCAACCCAGCCTCGTATCCGGCAAGTTCCGTCGCGCCAGTCGTGACCGCACCGATGACGATGCTGCCGTCTTCTTGTTGCTCAGGCACCAGGCGGATGCCGCACCAGCTCTCCACCGGCCAGGTTCCCTCACGATCCATGATCGAGAGGTCGTGCAGAATGTCGTCGGCGGAGATCAGGGATCGGGTCAGTTCGCGGTAGAGCCCGATCGCGTTGCACTGCTGCGAAAGGGCTGCTGCCAGATGATGGGTGAACCGTGCCTCCGCCCGCGCCTCCATCCGCTGCCGGGCCCGAACTTCACCCAGCTTCTCATCCGACATGTCCGCCGACGGGGGTGGTGTCGGGTTGTCGAGACGGGTCGTAATCAAGATCTGCGCATCATGCAGCGCGACCATGTCCCCGGCTTTTGACCAACGCAGGCACGCCCCCGCCGCTTCGTCGAGCGCATCGTCCACGATCGGCACCCGCAAGAGCGAGACGCGCGCCGTCATCCCCTGCAGCCGCACCTCGCCACCGGCGGCCGTCAGCGTGCTCTCGCCCGGGCCGATACGTTGCAGGAACGGGCTGCTCGCGGCCGCGCGCAAATCCGGATCGGCGCCACTCTCGGGCAGGCGGATAAGGAGGGTGCTCTCGAACATCGGCGCGATCTCCCTGGCGCTCGGCTTCTGGGCTGCGCCGCCTTAGCAGGCGTTCGTGCCGCCGTCATGCCCTATGGCAGATCGTTTCGTCGGTTCGCGGCCCTACCGCAGGAACGGCATGGCATAGCGGGGCACCTCGCCATGGGTCGCGCAGAACGCGTCGAGGCGGGCAGGATCGGGATGCTCCTGATCGTCCCCGACCTCGCGCGCGGCGATCCCGCCGGTGACGAAGATCGCATCGCACCCCTGCGCATGCGCTCCCTTCACATCCGTCGCGATGCCGTCGCCGATGCCCAGGATACGCGATCTCGGCACGGCCCGTCCGGCAAGCGCGTCGATCATCGCAAAACTCTCGGTGTATGAGGGCGGATGGGGCTTGCCGTACCAGACCAGCTCCGCGCCGTTCGGACCATGCAGCTCGGCATAACGCTGCGCGAGCGCGCCCGCGCACCACAGCCGCTCATGCCCCCGATCGACGATGATGTCCGGGTTGGCGCACAACACCGGCAGACCGCGCGCTGCCCAGTCCTCGAACTCCGCATCATAGTCCGAGGGTTGCTCTGTCTGATCATCGCGGAGGCCAACGAGCAGGATCGTCTCCGCTTCGTCGAGCGACACAGGCTTGCCGTCGAAATCCGCGAGCATGTCGAGATCGCGATCCGGTCCGATATAGTGGAAGTACCGCCCGAACCGCCCGTCCGCCATCGCCCGCCGACAGGCTTCGCCGGACGACATGACACCGTCATGGGTATCGCCAGGGGCCGCAGGTGCTCCGATCCGGTCCAGGAAACGCAGAACGCCCGAGGCCGGGCGCGGCGCATTGGTCAGCAGGACCACTATCCCGCCCTCCGCCCGATACCGGCGCAGCGCATCCATCGCCTGCGCGTAGGGTGCTATGCCGTTATGGTAGCAACCCCACAGATCAACGAGGAGCGCGTCGTAATCGCCCGCGACAGCGTCCAGCGTTTCGATGAGTTGGGTCATAGGCACCTCCGCCGCGCCCCGCTACGCCAGCGGCGATGGGCTGGCAAGCGCGCCGATCAGCGTCGCATCAAGCGCGTCGCCACAGCCTGCGAAGAACCAGGAATGCGCGATAGGCCCCCTCCGCAATCCAGGTCACGGGCGGACGATCCAGAACCTTGGCAATGCCCGCCGTCCGCGGCATCGCCCGCCAGACCGAGAGGAACCCTGCCGCCCCGTCCGCCAGCTCACCATCGGCGCGACGCACAGTGAAGCGGGCCAGAAGCGCGGCCCGATCCTTGCCCTCTGGTAGCGCCTCCTCGGGCACGGCAGAGACATCCACCCATTCCATCGCCTCGGCCCCCGCCATCCGCCGATACGTCTCGATCTCGCGCCGGCAGACAGGGCACGCGCCGTCGAAGAAAACCGTCGATGCAGCCTTCGGGTCGGCGCTTTCGCTCACATCGGTTGTGATCGCTGCGGCATTCGTCATGGGATTGTCCAAATTTCGGCTCTACTTCGCTTCACGACAAATGGCGCCATATTCCGGCGTTGCGAGATGGGAGGACGAGATGGCGCAGCATGACACGAATGCGGGCGGCGCGCCTGAGGCCGGTGGCGGTGGGTTGCTCGCGCGCCTCCTCCCGGGGGCGCCTACGGCACCGGGTTGGCTTGGCCTTGCGGGACTGCTGCCGTTCTTCGCCTGCGCGGCCGGCGTGGCGATGCTCGACGACCGGCCAAGCGCGCTCGCCAGCGAGCTTCTCGCCGGGTACGGAGCGGTGATCCTGTCCTTCATGGGAGGCTGCCGTTGGGGTTTTGCGGCGGTCGGGCTCGGTGCGGAGCGGCAGGGTGGCGCAGAGGGCGCCTGGTCGCTCTACGCCCTCGCGGTGCTGCCGGCGCTTTACGCCTGGCCCGTGGCGATCCTGCCGGAGCCTTGGCGCGCCGGGCTGCTCGCGCTTGGCTTTCTCCTGCTCCTTTGGGCCGATCTGCGCCTGACTGCCGCCGGGGGCGCGCCGTCCTGGTGGCCTGCATTGCGCCTGCCGCTCAGCCTCGCCGCAGCCGGCTGCCTTCTGGTGGGCGCCACTTTCGCCTGACATCGGCGGCACACGGGCGCTTCACGGAGCGCAGCACATGATCCCAAGACCCGAGCCCGGGGATTGAGATGGCGCGCGTTCCACGTTCAAAGGAAAGATGTCATTGCCGGGCTCCACCCGGCAATCCAACGCCAGCGCCATAGATGCCTGGGTCAAGCCCGAGCCCGAGCCCGGGCATGACGTGACCAGGCGAGGTCGAAAGGCGCTTTAGCGCGGCACGGGCGTCTCGGCCACCGGCGTCACGGTGAAGCCGTCGGCCCGCAGAAGGGCCACGAGGCCGTCCTCCCCCGGCAGGTGCAGCGCCCCGACCGCCACGAAGCTGCCGGGCTCATTCATCGCCGGCACAAGATGCGTCATCCACGCCTGGTTGCGCGTCGAAAGGATCGCTTCGACGAAGGCCTCGCCGCTCGCGACCGTAGCCGCCCGATCGCGTGTCGCATGGCGCTCGGCCAGATGTTCCGACAGCGCGCGGATCATCCCCGTCCGCCCCTCGGCATAAAGCGCCAACAGCGTCCGCCGCACATCCTCCTCGCGGGGCGCCAATGCCAGCATATCCCGGGCCAGCGTCATGGCGTCTTCCTCGCCGAGCGCGCCGAAGGCACCGAGTGCAGCCTCATAGCTCTCGAGTCCGATGACCGGCACCGACCGCTCATCCGCCCGAACGATCAATTGACGGTCGAGCACCGGCGCCCCCGTACCCATCGCCGAAAGCTGGCAGGCAGGTGTGCCGAGCAGCGAGAACAAGATCCAGGGCCGCAGCCTGGTGGCCAGCGCCAGGCTCAACCCGCGGGCCTCCAAGACCTCCTCAGCAACGCGCCGCTCATCCGCGTCGAGCCCGGCCGCAAGGCGCGCGGCAAGCCCATCACCACCGTCCGCGAAGGTGAAGCTCGGATCGGTGGCCAGTCGCGCTTCCATCGCCGCCAGCTCATCGCCGCTGAGCTCGACGATCAGCCGTTCCGAGCCATCGAAGGCAGTGTCGATCTCCGGGCTCAGATACTCCCCCGCTTCGGTGTCGTGATAGGTGCCGAAGAGGTGACCTTTGGCACCCGACGGCGCCTCGACAAGCCACAGCCTGCCTTGACCGTTGATCACCGCCTCGGCTTTACGCTCCAGCGCCGCACGCTCCCCGGCGGGCATGAGCGCCAACAAGTCCTCTCCACCGCAGGCCATGGCAACGGATGCTGCCGATAGCGCCGTGAGGCAGGCGCAAACCCCGGCAAATCGATGCCAGCGGCGCATCAGGCGGGACGTGAAAGGCATCGACGGCTCCGGCTCGGCAAAGGGCGCTCATCCTGACGCGGCTGGAGACTACAGCAGCCCCCATCGCGGTTTCCATGGCTACGGCACGCCCGCACAGTCACGAAAAGCTGTGTGCGATCGCCCATGTCTCGGCGCAAGTCTGGCGAATACTCGATCAATCTGCCCGTATCTCAGGCAAGGCACGGCTCAAAGCGTCTTGATTGTGCACCGTATGCGGCAAAACGCTTGAGAATCCACCGCTTCGGTCGAGATTGAGGGGAACTCGGCTGAAATGCCGTCGGATTCGGCCCCCGCGGCCACTGGCACGATACCTGCACAATTTCGACGGGCACCCGATGATCGGCCCGGGCCCCTCGCGGCGTTGCGGAGGAGAAATCATGATCTGGCTCGTACTTGGCGCGATCGTCCTCGTCGTTCTGATCATCCTGCTCTTGAACCGGTTCTATCTGAAGGCCAGCCGCGAGGTCGCGTTGGTCCGTACCGGTATCGGCGGTCAGCGCGTGGTCCTCGACGGCGGCGTCTTCAGCCTGCCGTTCCTGCACCGCTCGGCCGAAGTGAACATGCGCACCATGCGGCTCGAGGTGGAGCGCGTGGGCGAGACATCGATCATCACGCAGGATCGCCTGCGCATCGACGCAACGGCCGAATTCTACGTGCGCGTCGAGCCGACGAATGAAGGGGTCGCGACGGCGGCCCAGGCGCTCGGCTCCAAGGCTTTCCGCGCCACGGATCTCGCCGATCTGCTCGAAGGTAAGCTCGTGGATGCGCTCCTCTCGGTCGCGGCGACCTACACGATGGACGCGCTGCAGGATAACCGCGGCAAATACGTGGCCGAGGTGGGCGAGGTGCTGGAACCCCGGCTGAAAGCGAACGGGCTCCTGCTCGAGGCCGTCTCGCTCACCCGCCTCGATCAAACCTCCTTCGCCGCTCTCGACCAGGACAACGCCTTCAACGCGGTCGGCATGCGGCGCCTCGCCGAAGTGATCGCCACGAACAAAAAGGAACGGGCCGAGATCGAGAACGCCGCCGAGACCGCCGTCAGGCAGAGCCATCTTGACGCTTCGAAACGCAGGCTCTTGATCGAGCAGGAGGAGGAAGAGGCCCAACTCGCCCAGGGCAAGGCCATCGAAGCCTCCCGCGCCAAGACCATGGCCGAGATCGCCGAAGCGCAGGCCGAGGCCGAGGAGCGGCGCGAATACGCCCGCATCCAGCGCGACATGGAGGTGCGCGCGAAGCAGATCCAGTCCGACCGCGAAGTGGCGGAGATCGACTACCAAGCCGAACTCGCCAAACGCAGCGCCAAGGCCGACAGCGAGGTTCAGATCGCCGCCAAAAAGGCCGAGGCCGCAAGCGCCCAGGCCGCCGCCGCGGACGCGATCGCCTCGGAGGTGGTCGGGCGCGAACGGGTCGTCACCGCGAAGGAAACCGCCAACGCAGAACGCATCAAGGCACTCGCCGTGATCGAGGCGGAGAAGGAAGCGGCCGTCGACGACACTCGCGTCGCCTCCGAAGCCGGCACCGTGCGCGCGATGGCGGAAGCCGAGGCCAATGCCGAGGAGATGAAGGCCGCCGCCGCCAAGGCCCGGCTTCTCGCCCAAGCCGAGGGCGAGGCCGCGCTCTTCGCTGCCCAGAACGCGCAGAGCGATGAGATCGTGCGCATGAAGGTCGACCTCGCCAAGATCGACGCGCTGCCTGAAGTCGTGCGCGAGATGGTGAAACCGGCGGAGAAGATCGACTCGATCCGCATCAACCACGTCACGGGCTTCGGCCCCATCAACGGCAACGGTGCGTCGGCAGGCGGCTCCGACGGGCCGATGGTGAACCAGGTCATCGACGGCATCCTCGGCATGGCCCTGCAACTCCCCGCCGTCCAGAAGCTCGGCGAGGAGATTGGCATGAATGTGGGCGGCGGCTTCGGCGAAGTCGCAGGCCGCCTCCGCACGGGCGGCCAGAACGGCTCCGCCCCGCCAGGCGAGAAGGCCAAGGCCGACTGAGCCCAGAACGGGGCCCAGAACGGGGCCCAGAGCCGGGCGTAGAACGGGGCCCAGAACCGGGCTCAGAAGAAGGCCAAGAACCGGCGCGAGGCGATACCTGAAAACCCGCCCGCGCATCCGCGTCCGCACCCCCAAGCGGCGTGAACGACAGAGGAGAGACTACATGACCCTGAAACGCCTCTCGCGGCGCGGCCTCCTACAGGCCAGTGGCGCCACCGCAGCCGTCCTCGCCGCCCCGGCGATCGTCCGCGCGGCGGAGCCGATCAAGATGGCCGCGATCCTGGATCAGTCTGGCGGGCTAGAACTCCTCGGCCGGCCGATGCTCGAGGCGACGAAAATGGCGGTCTCCGAGATCAACGCTGCGGGCGGGCTTCTCGACCGTCAGATCGAGCTCATCGCCTACGACCCGCAGACCACCATCCAATTCTACACACAGTTCGCGACGCAGGCCGCGGCGGGCGACCGGGTCGACGTGGTCCATGCCGG
>JBCDFC010000035.1:0-26667 GCA_039178805.1 Pseudomonadota bacterium | reverse complement strand
TTACCTCGTCGACCGCCAGGTGGCCCCGCGCGAGTTCAACTCCTACGGCTCGCGCCGCGGCAACCACGAAGTGATGATGCGCGGCACCTTCGCCAACATCCGCATCCGAAACGAGATGCTGGACGGTGTCGAGGGCGGCTATACCAAGGGCCCGGACGGTGAGCAGATGGCGATCTACGACGCCGCCATGGCCTATCAGGCAGAGGGCACCCCGCTCGTCGTGATAGCGGGCAAGGAATATGGCACCGGCTCCTCACGCGACTGGGCGGCCAAGGGCACGGCGCTCCTCGGCGTGAGGGCCGTCATCGCCGAAAGCTTCGAGCGCATCCACCGCTCCAACCTAGTCGGCATGGGCGTCATCCCCTTCGAGTTCACCGAAGGCGATACGCGCAGAACCCTCGGGCTCACGGGCGACGAGACTGTATCGATCACCGGGCTCGAGGAGGACCTCAGACCCCGCAAGCGCGTGCCCGCGACGATCACCTACAAGGACGGCACCGTGAAGGAGATCAGCCTCCTCTGCCGGATCGATACCGAGGTCGAGATCGAATATGTCGAGAACGGCGGCGTCCTCCATTACGTCCTCAGAAACCTCGCCAAGGCGGCTTAGTGGTTTGCCTAGGACGCGTCACGCCGTCATTGCCGGACTTGATCCGGCAATCCAGTTTTCCTGGAGGCCGCTGAATTCGTTTGGACTTCTGGATCCCCGGGTTGAGCGCGGGGATGACGTGGATGGTGGGTCGCGTCAGACTCTAACCACTGGAACGCCCTCTGGCCTAACGCGCTCACGGCAATTGCGTCATTGCCGGGCCTGACCCGGCGATCCAGCGTCCGAGGCCATGGATGCCCGGGTCAAGCCCGAGCATGACATGAGTACGTCAGGTCGAAACGCGCACGAGCGCAAGGAATAGGCGTGGCCCGATCGGCGTTGCGTTCGTCGAAGACCGATCTCGGCAGCGCTCAACCACGCTCCGCGGCGAGGCCCCTGGCCCCCGTCCGAACGATGATTTCCAGGAAGCGGCGGGGGTCGGCGACGCTCGCCTCTGGCAGGCGGCGGGTCATGGTCAGTTCCACGACCCCATGCGTCGCCGCCCAGAGCGCCAACAGCGCCTCACTCGGCACTTGCCTGCCGGTCGCCTCGGCAAGGATCTCCGTCATCTCCGAGAACTCTTCCTCCACCGCGACCTCCGGCGGGGTCTGCATGCGGTGCCGGAAAAGCGCATCCCACAGCGCCGGGTTCTCCCGCGCGAAATCGAAATAGGCGAGGGCGAGGGCGATCAGCCGATCCTCGGCCTTGCTGCTCGCCTCTGCGACCAACGCATCCGACAGCCGACCGCGAAGCCGCGCCATCGTCCGCCGATTGACCGCCCGCACCAATCCGTCGAGATGGCCGAACACGTTGTAGAGCGTGCCGACCGAGACACCGATCGCACCTGCGACCCGTCGCGCCGTCACTGCCTCCAGCCCTTCGGCGGCAAGGATCTCCTCGCTCCGCTCGATCGCGCCCTCGCGGATTTCCCCATGCGCCCGCCGCATGCCACCCTCCAGTTTTGAACGCCGTTCATTTTCTTCTTGAACATCGTTCAGGATTCGCTTATTCAGTATTTGAACGTCGTTCACGAAGCCAACAGCCCTGAGAGTGACCCTGGCCAGGCACCTTCTGACGGAGACATGAACATGGTTCAAGGAGAACAAGTCCCATGATCTGGACCTTGCGAACGCTGTTGCGCGCCCGCACGGCCGAAGCCGAGGAGGCGGTGATCGATCGAGAGGCGCCGCGCTTGATGGCGCAACACTTACGCGAAGCCGAAGCGGATCTGCGCCGCGCCCGCCACGGCCTGGCAACGCTCGTCGCGAAGCGCAAAGCCGAAGCGCGTCGACGCGAGGAGGCGAAGGCGGAGATCGCGCGGCGGGAGACCGAGGCGCGCGCCGCACTCGAGCGTGAGGAGGAGGCCCTGGCCAACGACCTCGTGGAGCGGATCGCCGATCTCGAGGACAAGATCGAGGGCGCCCGCCGGATCGAGGCGGATCTCGAGACGCGGATCACCGCGCTCCGCCAAGCCACGACCGAAGGAGAGCGGCGCATCACGACCCTTGCCGCCGATCTTCGCGCAGCCCGCGCCGGCAGGCTCGCACGGGGGATGAGCGGCCCGCTCGCGGCCGCCTCGGCACCCATCCCGTCTCCTCTCGAAAGGGCGGAGGCGCTCGCGAAGCGCATGCAGGAGAGCGGCCGAGAGGCCGATGATGCCGCAGCCGCCCTTCTCGGCACGGCCGGCACGACCTCCGACGACCTCGATGCCCGCGTCGAAGAGGCGGGCCTCGCCAACGAACGAGCGTCGCGCCGCGCTGCGATCCTCGGAAGGCTCAAGACGGAAACTGACACGCAAGACAGCAAAGGAGACGCGTGATGCAAGATAACGCAATGAACTCACAGGCTTGGATCTACTACTGCTATGGCAACTTCATCATCGCCGCCGGCGCCATCGGCATCGGCATCTGGCAGGCGGAGCTGAGCCTCACCTTCCAGGCCTTCCTGACCATGGGCGTCCTCTACATCACGTCCTCGGCCTTCAGCCTCGCCAAGGTCGTGCGCGACGTCCACGAATCGCAGAAACTCCACCACCGCATCGACGAAGCAAAGACCGAGCAACTCCTCCGCACGGTCGAGGTGGCGTAGCCGGCAGTCAGACCCGTCCACCCATCCGACACCATCATCCCCCGGCGCGGCCCGGGGGATCCAGCACCAGAACCCAGCGCCCGGCGACCGATCTCGCCGGGCGCTGGCATTTAGTGTTCCGGCTCGGAAGAAACGAAGCCATCGGTGTCATCCCCGGGCTCGACCCGGGGATCCAGAAGACCGAAATCCTCTCGGTTTCCCAGGAAAAGCTCGATTGTCGGATCAAGGCCGGCAATGACAGTCCCGAAGGTCCGAGCCAGACCACCAAGCTGCAACGCTTCCCACGACGATACCGGCCCAAGCCCAAGCCTTTGATCCTGGCCAAAGCGGCGCCCTGCCGGATCGGCTAAGCCTCCCTCATCGAGAAGGGAGGAACAAATGTTCAAGCACATCATGGCGCCCGTCGATCTTGCGCATGTCGAACGGCTCGACCGGGCTCTCGCGGTCGCTGCCGAACAATCCAAGCTTTGGGGCGCGCCCGTCACCTATGTCGGCGTCACCATGTCCTCGCCAAGCGCCGTCGCCCACGACCCCGAGGAATTCCGCCGCAAGCTCGCAGCCTTCGCCGCGAATCAAGCCAGCCAGCGCGGGATCGAGGCCGACAGCCGCGCCATCGTCTCGCACGACATCTCGATCGATCTCGATGACAAGCTGATCCAGGCGGCCGCGGACATGTCTGCCGATCTCATCGTGATGCAAAGCCATGTGCCAGGCTTCACCGACTATCTCTTGCCCTCGAACGGCGGCACGGTCGCCAGCCACGCCAAGGCCAGCGTGATGATCGTTCGCTAAGCAGTGGGGCCGCTCAACACGCCTCTGGCGCGCGCGCAATCAGGGCCGAAGCCGCTCCTGTAAGCGCGCGCGCATTATTGCCTCGATTTCGCGCATTTTCTAGGTAGCGAATTCGAAACTTTCATCGTCATCATAGGGGACCGGCTCATCCTGGGTCCGTGCCGAAACGCGCGCCGGGGTCGAGACGCGAGCGCTAAAGGAGAAGAGATCCGCGACACCCATGACGATGCCCATCACGATGCCCACGACGACGCCCACGACGACCACCGTCGATCGTGACTTTCGCCGGCAACTGGCCGGCTACTCCCTTGCCACGGCAGAGATCACCTATCGGCTGCCGGACGCCCAGTCGCTGCTCCAGACCTATGTCTGGCAGGACTACGACATGGCCCCCAAATTCCCGGTCCTGAAACACTTCCTCGATTTCTGGGAACGTGAGCTCGATGGGCCCATCCACTCCGTCCGATTGAGCCATGCGGAGCTGATCCGCCCGGCCGAGCTGCGAATGGTGGATCAGGAGTTCGTGCTGCATTAGGGGGCTGTTCGAGACACCCATGACCGTCATCACCAGGCGCGACCCGAAGGCGTGGCGCAGAAAGACGCTCACGCTCACCGCGTGCCGGACCCGCCAGGACCTGGGTATTTTGCAGTGCCGCACATCGTTGTGCGCCAATGTGAGCGGGGCGGCACGTGCTCGTGATTTGCGGGGAAGCATCGGCACCGTATGTTCCTGGCCATGACACAGGATTCTCGTAAGCGCTCGACAGCCCCCGCCCGCGTTCCCCAGTCGGCTTCCCGCCGGCTGCTGGGGGCACTCGCCATCGGCCTCGGTCTTGCCGCACCCTTGCCCGCTGCGGCAGAGGGCCCAGTGCTGGTCGAGCTTTTCACCAGCCAGGGCTGCTCGAGCTGCCCGCCCGCGGATCGACTGCTGGGTGAGCTGACGGAGAACGACGGCGTGCTCGCGCTCTCCTTCCATGTCGACTATTGGGACTATCTCGGTTGGCGCGATACCTTCGCCGATAGCCGCTACACCAAGCGCCAGATCGACTACCGCGATGCCTGGGGCGCACGCGTGGTCTACACGCCGCAGATGGTCGTCGGTGGGCAGGAGGGCGTCGTCGGCAGCCGGTCGGGCGAAGTGAAGAACGCCGTCGACAAGATGGCGGCGGCAGCCAAACCCGGGCGGATCGAGATCCAGCGCAAGGATGGCGGCCTGATCGCGAAGCTCGCGGATCTCGAACCGTCGTCCGAGGTCCATATCGCCGTCTTCGATCGGGAGGCCGCGGTTGCGATCGCGCGGGGTGAGAACGCCGGCCGCGAGATTACCTACCACAACGTGGTTCGCGACTTCATCCGCATCGGCACCGCAGCGGGGGTCGGACGGTCCGTGATGGTGCCGGAACCCGGCGAAGGGCAGGGGGTCGCGATCTGGGCCCAGGCCGACGAGGCCGGCCCCGTCCTGGCCACCGCCTATTACCTCGCAGGCGCACCCCTCGCCACGGCCAAGGCCGAGTAGGCTGTCAGCCTCCAAGAACTACCCGTGATCTCCCGGCTGCGCCGAGGGACCACGGGGTTACTCAGCGCGTGAAACCGCATGGCACGCAAGTCGTCCAAGTGAGGCGGTGAGCATCCACTCACGTCGTCCCGGGGCTTGACCCGGGGATCCAGGAAACCGACCGATTACAAACATCTGGGAACAAGTTGGATTGCCGGATCAAGTCCGGCAACGACGGAACCTGGTGTCTCGGTCGGACCCCGAGCATTCATCGGGTCGCCCTTCAGGCCGATGGGCGTGGCCGCTTCCACCGTCGGTGGAGCCAGAACCACTGCGCCGGATCCTCTGTGATCCAGGCGGCGATCCGCTCATTCGCGGCGGTCATCATCGTCTCCGGGTCCGAGGGCGGGATCTCAGGCTCGAAACGCGCCTCGAAGCGGCCCGCTTCGTCGAGCCTCGGCGCCACGGCCGGAATGAGCGCTGCCCCCGTGCGATGCGCCAAGGCCGCAGCGACGGTGACCGTCTCGGCCGGATGGCCCAGGAACGGGATCAACGGCGCGCCCGTGTTCCGCTGGTCGACAAGAACGAGCGCGATCCCACCCGTCGCCACATGCTTATGCAGCGCCCGCATACCCCGCGGCCCCTTGTGCAGCACAGGCTCTCCCGCCGCGCTGATCAGGCGCACCGTGTAGCCATCCAGCAAACGGTTGTTGAAGGGCCGATAGATGATGCCGCAAGGGTAGCCACCCTTCAGCGCCGCGATCCGCACGGCCTCCCAATTCCCGTAATGGGCCGAGACGAGCACGACACCTCGCCCGGCCCCATGAGGTGCCGCAAGGTTCTCGAGACCCTTCGGCTCGATCCGCGCATCGTTCAGGAACCGGCCGAAATGCGCGTATTCGATGCTGAGCCGGGTGAAGTGCCGGCAGGTATCGCGCATCAGCACCCGTCGCGCATCGCGCGTCATCTCAGGATAGACCCGGGCGAAGTTCTCCACGAGCCGTTGGCGCGGTCCCGGCAGACGCGGCAGCAGCCAGCCCCCGATCCGTGCAAGGAACTCGGTCACCTGCCAAAGCGGAATGGGCCGCGTCAGGAACTCGAAACTCCTGAGGCCGAAATAGATGAACCGCTCCCAGGCGCGCATCCACCAGAGATCCTTGGTCTCGAACCAACTCCTGCTCATGCCGCGGCGCTCCGCCTGCTGAGCCACGCGAAGCGCCAGGTCATGAGGATCGTCGCGAGGACACAGACGATGACGATGGCGAGGGCGAGGCCGCGCTCCGCCAGAGGCGTCTCGAGCCCGAGATAGAGGCCCAAGGGCACGAGGATCGCCGAGAAGCTGAGCGCATAGATGCCGATGGGCACCCAGGCATCGCCAAGCGCGCGCACCGCCATGCCCATGACGACCTGCATCGCGTCGGGCACGAAGATGAAGGCGGCGACGGCGAGGAGCGCCGAGACGCGCGCGATGACCGCCGGATCGTCGGTGTAGACCGCCGCGATCTCCGGGCGGAACGCGAAGACAAGGGCCGCGAGCACCGCCATGATCACGAAGGACGCGCCAAGCCCGCACCAACCGGCAAAGGCCGCCTCGCCCGGCAGGCCCGCGCCAACCGCATTGCCGACCCGAACCCCGGTTGCGACGGCCAGCCCGAGACCGATCATGAAGACCGTCGAGACGAGGTTGTGACTGATCGCATAGGCATCAAGCGCCAGCGCCCCCAGCAGTCCCGCAACCAGGCTCATCACGGCAAAGCCGATGGTCTCGAAACCGTTCGATAGCCCCGCCGACATCCCAAGCTTGCGCATCGGCCAACCGGCGCGCCAACCGCCCGGGCCCCAAAACGTCTCCCAAGGGCCCGAGACACCCGCTGCGGCGGCTCTCGGCTGAGAGAGGATGATCGCAACCATTGCCCCCGCCGCGCCGAAGCGGATGATGGTCGAGCCGAGCGCTGCCCCCGCCGCCCCCATCTCCGGCAGGCCCCAATGCCCCCAGATCAGCAGCCAGTTGAGCGCCACATTGACGACATTGGCGCCTAGCATGACCAAAAGCGCCGAGATCGGCCGATGCGTCGCCTCGAGATAGAAAGCGCAGACGGCGAACAGCACTTGCGCCACGAGCCCCGGTGCCAGCATTTCCGCCACGCGCCCACCGGCAGCGGCGAGCGCCGGCGGCTGTCCCATCGCCGTCAGCACCGCCTCGCTCTGCAAGACGAGGAGCGCCCCTATGGTCGAGGTCACGGCCGACCAGACCATCGCCCGCCGCCAGGCCCGTCCGCATTCCGCGGTTCGCCCGGCACCGAAGGCCTGCGCGATGATCGGCACAGAGCCCGAGGCGAGCCCGATGCAGAAGACGAGGACGGGAATGAAGACAGCAAGGCCGAGATTGGCCTCGCCCGCGGCACCCACGGCATAGCGGCCCAGCATCGCCATATCGGCAAAGGCCATGACGAGGATGCCGGCCCGGCTCAACATCACGGGCCAGGCGAGGCGGAAGAGATCGCGAAGATGCCGGGAAAGCCTCAGCGCAAAGGGCGTCCCGCTCTCGGCCGGTAATCTCGCTCTGCTCTCGGTCATCGAATGCTCGGTCGCGCCGCTTCCCGGCGCGAGGCGCCACGACGTGGTCTGCCACGGCAAGGCGGCCCGGGTCGAGTCGACCGGCCAAGACAAGGCGCTCTCGGTGGGGTCGCGCTGACAGGGCAAGGCGCCTTAGTTCGGATCGCCCGGCGCACACTCGCGCTCTCTAGAACAGGCCGGCGAGGCCCATGGCGACCTGGATTCGCCGATGCGCTCACACCCTCAGCGCCGCGCCCTCCCACGACACGTTAGGTCGAGTCGCCCGAACAAAACGCTAACGAAGATGTCCGACACGACGACCGTGTTGCGCCTCGACGCCCCGCAGCGTTCTGAGAGTGTCAATGATTTTGCGCAACAACTGACGCGGGAGGGCGCGGAGCCCCGCACGAACCGGCCTGCCATCATCGGGCAGACGCATAGCGCCCGGCAAACGAAACCAACTGGCCGTCCCATCAAATGACTGGCTGCGCAGGCAATTCGGAGGCATCCATCGCGCCCTCTATCGCCACCCTCCGTGCCGCGCTATGTCCCATATCGCAACCCGGGCCCATCGGGTTGTCGACCCCAGACAGCAAGTGAGGGACAGATCATGACGATTGCCGTTGGCGATACCTTGCCCGAAGCGACCTTCTTCGAGATGACCGACGAAGGACCGAAGGGCATCCCCTCGAACGATGTGTTGGGGCAGGGCACGGTGGCGCTTTTCGGTGTGCCCGGTGCGTTCACGCCCACATGCCATATGAAGCATATGCCAAGCTTCGTGGCGCAGGCCGATGCTCTCCGCGCCAAAGGTGTCGACGCCATCGTCTGCGTCACGGTCAACGATCCCTTTGTGGTTGGCGAGTGGGCCAAATCGACGGGTGCGCCCGCGGCCGGGATCCGGGTCGTCGGCGATCCCACCGCGGCCTTTGTCGACGCGCTCGGTATCAGCTTCGATGGCGCCGTCGTCGGCCTCGGCACCCGCGCCCAGCGCTTCTCGATGCTCGTCAAGGATGGCAAGGTTGCGGCTGTGAATGTCGAGGAGGCGCCGTCGGACATGGATGTGACCTCGGCCGAGGCCTTGCTCGCAGCGCTCTGAACGGATCGGCGTCAAAGGCGCTTCGGGCTGATCGGTACAATCCCGACACAATTTGAAGCGCCCCCCGGTGCAATCGGCGGGCGCTTTCTCACTGTCACGAAGCCCACGGCCAACACATAGGCCGCGGATTGGGTCGTCATGTCGCCTCCGACGGTCGCCAAGTCGTCGTCTGATGGGGAGGGGCAGTCGCCACCGGTCGTCTTCGAGCGGGACGACCTTCAGCCTCAAATCCGATTGAACGACCATCGAACAAGGATCGAACGGGACCTGCCGCTGAGGGAGCGTTGTCCATGCCAACGGCACACGGCCGGTCGTAGCGCCGCTCTCAGGACAGGAGCGCGAACGATGCCGGTCCACCTGCGCGCCGAGCGGCTGAACGCCGCCTACGGGCATTGACTGAACGGCTCAACAGCTCTTTCGGAAAGGCGTAAGCTCAGCCAGCGCGCGGTTCTCGCGGTCGACCGCCATGCGCTCGCCCTCGAGAAACTGCGCAACCGCGTCGCGAAAGCCGCGATCGGGCAGATTGTGGAGCGACCGGGTCGTCACCGGCACATAGCCGCGCGCAAGCTTATGTCCGCCCTGCGCCCCGGCCTCCACACGCTTCAGCCCATGGGCGATGGCGTAATCGATGGCCTGATAGTAGCAGGTCTCGAAATGCAGGAACGGGTGATCCTCCGTGCAACCCCAATACCGCCCGAACAGCGTCTCCCGGCCGACCACATTCAGCGCGCCCGCGACCCAGCGCCCGGCGCGGCGGCACATGATCAGGAGCAGCCGGTCCGCCATCCGCTCCCCCAGCATCGAGAAGGCGCGGCGCGTGAGATACGGCCGACCCCATTTCCGGCTGCCCGTGTCCTGATAGAACACCCAGAACGCGTCCCAATGCTCTTCGCTGAGATCGCTGCCGGTCAGCCAATGGACCTCGATATCGTGCTCGAGTGCTTTCTCGCGTTCCTTGCGCAAGCTCTTGCGCTTCCTCGAGGAGAGATCGGACAGGAACCCATCAAAATCCTCGTAGCCATTGTTTTCCCAGTGAAATTGCTGATCCGTCCGCTGCAGATAGTTATGCGCGGGGCCGAGCGCCCATTCGTCGTCGGTGCAGAAGGTGATGTGCATCGAGGAGAGGCTGTTCGACTGTGCGACGCCTGCCGCCGTGTCCAACAGCGCCCCCTGCAGCGCCGCCCGCGGCAGGCCCGTGCCGTCCGCCACCAAGAGCCGCGGCCCCGTCGCGGGCGTGAACGGCACGGCGCTCTGCAGCTTGGGATAATAGCTGCCGCCCGCCCGCTCCCAGGCATGGGCCCAGGAATGGTCGAAGACGTACTCACCCTGGCTGTGGCCCTTGAGATAGAGCGGCATGGCGGCGACCACCTTGCCGTCAAGGCGCGCGACCAAGTGATGAGGCGCCCAGCCCGCGCGCGCGACGGCGGACCCAGAAGCCTCCATCGCGTCAAGAAAAGCGTGCATCACGAAGGGGTTGGAGGGCGGCCCGCCATCCGCGGTCTCGGGTGCGGCACAAGCGTCCCATTCGGCGGCGGAAACTTCGGCGATGGAGCGGTGGATCGTGATCTCGAGCGCGGCCGCGCCCTCGGCACCCTGCTCCCAGTCCTCGTGCATTGCGCCTGGCTCACTCATGAGCCTCAAAGTGGCGGGGGGCGGGGTCAGGTCAAGGTGTCATGCGGCGCTGCGGCATAATCGCTCGCAGCGCCGATCTCGCAGCGCCGATGTCGTCACATCCAAAAGGGTTTCGAGGCTTCCTTCCGGGCGTCCTCGCGGCTTACGCCGATATCCTTGAGAACGATGTCCGGAAGCTGGTCCAGCCGCCGCCGCGTTCGAGCCCGCGCGATCCAAAAGCCGATAAGTTCCATGACGGCCTGAAACCGGCGCCCAACGCGCACGCGCGGCATCGCAACATCGGCATGCGGCATAACGGGGCTGGAATAGGGTTCATTTGTCATGGCGCTCTCCATTTGTGTCGGTTACAATCACCATTGTCACTCGCTGGTGACCTGATTGTGGTCGCCTACTCCGATACAAAAGGGAACAATTTTATTGTGACCGACACAAAAAACGCGCTCAACCCCGCGCTTATCGCGCCGCTCGACGGCACGCCGCGCTATCTCACCCTGGCCGATCGGATCGCAGCGGCGGTCGAGGACGGCCGGCTCGCGGTCGGTGAACAGCTTCCGCCGGTGCGCGAGCTTGCCTGGGCGCTCGGTATCGGGGTCGGTGCCGTGGCGCGTGCCTACCGCATCGGAACATCGCGCGGGCATCTCGAGGCGACAGTCGGACGTGGCACTTTTGTGCGCGGTGTCGCCCGCCCGCGTTATGCCATCGAGGCGCTGATCGACACGGCCGCACCCGACAACATCGATCTGCGCGGCAACCAGGCCGTCGATGTGGGGCAGGATGCCGATATCGGGGCCGCGCTTGCGCGCATTCTCGACCGCCATGGCGGGGCGCCGCCGCTCCTCGGCTATCGGCGGCGCGAAGACGATATGGACCTGATCGAGATCCTGGCCGATTGGCTGCGCGAGGGCGGTGTGCCCGCCGATGCCGAGCGTCTCTTGGTGACGAGCGGCGCGCAGGCCGGCGTGATCGCCTGCCTTGCGTCGTTGGCTCGGGGCGGCAGCGGCATCGTCCTGGCAACGCCGACGCTTCATCCGGGCCTCATCGATGGCGGGCGCACCATCGGCGTGCGCTTCGAGGCGGTTAGCGTCGACGACGAGGGCCCGCTGCCCGACGCCTTCGAGGCGGCGATCGAGCGTTTCCGGCCCGATGCGGCACAATTCTCGGCAACGCTGCACAATCCCACGCTGGCGCTCATGGGGCCCGAGCGCCGACGCGCCATTGCCGAAATCGCCCGCCGTCACAGCCTGCCGATCGTCGAGGACGACGTCTATGGTCGCCTGATCCGGCCGCGTCCCGAGAGCTTTGCGAGCCTGATGCCCGAGCTTTGCTGGTACGTCACGAGCTTCTCGAAATGCGTGGCGGCGGGGCTCCGCGCGGGCTTTATCCTAACGCCGCCGGGGCGCACGACGGTGACGCTGAGGGCGTACCAGGCCATCGCCCATCAAACCCCCTGGATCGTGAAGGCGCTGGCAGCGGAGCTTGTGCGTGGGGGCGAGGCCATGGCAATCGAGCAGCGGGTGATCGCCGAGACGGCGGAGCGCGCGACGCTGACGGCGCGGATCTTGGCCCGGCACGGCGTGCGGACCCATGTGAACGCAAGCTTTGCCTGGCTGCCTTTGGCCGAGGGGTGGACCGCGGCTGAGTTCGTCGCAACCGCCGCCGATGCGGGCGTCCTCGTCCCGCCACCCGCAATCTATTCGGTGACGCGGGGCATACAGCCCTTCACGCGCCTCGCGATTGGGGGACGGTGCACACGGTCAAGCTTGGAAGAGGGGTTGCGCCGGCTTGAGCGGGTCTTGGCCGAGGGGCCTCATCCCGCAGAATTCGCGACCTGAGCGCGGTGATCGCCGCCCACCGCTCATCCGAGCGGCAGGCGGCCATCGAAGGCGTGATCAGCTCTCGCGGAGCGCGCGGTTGAAGAAGTCCGTCATCGGCCGCATCAGGTAGTCGATGGGCGTCCGCTCGCCGGTCTGGACATAAACTTCGACCGGCATGCCTGGCATCAGCTCCTGGCCTTCGAGCTTCTCGATCTCGCCCTCGTTCAGCAGCACCTCGGCCTTGTAGTAGGAAAGCCCGGACTGCTCGTCCTGGAACGCATCGGGCGAGACGCGGCGGATCACACCGTAAAGCTCAGGCGTCGTGCGCGAGTTGAAGGCGGAGAAGCGCAGCACGGTCTCCTGACCGGTCCAGACCTCGTCGACATTGATCGGATCGACCTGCGCGTCGATCACGAGCTCTGCGTCCGAGGGCACGATGTACATGATCGGCTCGGCCGGGCGAACGACGGATTTGAGCGTGTGAACGATCGAGTCGTAAACCACGCCCGCCCGAGGCGCCCGGATCTCCAGACGATCGAGCTGCTGCTGCAGGTTGATGCGCCGCTCCTTGAGCTCGAGCTCGCGATAGCCAAGCTCCGAGAGTTGGGTCGCCGCTTCCTCGCGCTTGGTTGAGCCGAGGCGGAGCCGCTCGATCTCGATCTCCGAAAGCTGACCCTTGAGCTGGGCCGACTGCGCCAGAAGCTGGTTGCGCTCACCCATCAGGCGCGCGCGCTCGCGCTTCAGCGACAGCACGCGGTTCATCTGAACGAGGCCCTGCGCCATCAGGCCTTCCATGGCCTCCAGCTCTTCCTCGATCAGCGACATCTGCTCGCCATAGGCCGACGCCTCATTCTCGGCACCGGTGATCTGCTCGCGGATCTGGGACTGGCGTTCGTCGAGAAGGGCAAGCTCGCGCGTCATGCTTTCGATGCGGGCGCTGAAAAGCTCCCGCTGCCCTTCGACGAGCGCCGCCACGTCCTCGTTCTGCGCGACGACTTGAATGAGCTCGTCGGAGAAGGCGATTTCCTCGCCATCCACCTGTTCGACGGCCAGACGTGAGCGGCGCGCCATGATTTCGTAAAGCTGGCTCTCGAGTGCTGCGAGCTCCGACTGGAGCGAGCTGCCATCGAGCTTGATGACCACATCGCCCGCGCCCACGATGTCGCCGTCGGTCGCGTAGATCTCACCCACGACGCCGCCATCCGGGTGTTGGACGACCTGGCGTTGGCTCTCGACGCGAAGCTGGCCCGACGCGATGACCGCGCCCGAGAGCTTTGCCATCGCCGACCAGGTGCCGAGACCGCCGCCAAGCAGCAGCACCGCGAAAAGGCCCCACCGGATGTAGCTCCCTGCGCCCCAGCGCGTCGGTTCCGGACTGCCCGTCGTTACCTGCGTATCGTCGCTCATTTGGTCGCTCTTTGCTGTCTACCAATCGAGCCGCCGCGCGCTGAGCACCCGGCGGTTTTCATGTCAGGAGGCCTGCTCGTTGCCGCCTGCTTTGGTGTCGGCCGGGGAGGTCGACCCCGGTGACGCATCGCCGGGCTCAACCGTCCCGGCGGATGTCTCGCGCGCCTCGCCCGCGGCCGCTGGCTTCGTCTCTGCGGCGGTGGCCGCGGTCTGCGCGGGGGGCGGGCGGAGAAGAACCGGGCGATGCGCCGGCTTCTCCTCGCTCGGCGTCAGCAGCGACATGCCTTCGCGGGCTGCCGAGGTCTTCGCGACTTTCTGGCGTGCCGGGCGCGCGGAAGGCTGACCGGAGGACTGATCCGTGCCAGCCGCGTCGCCCTCGTCCTCGCCCGCATCCACCATCGCCATTCGGCCGAGTTGCAGGACACCGCCCTGATCGTCGCCGCCGGGTTTCGCGGGCGCTGCTGTCTGCGCTGCTGTCTGCGCGGCGGGTCTTGCACTGGCGCTTGCAGCGGGGTTTGGCTGCAGCGGCATGCCCGGCTGCGCCTGCGCCCCGGCAGGTCGAGCGGCCGCCGCTCCAGGAGGGGTGCCAGGAGGAGTTCCAGGGGTCGCTGCTGGTGCCGCGATCTTGGGCGTAGCACCCCCCTGCTGCCCAACCTGCTGGTTCGCGGCGAGCTGGGCGTAGTTTTTGGTCCGCCGCTTCAGCACCTCGTCGCGTGGGCCGAAATCGACCTGTTGGCCCTGATCGATCATCAGAAGCAGGTCGCAGGCCGCGATCGCGCTCGGCCGGTGGGCCATGATGATCACGGTCCGCCCGCGCGCCCGCGCATCGCGGATCGAGTCCACCAGCGCCTGTTCGCCCTGAGCATCGAGATTGGCATTCGGCTCATCCAGCACGATCAGCGGCGGATCATCGTAAAGGGCCCGCGCCAGCGCCACACGCTGACGCTGCCCGCCCGACAGCCGCTGCCCGCCAGCCCCGATCTCGGTATCATAGCCCTGAGGCAGGCCGAGCAGAAGCTCGTTCGCCCCGGCGCGCCGTGCGGCGTCGATGACTTTCTCGTCATCGGGCTCCTCGGCCAACCTCGCGATGTTGTGCGCGACGCTGCCCGATAGAAGGCCGATCTCCTGCGGCAGATATCCGATATGGCTGCCCAGATCGTCGAGCCGCCACTGATCCGTGGCCGCCCCGTCGATCCGCACTTTGCCCGCTGCCGGCCGCCAGATGCCGGTCAGGATCTTCGCCAAGGTCGTCTTGCCCGAACCCGAGGGCCCGATCACGCCGAGCGCTTGACCCGGTTTCAGCTCGAAATTCACGCCGCGGAGCGCCGGCGCTTGTTCGCCCGGCGCAATGACGGTCACGTTCTGGACCGACACAAAGCCCTTGGGCGGCGGAAGCTGCGTCTTCTCGGCCTCGGGCGGCGTCCGCTCCAGCATCTCCGAGAGCGCGAACCACGCCCGGGCGGCGCGCTGCATCAGCGACCATTGGCTGATCGCCTGCTCGATCGGTGCGAGCGCACGGCCCATCAGGATCGAGCCCGCGATCATCATCCCCGGCGAGATCCGGCCCTGGAGCACCAGATAGGCGCCGACCGCGAGGATGAGGCTTTGGAGATAGAAGCGGAGCGACTTCGACGCCGAGGTGTAGCTCGCGGTCCGGTCCGAGGCGAGGATTTGCGCATTCAGCGCCTTCTCCCGCATCGCGTGCCAGCGCCGCATGCCCGTCGGCATCATGCCAAGCCCTTGCACGGCTTCGGCATTCTGGCGGAGCTGCTCCGACAGGTTCTCCGCCTCGGCCGTCGCGATCTGGCTCTCGTGATTGGGCTTCGAGGAGCGGAACTGGTTGATGATCGTGAGCACGACGAGGATCAGCGCACCGACCACCGCCGTCGCCGCCAGCAGCGGATCGAAGAGGAAGATCGCCCCGAAATAGATCGGAACCCAGGGCACATCGAAGAGAGCGAAGGGCGCGGGACCGGCCAGGAGCTGACGGATCGAGTCGAGATCGCGGGCGCCCATATTGGGCCGCGCACGCTCTCCCGGCGCCATACTCCGCCGCATCACCGCGACGAAGACCCGCTCCTCCAAAATAGTTGAAAACTTCGCCCCGGCCCGAGCCAGAACGCGGCCCCGAATGAAGTCCAAGACGCCCATGAAGAAGAATAGGGCCGTGACCAGCAGCAGCAGCGTCAGCAGCGTCTCTTCCGACCGGCTCGACAGGACCCGGTCATAGACCTGCAACATAAAGAGTGGGCCCGTAAGCATCAGCAGATTAACGAAAATACTGAAGATGCCGACATGGCGGAAATGCCGACGGCACTCCTTGAGCGCACCACGCAGCTCTTCCCGCCCGTACTTGTTCACCATGCTCTTCTCCGCCTGCTCGTGCTCTGCCGGCACAAAGCCTCTTCCGGGTCACCTCCCCGGATCACAGCCACCCGCCTCTGCCGGGCCGGTTGACCTCTGCCCTGCGCTACGAGCGCAAATCGCAGACGATGCCGTTTCGTCGCCATCACGGTGCACGTATATACCACCCGACGCGTCGTTGCGACGGGCTACCGGAAGGCGCGCGTTCATGCAACCGACGGAGGCAGGCATCGCGCCGGCATCCGACCCCGGCGAATCGCGTTCGTGATGACCGGCAGACTGAGGCAGGAGAAGACGATGATGCGCAATTTCACCCAATCTCCCGTGCGGAGCGGCGCCGTTTCGCGCCGCGGCGTACTGGCGGCGGCGCTCGGCAGTGCCGTGATCGCGCTCATCGCGCCCCTACCGGCCCTCGCGCTCGATGCGAACGCGGCCAAGGCGCATGTGCAGGTTACGATCGACGAGGTCTTGGCGCTCGTGCAGGCTGCGGGAAACCAGGGCGTGAAACCCAAGGATTTCAGGGCGCTGCTGGAAAAGCGGACGGCGATGCCGCAGATCGCACGATTCGCCGCAGGCCCGCTTTGGCGAGAGATGTCAGATGCCCAGCAGTCCTCCTACACGGGCGCCTTCTCGCACTATGTCTCGACAATCTACGCGGCGCGCTTCCAGGAATATTCCGGCCAGACCGTCGATATCGGGGGCGCGAACGACCGCGGCAAACGCGGGATCGAGATCGCGAGCACCGTCTCGGGCGGTGGTCAGGTGCAGGTGAAGGTGGACTGGCTCGTCTCCGATCGCCCGGGCCGCACGGTGATCGCCGATATCACAATCGAGGGCGTGAGCCTGCTGATTACGCAGCGTGAAGAGATCGCCGGCATTCACCGCAAGCAGGGCAGCATCGACGCGATGATCGATTTCCTGAGCAGCGTCTGACGCCCATCAAAGCAGTCACGGCCCCGACTGACCGGGGCCGCGGCTGTCGAGATACTTCCACAGGCCCGAGGCGCGCATCACCTGGCGCCCGCCCGACCAGATCGCGCACTCCATGAAACTGAGGCTTTTGACGCGTCGGAGCTGATGCGCGATGGAGATCATCGTCTGACCGCGCTTCGCCGCCGCCATGAAGTGGCAGTCCATCTCCACCGTCGCGCAGGGATGGCCCCCGCCCGCTTCGAAGGTCGCGGTGCCCATGGTGATGTCGGCCATCGTCATCAGCACCCCGCCGTGACAGACGCCGCCCACATTGATGTGCCGTGGCTCCAGCGTCAGCCGAGCATGCCACGCGTTCTCGCCCGCCCGCGCGATCTCGAACGGTCCCACATGGGCGTTGAAGCCCTCGCCCTTCACGGCACGCCAGGGCAGTGTCGGATCGATCTCCATCCTCTCTTCTCCGTCAGGGGCTCGATTGGGGAGGTTGCGGGTGGCCGCTTGCAAGACCGGCAGGGGGCGGCGATAGCATGGGGCCATGCGTCAGGCGACCCACATCCTGCATGTCCACACGCCCGGCCCGGGGCTTCTGCCCATCGACGACCGCATTGCGCAGTGGCTGGAGCGCGAAGACGCGACGCTGGCGCGGGGGCGCATTCGCCAGGGGCTGCTCACCATCTTCTGCCAGCACACCTCGGCGTCGCTGACGATCCAAGAGAACGCCGATCCCGATGTGCGCGACGACTTGCAGGACGCGATCTCCGCGCTCGCGCCCCATGGCCACGTCCCGGTCGGCGGCCCGGCGTACCGTCACGTGACGGAGGGGCCGGACGATATGGCGGCGCATCTGCGCACGGTGCTGACCGGGGTACAGCTTTCGATCCCGATCATCGGCGGGCGCATGGGGCTTGGCCAATGGCAGGGGCTCTATCTTTGGGAGCATCGCGACGCGCCGCAGCACCGTCGCCTCTCGCTCCACCTCCTCGCCGACTGACACCCGTTCCCTCCCGGCCGTGAGAGTTGCGGTCTCGCACGCCTCACCACCCGGTCTCGGAGGCGTGAAAGCGCGTGCGGTGAAGCGTGAACGACCCGTCCCCATCTGTGTCTCGTCGGCGGGACAGACACCGCCAAACGGAAAGACAGACAACGAAGCCAAGCCGGGACAGACCCGGAAATCTGATGGAGGATCAAACCGATGACCCGCACTCTTAAGCTCCTCGCCGCCGCCGCCCTGATCGCCCCGGCCCTCGCCGCAGCGCCCGCCGCCGCCAAGGGCGATGGTGGCGCCGAAGCCCGCGCCGCTCTCAACGCCGCGAAGGCCGACGCCCGCAAGAACGCCAGCAGCCGCAGCGATGGCGGCAGCTTCTTCGGCACGCTCTTCGGTCTCGACGATCGTGAGAAGGCCGCGACGAAGACCCGCAAGACCGACAACTGATCCTCGCCCCAGCTCCCGCCCCGGCCCCGGCGCAGACTACGCCGGGGCCTGCGCGTGGGCTGGATAAAGCAGCCGATGCTTGACTGACCCGCCCACCCGGCCTTGGTGTTCTTCCCTACCGAAAGGGAGCGCACCATGACCACGCCCGCACAGTCTCAACCGTCCGAAGAGGAAGCGCACCGCGACGTCATTCGCGCGGCGATGCGGGCGAACACGATCCCAAACGAAGGCACGGTTATCGAGCGTCTGATCGCCACCGCGGCGCTGACACCCGATGACCGGGCCGCGATCCAGCAAGACGCCATCGCCCTTGTCGACGCCGTGCGCGGCGCCCGTCAGCCGGGTCTCATGCAGAGCTTCTTGGCCGAGTACGGGCTCTCGAGCCGCGAGGGCGTCGCTCTCATGTGCCTCGCCGAAGCGCTCCTCCGCGTGCCCGATGACGAGACTATCGACGCCCTCATCGAGGACAAGATCGCACCGTCCGACTGGAGCCGTCATCTCGGCCACTCCTCCTCGCCCCTCGTGAACGCCTCCACTTGGGCGCTCATGCTGACGGGTCGCGTGCTCGACGATGAGGATACCGGGCTTGCGGGCGTCCTGCGTGGCGCGGTCAAACGCCTGGGCGAGCCCGTGATCCGGCGCGCCGTGGCGCAGGCGATGCGAGAGATGGGCCGCCAATTCGTCCTCGGCCGCGACATTCACGAAGCGATGAAGCGCGCGGCGGAGCTGGAGGCGGACGGCTACACCTATAGCTATGACATGCTGGGGGAGGCCGCACGCACCGACGCCGATGCCCGGCGTTACCTTCTGGACTATGCGAGCGCCATCGCCGCGATCGCTCCGGCCTGCACCGGGGACGGCGTGCGCGACAATCCGGGGATCTCCGTCAAGCTCTCCGCCCTCAGCCCGCGCTACGAGCAGGCGCAGAAAGCACGCGTGATGGCGGAGATCGTCCCACGCGTCACAGCCCTCGCGCAGATCGCCCGCGCTGCTGGCATGGGCTTCAACATCGACGCGGAAGAGGCTGATCGCCTTGATCTTTCACTCGATGTGATCGAGGCGGTCCTGGCCGAGCCCACACTTGCCGGCTGGGACGGCTTCGGCGTGGTTGTCCAGGCATACGGCCCGCGTGCATCCCATGTGATCGACTGGCTCGCCGCCCTGGCAGCGCAGCTCGACCGTCGGCTGATGGTCCGGCTCGTGAAGGGCGCTTATTGGGATGCCGAGATCAAACGGGCGCAGGTGCTCGGCCTCGAAGGCTTCCCGGTCTTCACGCGCAAGGTCAACACGGATGCAAGCTACATCGCATGCGCCCACAAGCTCCTGTCCGAGCCGCGGATCTATCCGCAATTTGCGACCCACAACGCGCACACCGTCGCTGCGATCCGCCGGCTGGCCACGCGCGCCGGGACGGATGATTACGAGTTTCAGAAACTCCACGGCATGGGCGACGAGCTTTACGCAGAGACGATGAAGGCGCCCGGCACCCGTTGCCGGGTCTACGCGCCCGTGGGCGCGCATCGCGATCTGCTCGCCTATCTCGTGCGCAGGCTTCTGGAGAACGGGGCGAATTCGAGCTTCGTGCATCAGATCGTCGACACCGCGATCCCGCCGGAAGAGATCGCGCGCGACCCGCTGGCCGAGGCGGAGGCACTTCTCTCGACCGGCAGCGCCGCCAACCCCCGCATCGCACCGGGCCCCTCGCTCTATGGGCCCGAAAGGCGCAACGCCAAGGGATGGGACCTCACGGCGCCCGAGGTTCTCGCGGACTACGATGCGTCGCGAGCGGCCTTTGCCGACCACCTTTGGCAAGCGGTTCCCATGCTCGCCGGCGGAGAGAATGCGGGTCCCGAGGAGACGGTCGCCAATCCAGCGCATCCAGCGCAGGCCGTCGGAACCGTTCGCCATGCGACCGCTGAGGACGTCGAAGCGGCGCTCACCACAGGGGCAGAGGCCGCACCGGGCGCGGCCCAAATGCCGGTAGCCGAGCGTGCCGCAGCCCTCCGCCGCGCAGCCGATCTCTACGAAGCGCACGCGCCCGAGCTCTTCGCGCTCTGCACGCGGGAGGCCGGGAAGACCCAGCCCGACGCCGTGGCGGAGCTGCGCGAGGCGGTCGATTTCCTGCGCTACTATGCCAACGAGGCCGAGCGGCTGGCGGTCGAGGCGCCCGAGTTGCAGCCACGCGGTCTGATCGTCTGCATCAGCCCCTGGAATTTCCCGCTGGCGATTTTCACCGGTCAGATCGCGGCGACCCTTGCGGCGGGCAACGCGGTCATCGCGAAACCGGCCGAGCAGACAGCCCTGATCGCGGCCCGTGCCGTAGCGCTCATGCATGAGGCTGGGGTGGGTGAGGCAACGCTCCAGCTCCTGCCAGGCGACGGGCCGACGGTCGGTGCACCCCTCACGGCCGATCCGCGCATTGCGGGTGTCGCCTTCACCGGATCGACCGATACGGCAAAGCTGATCGACCGCGCCTTGGCAGAGCACAACCGCTCCTACGCGATGCTTTTGGCGGAGACCGGGGGCCTCAATGCCATGGTCGTCGATTCGACCGCGCTGCCGGAGCAAGCGGTGCGCGACATCGTCGTCTCCGCGTTCCAATCGGCCGGGCAGCGCTGCTCCGCCTGCCGCATGCTCTATCTGCAAGAGGACGTGTCGGAGCGCGTCCTCGACATGCTGAAAGGTGCCATGGACGCCCTCGTGCTGGGCGACCCGTGGGCGCATGGAACGGATGTCGGCCCGGTGATCGATGCGGCCGCGCGGGCGGAGATCGAGGCCTATGTCGAGGCCGCGCACCGCGAGGGGCGTCTGATCCACCGCGTTTCGACGCCGGAGCATGGGCATTTCGTGGCCCCCACCGTCCTCCGCGTCGGCTCGATCGCCGATCTCGGGCGCGAGGTCTTCGGGCCCATCCTGCATGTGGCGACTTGGCGGGCGGAGGAGCTGGACGACGTGATCGAGGCCATCAACGCCACGGGCTATGGTCTGACCTTTGGTCTTCACACCCGCATCGACGACCGGGTGGAGCAGGTCATGCGGCGCATCCGGGTCGGCAACGCCTATGTGAACCGCAACCAAATCGGCGCCATCGTGGGCTCCCAACCCTTTGGCGGCGAGGGACTTTCCGGCACGGGGCCCAAGGCTGGCGGGCCCGACTACCTCGCGAGGTTCATGACGGTCGCAGCGGCGGACACAGCATCGTCGCCGAGGAGTGAAGCTATGGGCAACGAACCTCCAGGTCGCGAGATCAGTGCCGAGGAGATCACCGCCGCGGCCGCCGCCTTGACGGTCCCGGAGACGGCGTCGGAGCCGATCACCTTGCCCGGGCCCACGGGCGAGTCGAACCGCTTGGCCCATGCGGCCCGAGGCGTGGTCCTCTGCCTCGGCCCCGCCCCGGACCAGGCAGCGGCGCAAGCGTCGATGGCCGTCGCCGCCGGCAACGCGGTCGTCGTCGCAGGCGCAGGCAGCGATCGGGTCGCCCTCCGCCCCTCCGCGCATCTCACAATGCTCGAGGGAGAGGTGACGCCAGATGCGATTGAGCGGGCAGGGGGCATCGCCGCCGTCGCGCATGACGGGCCCGAAGCCGAGCGACAGCAAGTCCGCCAGGCCCTGTCCCGACGCCGCGGACCGATCCTCCCGCTTCTGTGCGCTGCCGACCCCGTGGCGCGATTCGCGCTCTAACGCCATGTCTGCATCGACACCACGGCCGCCGGCGGCAACGCGACCCTGATGGCCGAGGCCGACGAGGCGCCATCAGCCGCCGCCTGAGGCACCCGCTCAGCTAAGGAACCGCCCATGACCCAGGCTGAGATCCCGGTCGGAAGCAGGCTGCACTCATGCATGTCAGCTTGGCCGCGCCGACCATGTGCCGTGCCGCGCTTGGCATGGCGCGCCGGGCCTGCGACACCCCGGAAATGGACGGTTCCGACCCCTCAGCCGACCACGCGCGCCCGCAGCTCGCCATTCGCGGAGCTCGGGCCGAGGACATGCCCGCAATCCATGCGATCTATGCGCATGCCGTCGTCCAGGGCACGGGCTCCTTCGAGCTTGAACCGCCGACGCTGACTGCGATGGTCGCGCGGTGGCGAGATATCGCTGAGACCTATCCTTGGATCGTCGCGCTGCATGGGTCGGAAATCGTGGGATACGCCTATGCGGGCCCCTACCGTCCGCGCCCCGGCTATCACGCGACGCTGTCGTCTTCTGTCTATGTGGCGGAGCGGGCGCAGGGGCAGGGCGTCGGGCGTGCGCTTCTTGCGCGTCTGCTCGACGAGGCGGCGTCTGCGGGGTTCCGCCAGATCGTCGCGACCATCGGGGACAGCGCCAATCTCGCCTCCATCCGCCTTCACGAGAGCGCAGGCTTCGCGCATATCGGCGTGCTGCGCTCGGTCGGATGGAAGCATGGCCGCTGGCTCGACACCGTGATCATGCAGCGCCCGCTCGGCCCCGGCGAGACGATGCCCATGGATCGGGGCTGACGTCGCCCTCTCTTGCGCCCTCTCACGCGCTCTCGCTCCGGCCCTTTCTCGCGACCTTGGGCTTCCGGCCCCTTGTCCGCCCGCGCCATGCTCGCGCGGTTCGAGAGAAAGGGCCCCGATGCTGTTCCACCTTACGCTCATCTTCGGCTGCCAGCTCGCGGGCGAGACGCTCGTGCGCTTTCTGGCGCTGCCCCTGCCGGGGCCCGTGCTGGGCATGGCGATCCTCTTCGTAGGTCTGCTCGTCTTCGGTCTGCCCGACGATCTGCGCCGCACGGGCGAGGCGCTGCTCGGCAATCTCTCGCTTCTCTTCGTGCCGGCGGGCGTTGGCGTCATGCTTCACGGCGCGATCCTCTCGACGGACTGGCTGGCGATCTCCGTCGCCCTCGTCGTCTCGACCCTCGCCACGGTCAGCGTGACGGCGCTCGTGATGCAGAAACTCGGCGGTGCCGACGCCAGTGCTAGTGATGGGGACGAGGGCTGAGCGATGGATGCCGAGTTTCCGTTCATGGCGCCGAGCGCGCGCGACATCTGGGTGTACCTCGCGGGCGAGCCGCTCCTGCACCTCGTCCTCACGCTTCTCGCTTTTCAGATCGGCAGTTGGCTCTACCGACGGGCGGGGATGAGCCCGTTGGCCAACCCCGTCCTGATCGCCGTGATCCTGGTCGTGTCGGTGCTGCTGCTGACGGGGACGGATTATCAGAGCTATTTCGAGGGTGCGCAGTTCGTGCATTTCCTCCTGGGCCCCGCGACCGTCTGCCTGGCGATCCCGCTTTATCGGCAGATCGAGCGGGTGCGGCGGTCCGCCTGGGCGCTGGGCGTGAGCATCTTGGCGGGGTCGCTCACCGCGAGCGTCAGCGCCGTCGCCATCGGCTGGATGCTGAGCGGCGGGCGCGACACGCTGATCGCGCTCGCCCCGAAATCGGCGACGGCGCCCGTGGCCATGGGGATCGCGGAGGCGCTGGGCGGCCTCCCTTCGCTGACCGCGGTGCTGGTGATCCTGACCGGCGTGCTGGGCGCGATGCTGGGGCCGCCGCTGCTGACGCTGATCGGGGTGCGCGACTGGGCGGCGCGGGGCGTGGCGATGGGAACGGCGAGCCACGGGATCGGCACCGCGCGGGCGCTGCAGGTCAATGAGGTCGCAGGCGCCTTCTCAGGGCTCGCCATGGGGTTCAACGCGCTTGCCACCGCGCTCCTGTTGCCGCTTCTCGCCCGCCTCGTGTTCTGAGCGGCGGTTGCGTGCCTCGGCGGCTTGGGTGAGGTTCCGCGCGTAACCCTTGGGGAGGACATGGCAGGCGAGGCGATCCTCCTTCAGGCGGCGGTCTTCCTTGCGGCCCTTCTGCAGGCGGCAAGCGGGATTGGGTTCGCCCTGGTGGCAGGCCCCGCGATCCTGATCGCGATGGACGGCCATGGCGCGGTGCAGGTGACCATGTTCCTCAGCTTCGTGATCTGTGCGGCCCTCGCGCCGGGGCTCTGGCCCGCTGCGGATCGATCGAGGCTCGGCGGTCTCGCCCTCGGTTCCGTTCTCGGCCTGCCGCTTGGCCTCCTGATTTTTCAGGCAGTCGGGATCGCGACGCTCAAACTTCTGGCGCTTGTCGCCGTCATGGGCATGGTCGCGCTGCTTCTCCGCCCGCCGCAAGGGGGCGGGCAGCCGGCGACGCGGGTCGCCGATATGGGGACGGGTCTCCTCTCAGGCGCCATGAACGCCGCCCTCGCGATGCCGGGGCCGTCCGTGGCCGCGCGGCTCACGGCGCTCGGGCTCGGCAAGACGACGGTGCGCGCCACGGTGCTTTGCCTGATGACGGCGTCCTATGCCGCGGCCCTGGTGCTGCAGGCCGCGAGCGTCGGCGTGGTCGAGGGCGCGGGGCCTATGGCGCTCATCTCGCTCCCGGCAACGATTGGCGGCATACTGGCGGGGCGCGTCCTGGCGCGCCACATCGCCGAAGGCGCGTTCCGGCGCATCGTGACCGTGACCCTCGCCCTCACCGCGCTGGGCCTCGCCGTCGATCTCGCGGCGCGCACAATCTGAGGAGACGGCCGATGCCCGATAGCCTGGCAAAGACATCGGCGCTCGGCTGTCTCGACACGCTGCCCCGCGCCCGTCTGGCCCATTTGCCGACGCCTCTTGAGCCCATGAGGAACATCGCCGCCGATCTCGGCCTCGCTGCGGCCTGGGTTAAACGCGACGACTGCACGGGGCTTGCGCTCGGCGGGAACAAAGCGCGCCAGCTTGAGTTCTATTTCGGCGAGGCACTGGCCGAGGGCGCGGATACGATCCTGATCACCGGTGCTGTGCAGTCGAACTATGTCCGGCAGGCGGCGGCCGCGGCGGCGCGGCTCGGCATGGCCGCGCATGTGCAGCTCGAGGCGCGGACGCCCAAGACCGATCCCACCTATAAGCGCTCGGGCAATGTGCTGCTCGACCGGATGCTGGGCGCGACGATCCACCATTTCGCCCACGGCGAGGATGAGGCTGGCGCCGACCGCGCGCTGGAGGCGGTTGCGGATGGCCTGCGCACGGCCGGGGGGAGGCCCTATGTCATCCATCTCGGCCCCGGTCATCCGCCCTTGGGCGCGCTCGGCTATGTGGATGCTGCGCGTGAGCTATTGGCGCAGATCGAGGCAGACGGCATCGCGCTGGACGAGCTTGTCGTGCCGTCGGGCAGCGGGGCGACGCATGCGGGCTTGCTGGTCGGCCTCCGCGCCCTCGGCTGCGATCTACCCGTCCTCGGCGCTTGCGTCCGCCGGGGGGCCGAGGCTCAGCGGCCGCGGTTGCTCGAGCGCTGTGAGGAGATCGCAGCGCTCCTCGGCATCGCCAACCCAGTGCGCGAGGTGGACCTGCGCCTAACCGACGCCGCGCTCGCCCCGGGTTACGGTCAGCTCAACCGGATCACGCGCGATGCCATCAACCTTGCCGCCCGGCGCGAAGGGCTGATCCTGGATCCGGTCTATAGCGGGAAGGCCATGGCAGGATTCGTCGCCGCGGCAGGGCAGGCGCCGGGCGCGCGGTTGTTGTTCGTCCACACCGGCGGGGCGCCGGCAGTTTTTGCCTATGGTGACGATCTGACGGGCTGAGCGCCTACTTCTGCAGCGCGATGTCCGGCGCGTCCTCGGCCTTCATGCCGACGACGTGATAGCCGCAATCGACATGGTGGCATTCGCCCGTCACGCCCGAGGAGAGATCGGACAACAGGTAGAAACCCGCCTTGCCCACATCCTCCTGGCTCACATTCCGCTTCAAGGGCGCGTTCAGCTCGTTCCACTTCAGAATGTAGCGGAAATCGCCGATGCCGGAGGCGGCGAGCGTCTTGATCGGCCCGGCGGAGAGCGCGTTCACCCGGATGTTGTTCCGACCGAGATCCACCGCCAAATACCGTACCGAGGTTTCGAGCGCGGCCTTGGCCACCCCCATCACGTTGTAGTGCGGCATCACCCGCTCCGCCCCGTAATAGGTCAGCGTCAGCAGGCTGCCGCCCTCGGTCATCAGCGGCTCGGCCCGTTGCGCAAGCGCCGTGAAACTATAGCAACTGATCAGCATCGAGCGGCTGAAGTTATCCTCGGAGGTCTCGAGATAGCGGCCCTTCAGCTCCTCCTTGTCGGCATAGGCCACCGCATGGACGAGGAAGTCGAGCCGGCCCCAACGGGACGAAACTTCAGCGAAAACCGCATCCATGGATGCCGCATCCGTCACGTCGCAGGGCATCACGATCGGCGAGCCCACGCTTTCGGCCAAGGGGCGCACACGCTTCTCCAGCGCCTCGCCCTGGTAGGTGAGGGCAAGCTCCGCGCCTTGCTCGGCACAGACCTTCGCGATGCCCCAGGCAATGGAGCGATCATTGGCCACGCCGAGGATCAGCCCCCGTTTGCCTGCCATCAGACCGCTCATCGGCACCGCCTCCCCGTGAAACCGGCTCCCCGTGAAACCGGCGACCCGCTTACGGAAGTTTGCCGCAACCATCAAGCCAGCCGCCGGATCGGTAGTGTCTCAGTTTGA
>JBCDFC010000034.1:0-26842 GCA_039178805.1 Pseudomonadota bacterium | reverse complement strand
GTCGAGGGATTTGACGCCGGGAAAGACCTTGGTGATGCCGTCGAGCCGGATCATTGGGCACCTCGATTGCCGGGGAGTTACCGGGGGAAAGGCCCGGCCCGGACAAGCCGGGCCAGGGACTGCGCCAGGAGGGGGGCGTCAGTTCGGCAAAGCGACCGAGAAGGTGTCCGGGTCGTAGTCGGGGATACCGCTGCCCATGATCAGCTCACCCGGCCGATCGACGGCCACGTAATCCGGCAGCAGCACATCGGCCGAGATCGAGCGCGTCTCGTGACCCGGCGAAATGACGACCTGGAAGTTCACATCCAGGCGCTGCGGCACGGGCGTCCCCTCCAGCACGTCGATCGCGAGGTTGACCGCGGCCGCCCCGATCGAAGGCGTGTAATCGATGCCCGCAAAGGGGAACCCATGCTCATGGGCAAGCTGGTACATACCGTTCAGGTCCCCGCCGGTATGCGGCGGAATATCGGCCCCCGTCAGGCCTGCGCCGATAAAGGCCTCGACTGAGCCTGAGCCCTGCAGGCCAGAGTCCGCCCAGACACCATCGATGTTCTCCGCGCCCTCGCGCTGAATGACCGCGGCCATGATCTGGCGGCCATTGGCGGGGCTCCAACCGGTGTACTGCGTGTCGACGACCTCGATGCCGGGGAACTGCGCAAAGACCTCCTTGGCGGCCTGAAGACGCATCTCAGCAGGGCTCGCCCCCGCTTTGCCGGGCAGAAGCACGATGCGCCCCTCACCGCCCAGCGTCTCCGCCATCCACGTGGCGCTCATGCGGGCCAGCGCCGTGTCCGACGCGGTGACGAAGCTGACGAAATTGTCGTCGGTCTCGACACGGCGGGCGACGGTCACAACCGGCACTCCGCGGCGCATCGCGCGGCCGAGGATCGGATCGAGGGCATCGGCCGTCGCCGGGTTCACCAGCAGCAGGTCGATGTCCTGCTCCATCAGGTCCTGGATGTCCGAGATCTGCTTCGTCGGGTCGCCATTCGCGTCGGTGACGATGAAACGCGCGATCTTATCCGCGTTCTGCGACACGCCGTACTGGATCGAGTGATAGAAAGTACCGAGCCAGCCATCCCCCTGCGACGCATTGGAAAAACCGATGGTGAACGGCCCGTCGCCCGCGAAGTCCGCCGTCTCGACGACTTTGTTGAAGTTCGGGTTCCACAGGAACGTGCGAGGCAGGCCCTGATAGCCCTCGTCGGCAGCGGCGATTGCCGGAGCGAGCGCAAGGGCAGCGCCTAGGGCAAGTTTGGTGAGCGTTGCAGACATAGTGGATCCTCCCATGAGAGCTGGGTTGCTGAGTCTTGTCGTTGGTTGAGATGGGCGGGGCCGTCAGCCGACGGCGCCCTCCGCTTGCACGATCTTCACGTTCGAGGTGTCGCGGCCCTGGTGCTGCTCGGCAGCGAAACCAGCGGCATAGTCGTCGAGTACGGCTTGCGGCGCCGTCGGCACTGGCGGGAAGTCCCACCAGCCCACGACGTTGGAGGCGGCGATGCTGACATCCCGGGTGATTGGCACTTCGACAAGGGCCGGCCCGCCGCTTTCGAGCGCCGCCTTGATCGTCGACCTGATCTCGTCGACCCGGCCCACCCGCGTCGCGAAGTCGAAGCCGAAGGACTTCGCCAATGCCGGGAACTGCACCGAGTAGGGCTCGGCGTTGGCGCCATGGGTCGAGAACTCGGAGATGATGTTCCGCCCCATCAACGCATCCTGCCCATCGCGGATCGAGATGTAGCCGGCGTTGTTGAGCACCAGGAACACGACTGGGATATTGTAGGCCACACAGGTCGCAAGCTCCTGCATGCACATCATGAAATCGCCATCGCCGATGATGCAGACAACCGGCGCCTCCGGTTTCGCAAGCTTCGCGCCGATCGCTGCTGGCAGGGCAAAACCCATGGGCGAATAGCTTCCCGGCGTGATGTGGGTGCGGGGCTCGTAGATGGGAAAGTCTTGCTTGGTCGAGCTTTGCGGGTGGCCCGAGCCGACCGTGACGATGCCATGGCGGGGCAGGACCTTGCGCAGCTCCCGCAGCGTCGTGAGCATCGTCGTCGGGATTTTGTCGTGGGAGCGACGCGGCTCCATGATCGCGTTCCACTCGGCCCAAAGGCTCGCAAGACGGTCGTGATGGGTGCGCCGCTGATAGGCCAGGCGCGCCTGCTCGTCCGAGATACCGGCATCGATATCCTCCAGCACGAGCGCGATATCCGCCACGATGCCGACCTCGACGGGATAGTTCTTCCCGATCTCCCGCGGGTCGATATCCACATGGATCAGCTTCGAATCCGGGATCGAGAAACTCACACCCTTGCGCCAGGACGAGGCCGACCAGTCGGTGAACTTGCAGCCGAGCGACATGACCACATCGGCCTCGCTCGCCATCGTGTTGCCGGTGAGCGAGCCGGGCCAGCCGACCGTGCCGGCGTTCATCGGATGATCCTCGGGCAGCGATCCCTTGCCGTTCCAGGTAAAGACGGCGGGGATGCCGAGACGCTCAACCAAGCGCTTGAGAGCAGGTGAGGCGTTTGATGTGATCGCGCCGCCACCGGCCACGATAGAGGGCCGCTTCGCCTGCAGCAGAAGCTCGATGGCCGCTTCGATCGCGTTGCTCTCCGCCCGCTGGCGCCCGGTCGGCAGGCGCTTGGCCAGATCCTGCACGTCGATATCGGTCTCGGCTGATTGGATATCGAGCGGGATGTCCACATGCACCGGGCCCGGTCGGCCGGTCGTCATCGCGCTGAAGGCGCGGTGAAGGATAAAGGCTGCGCTATCCGCCGTCAGCATCTCGAAATTGCGCTTGGTCACATGGTCGGTGACCTTGATGAAATCGGGCGCGTTCTCGCGATCCAGCTCCTGCATCACGCCGTGGCCGCGCATATGGGTCGAGGCCGCACCGGTCAGGAGTAGCAGCGCCGTTGAATCGCAGTGGGCATTGGCGAGCCCCATGATCGTGTTGGCGGCCCCCGGCCCGATCGAGGTGCAGGCGGCGATGGGCTTGCCCGTCACCCGATAATGCGCATCCGCAACATGGACTGCGGCCTGCTCATGCATGGTCTGCACGACCGGAATGTCCGAGCCCGGATCGTTGAAAGCGTCGATCAGGTTCCAGTTCCCGTGCCCTGGGAGGCCCGTGATGTAGGGGACGCCGTAAGCCTTGAGCGCCCGACCGATGAGGTGGCCGACGGTCTTCATGCCGCAATTTCCTCCCTTATTGCGCAAGTTTTGCGGAAAGATGCGGCAAGGAATCATACCAGCGCCCGCTGATCCTGCCTCACGCAGGGGATTCACAACCTGGGCTCGGGATGATTCATCATGGAGAGCCGAGGGAGGATCTCCATGGGAGCTGCGATCGCACTGCGTGCCGACTGCGGGGCGGAGGATCTGAGGACGCTTGCGAAGGCGAGCCGGGACGCGCGGCAAACGCGTCGGCTGCTGGCCTTGGCCGCGATCTACGACGGCGGCGCCCGGAGCGAGGCGGCGAGGATCGGCGGCGTCGGTCTGCAGATCGTCCGGGACTGGGTCGTGCGCTTCAACGCTGAAGGCCCGGAGGGGCTGCTCGACCGCAAGGCGCCGGGCAAGGCGCCGTTGCTGACGACGGCGCAGCGCGCGGCGCTGGCGCGGGCGGTGGAGGAGGGGCCGAAGCCGTACCTGGACGGCGTGGTGCGCTGGCGCCTGGTCGATCTGGTGCAATGGGTCTGGGAGGAATTCGGCGTCTCGGTCAGCCGCCAGACCCTGGGCCGGGAGCTGCGCGCCCTGGGCTTCCGCAAGCTTTCGGCGCGGCCGCGCCACCACCGGCAGGACCCCGACGCGCTGGAGGCGTTCAAAAAAACCTCCCCGAGCGGCTGGCGGAGATCCGGGCCCAGCTCCCGGCCGGGACCGAGCTCGAACTGTGGTGGCAGGACGAGGCCAGGGTAGGCCAGAAAAACTCCATCACCCGTCGCTGGGCCCGGCGCGGGACCCGGCCGAGGGCGGCGAAGAACCAGCGCACGAAGTGGGCGTACATCTTCGGGGCGATCTGTCCGGCCAAGGGCAAGGCCGCCGGCCTGATCATGCCGTTCGCCGACACCGAGGCCATGCAGGCCCATCTCAGCGAGATCAGCCTCGCCGTCGATCCCGGCGCCCATGCCGTGCTGATGCTGGACCAGGCCGGCTGGCACATGTCCGCCCGATTGGTCGTGCCGAACAACATCACCCTGCTGCCGCTGCCGCCACGCTCTCCGGAGCTGAACCCCGTCGAGAACGTCTGGCAGTTCATCCGCGACAACTGGCTCTCCAACCGGGTGTTCCAATCCTACGACGACATCGTCGCCCTGTGTTGCGAGGCATGGAACAAGCTCGCCGATCAGCCGTGGCGCATCATGACGATCGGCCACCGCTCATGGGCGCATGAGTTCTGATCAGTGAGCTTTGGTATCAGAGCGTGTCAATGATGATCTTGCGTGAGCGCTGCGATTTCTGAGCCTTCGATCCTTCGCCGCTGCCGAGCTGAGAAGGGTTTCAGAGCCAGAAGGCGCTTGCGCCTGTTCGGAAACTTGCGGCAAACACGGTTGAGTGATCTCGCGTGCGTTAACCAAGTCGAGGACCGGAGCCATGGCCGAGAAGGTGACATTGCGGGATGTGGCCGCCGCCGCCGGGGTCGCCGAATCGACCGCATCCCGTGCCCTCGCCGGCAGCGGTCAGCTTTCAGAGGCGACGCGCCGCCGGATCATCGATGCGGCCGATCGGCTCGGCTACGACACACAAGGAAGGGCGACCGTCGCACCGCCGGAGACAAAGCGCCGCCGCGGCGTCATCGGCGTAGTGGTCGCAGCCCTCAACAACTCATTCTACCCCTACCTCGTCGACCGGCTGCACAACGAGCTCGACGATCTGTCCTTCGACATGGTTCTGATCATCGACGAGATCACGCGCGACCGGGCAGGGCGGAAGCTGCGCTCCCTCATCGACACGCTCGACGGTGTCATCGTCACGACGGCGATGATCGACTCTCCCATGGTCGACTTCCTCGTCGAGCGGGGCGTGCCCACCGTCCTCGCGATCCGCTCGAACATGCGCGACAACACCCATGTGGTGGAGAGCGACAACGTCTCGGCCGGGGCAGAGGCGCTCGGGCATCTCGTCGCTCTCGGGCACCGCCGCATCGGCCTTCTGATGGGCCCGGCCACGACATCCACGACGTTCGGCCGTCTCGAGGGCGCGCGCCGGGTGATGGAGAAGGCTGGCATCTCCATCGACGCAAGCCTGCTCTTTCACACCGAGTTCACCCATGAGGGCGGCTATTCCGGCTGCGTTCAGCTCATGCGATCCAGCGACCCACCCACAGCGATCTTCTGCGCCAATGACGTTATCGCCATCGGTGCCCTCGATGCCGCGCGCAAGATCGGCGTCGACGTACCAAGCGAGCTCTCGATCATCGGCGTCGACGATATCCCCATGGCGAGCTGGAGCATGATCTCGCTGACAACCGTGCGCCAGCCGATCGGCGAAATAGGCTCGATGGCAGCGAAGCTCGTCTCCGAGGCCGTCTCGCGCGGCGAGGCGCTTCAGCCTCGAAACCAGATCTTCCCAACCAGTCTCCTCGTGAGAGCAACGACCGGGCCGGTGAGGGGGCAGTAGGGGCGCCTTCAGATCTGAACTGCTCATGTCATGCTAGGGCTTGACCCGGCATCAATGACGGTTGGCGTTGGATTGCCGGGGCAAGGCCGGCAATGACGCAACTGCCGTGAGCAGTTGAGACCGAAAGACGTCCAAACCCAAGGAAAGATCGGTACGCGACGCAAGCCGCCTAGAGAGCCGTCACTCCCAGACCGAAAGGGCCGGCGGCGCGGCTGCGCAGCGTTCCAGCGTCAGGGTTCTCCAGCGATGGCTCGCACTGAAGGTCGGTGCTGCGTCTGGACCCGCCACGAGGCAGAGATCGGTGTTCGCGAGGCGGAGCTGCCCGTCCTCCGTCCGCTCGAAGCGCTGCAGCGCGGTCACCGGCAAAAAGCTCTCATCGATCCCGCAAGGCCGCAGGATGACCGGCGCGCCAGGCAACGGCGTCCGCACGCCAAACGCGGTCACACAGGCATCGAAGGCGGGCATCTCGATGCGACCGTCGCGCAGCACCGCCATCCGATCCACGCTACCCCGCTCGGGCAAGCAGTTATGGACGATCAGCGGCAGATCGGCCCGTGCGCTTTGCCCGACGCCGATAACATCGATGCAGTAACCCTCATCGGGAAAGCCCAGATCGTCCGCAAGCCGGAGCTGCGGCACGCCCTCACCGCGCGCCGAGACTACACCGGTAAAGACAACCACTGCGGCCAGGAGGAAGGTCCGCAGAAGCACCGTATCCAACAGCGCCCGCCTCACGTTCGTCGACATGCCATGCCGCCCCTTCCATGCGTTGGTGCTAAATCCATACGGGCAATCATCACGTACCGACGCGCACCAGGTCATCGAGGGCGTCGTCCGCAACCTCGACGCTCTCCGCTCCCACCAAGCCCTTCACGCGTTCGAGCTCGGCCACCAGTCCGGCAAGCCGCCCCTTACCGATCCGAATACCTGCCTCTGGCCAGAGCTTGCGGACCTCGATCACGCCTCCGACCCGCTTGGCATCGAGACGGCCGATCATCCGGTCGCCCTGCAGCACGGGGAACACGTAGTAACCATAGCGCCGCCTAGCCTCCGGCACGAAGATCTCGATCCGGAAGTGAAAGCCGAAGAGCCGTTCGGCCCGGTTGCGGTCGCGCAGTGCCGGGTCGAAGGGCGAGAGCAGGCGCACCCTGGACGACGGCTCCGGCAACGACGCCACAGCATCGAAGATCGCCTCGGTCGTGTAGCTTCGACGGCGCGAGCCATCGGCCATCTCGAACACCGCTTCGCAAAGCCGGCCCGCTGCCAGCGCCTCCGCGCACCAGACCTTTGCCTCATCGCGCGTGACGATGTCGAAGAAGGCCGCAAGCTCACCGCTTGTGCCGAAGCCGAGCCGGTCGAGCGCCGCGCTCATCGCCCAATCGACGATCTCGCCATGCTCGCGTCGGGCGTTGAGATGTTCGGGCGGGATCACCCGCTCGGCCAGATCGTAGAACTTGCGAAAGCCCTTGCGATGGCAGACGGCGAGCCGGCCTGAACGCCACAGAAACTCAAGCGCTGTCTTCGAGGGATGCCAGTCCCACCATCCCGCAGAGTTTTTGGCCTCGCTCTCCCCGACATCGCGTGAACAGACCGCGCCATCGCGATCGACATGCTTCAGCACCGTCTCGATCTCGGCCTGCCAGCCCTCACGGCGCCACTGCGGCCAGCGCGAGAGGAGCCGCTTCTCCTCACGTTCGAACTTGAGGCGCCACATCGGATAAAAGGCCATCGGGATGACCGCGGCGTCATGCGTCCAGTGCTCAAAAGCGGTCCGGCGCCGCGCCACCAGCGCCTCCAGGTTCCGCGGCCGGAATTGCCCGCGCCGCGACCACAGGATCAGATCATGTGCTCGGGCAAGGGTGTTGATGCTGTCGACCTGAACGAAGCCGAGCGCGTCGAGCACCTCGTCAAGATCATTGCCCTTGCCGGGTCCCGCGCCCGGCCGCAGCAAGAGATGCCGATCCAGGAACAGGCGCCGGGCACATCGGTTGTCGATCAGCGGAAAGCTCATATGGCCAGGATAGGCCGGGCCCCGACACTCGTCAGCCTTAACCCGACCCCTTCGAACCCGTGAAATTCAGCATCCACGGCGTACCGAAGCGGTCCGTGAACATCGCGAAACGTTCCGCCCAGAAGGTCTCGCCGGCCGGCATCGCTACCGCTCGGGCCTCCGCCCTAAGCGCGTCATGCAACCGGTCGAACTCGTCCCGCGACGAGGCTTCGAGCTGCAATCGGAACCCCTGCGGCCTCTCCTCCTGCCCTTCCGGCATATCCGAGCCCATCATCACGCTGCCGTCGATCTTGATCGCCATGTTCATCACCGCGTCGTCCGGTCCGGGCATCCGATCCTCCGGGCGGCGCGCATCCCCGTTACGCATGACAAACATGACCTCACCGCCCAGAACCTCCGCATAGAGGCTCATCGCCTCGAAACAGGCGCCGTTGAAGAAGAGATAAGGGGTGGGGCGCATCTTTCGTCTCCTCCAGGGCGCTTGCGGACCGTACGCGGTCACCGAAACTCCGTCACCCCTTGGCCTGACCCAAAAATCCGGAAAAACAGAAGCATTTCGGCATGTTAGGGAAAGCAGGGTTACCGGATCAAGCCTGACAACGACGATCTCAAATGTCTCGGTCAGACCACTAGGACATCGACTTCTAACTGCGGCAGCAGATCTGAGTTGCGTCGCGCTTGACGAGGGCGTGGTCGTTGTCGGCGTACTTCTCGAACCGATGGCGCCTCCGATGGCTCACCATCGACCATCGCGTCGATCTAAGTCTTGAGGGCGCCCCATACCGCCCAGGGATCTCGGACCGAGGCGAGCCCGTACGCAGCCGCGAGTAGATCCCGTTCAGCACCTTGCGGTCATCGACCCGCGGCACTCCGCGCGGCTTGTTGGGTAACAAGGGTTCGATGATCGACCACTCGAAATCGGTCAGCTTGGAGCGGCGGCGAGCAGACGTGGGCGCTTCTCCTCAAGAACCTAGCACCATACCCCAAACCGAAGCGGTATCTGTTTGACAGTAGACGACCAAGAGCAGGTTGATGAAATCCCGAGGATCACAGCGCTCTGTGCTCGCCAACTTGATCGCCTAAAGGCGAACTACAAACATTACTTCAGATTACTCAATCAGGATTGGTGACGCCCGCCGTCACTTTCTGGCTCGGCCGGGCAAGCGACTGGAGCAGTGTTGAAGTGCTGCGTGAGCCCGGAAGCGGCGGTAGTGCACTGGCATCATGCGCTACTCCAGCAAACAGCCGAAGTCCGTCCGATTGGGGCCGCTCCAGTTTCGCATGGTCGCGATTAGCTGATTGAACAAGCGATGAAACAGGAAAGGATAGATCCATGGGCGCCCAGACAGACCTGCGAGCCACCTCAATGATCCACACCACTCGGCCCGCCATCACCCTATCGCCCTTCAGGCCGCTCGCCCTGATCCAGAGAGCCCTAGACGCTTTCGCAAGGTTCGAGCGCCACCAGAAGGACATGCGCACGCTCCGCGAAATGCAGCCACACTTGCGCCGAGACATCGGGCTGCAAGACTGGGAGTAATTCGAAGGGTCAAATCCCCTGCATCCATCAACCAACTATCACGATGGAGCGGTGAGCGGGCGCCAGCAGACGAAGGACAGCACCACGACTTCACGCCTGGTGCTGCCTTTCGCCGGTCATTGCGGCGGCTAAGGCTTCCAGTTTGTCGAATGCCTGCTGCCATCCGCCCGCGCCGGCCGTGCCTTCGTCGACGCCTGCATGGACCATGACCATCCGGGTTGATCCACCCTCTTCGGTCAGCTCAATGGTGATCTCAGTGATGTCGGGGAAGTCTTCCGGCATCCCCATGGATTGCGGGGAGATCAACACCCCTTCAGCGTCGCACATGCTTTCAGTGTAGACGAGGCGGTTCGGTGCTCTCACCTCTTTGTAGACGCCAGTAAACCACATCTCCATCGAACGCTGAGGGGATTGCATCGACATGCAGACTTTACGCGTACCGCCCACGCTGACATTCATCTCGGCAACCGGCACCGACATACCCTTCGGACCATACCATTGCTTAAACAGCTCGGGATCGGTCCACATTTTCCAGATGAGGTCGATCGGAGCATCGAACTCGCGTTCAACACGAAGCCGAATGCTGTCTTGGGGCATCAGTCAGTGTCCTTTATATTGCTGAGCAACGCGTCCATTGCGTCAAAGCGCGCGTCCCAGATGTGTCTGTACTGGTTCGTCCAGTTCGAGATCTCTTGAAGCGGTCTTGTCTCGAGCTTGCAAAGGCGAAACTGCGCGTCTTTCTCGCGCGAGATCAGGCCTGCCTTCTCCAGGACGCGGATGTGGTTGGAGACGGCTGGCAGCGACATCTCGAACGGTTCGGCAAGCGCGTTCACATGGGCCGAACCCTTGGCGAGCCTAGCAAGGATGGCGCGCCGGGCCGGGTGAGCGAGCGCGGCGAACGTAGCGTTGAGCGCATCATCGTCTATCATGACGCTTGATTGTCATATACTTTAATTAAAGAAAACATTTAATAGAGGGCTGCCCGATATGGACGCCCATGGAACATCTGACAGCGCGGTAGAGCGGCGCCGATCAGGCGCGCGGTGCTGCCAGCCGCCTTCCAGCGCACGGCAAAAGAAGTCAGTGAGCCAATGCTGTCATTCTGCCGACAAGGCCGCTGTCCCGCTCATCGTCACGAAGGTCGGCCGTCGAAACCTTAGAGCCTGTCCAAGAAGGCGTCTGCGCAGCCGCAGCGTGGCCGCTCAGGCCGTCCCAAATCAGACGCTGAAACCGGCGAAGAAGGTCGAGAGACAAGGATGCTGGTATGATCCGATCTTCCTGAAAAGGATGACCCACGGATCTCCACTGAAGGGATGCCGTTTGGACTCAACGATCCCTCAAAACACTTTAACCTGTCATAGGTGGGCTCGGAGAGCTGATCAGCTTTCGTCGAGGGCGCCCTTGATCAAACGGGCGAGGGCGAAGGCGCGTTTCTCCAGGATCACTGGGCTTTCGCAGACGAACTGTAGGGAACGCCGGCGGTCTTCGTAGATCCTGGTCTCCCAGGTGACTTCGTCTTCAAGCTCATCGATCCTGTCGAGCGTGTCGTAGTCGTCCTTGGCAACGTCCTGTCGTAGGGACGCGAGCGTGCTGCGCATCGTTTCGATCCGTTCGGCGCGGCTCCGTTCCCGCCGTGACAAACGTTCGATGCCATCGACGATGCGGGCGCGCTCGCGGTCGATCTGTTGGAAGACGCCAGCGAAGAGGGCGACGAGGCGGGCATCGCGGTCGCGACCTTCCTCACCCGCCTCGAGTGCTTGGACCAGCGCCTCTGCCTCGGAGAGCGCCGTTCGTCGCGCTGCTAGAACGCCCACGAGGCGGTTCACCGGCTCATCGCCTCGCCAGGCGCTCGGATCCTCGGGCAGCGGCGGGCCGGCCCACATCTGCCCCCAGGAGAGATGTCGCACTTTTCTCTGCTGGCATGGCCAGTCCGTGCTGCCGAAGCCTTGCGCCACGGCGTCCCCCGGCCCGACTGAGAAAAACATGAGCAGTGCTATCGTGATTGCCGCGATCCGCTGCCTAGGAAGCGGGCGCTCCAAGCCGGAGTCGCGCAACACTGCCAGTTTACTTGGCATTTTGATTTCTCCGCCTAAGCTTCTCTCCGCAACCGCAGCGATGGAACGCCTGCGGAGCATGCTGGGAGGGTGCCCGAACAACTGCCGATAGCTGGCGGTCTCAATGGGAGCCCCGATGTGATTGAGCTTGTGTTTGTTGTCTGCCTCGCCACGGCGCCGGATGATTGCCAACGCCGGACGATACCGATCTATGAGCCCGTCTCGCCCATGACCTGCATGATGGGCGCGCCGGCGACCCTTGCACAGTGGCGGGAGACGCATCCGAACTGGCGGGTGTCGCGCTGGCGGTGCGAGGTGCCGCGTACCACGCAGGCGGCCGAGAGCGGGTGAGCGCAGCCCTGAGCGCACCGTCTCTCGTCGCATCTCTCACTGCGCCGCTTCCTCGTTCTGATCGGGCGGTACCTCGCCGTGGATGCGGTAATATGCCATCGCGGCGTGCAACTCGCGATACTCGTCGCAGCCATCGGTGAAGTCGCCATCCGAGAAGGTGAGCGCCACGCCGGTGCAGACTTCGCCAAGCCGTGCGAGCGTCGCCTCCGCCTTCGGCATATCGCCGATCTGGAGGTAAGCCTCACCGAGATACTCGAGCGCTTGGCGGTGGCGCGGGTTGAGCTCCAGCGCAATGTGGTAGTGCTTGAGCGCGAGATCGTAGACTTTCATCTTACGATAGCCGTAGCCGAGCAGGTTGTGGGCATTGTCATGCCACGGACGGCGGTCCACCACGCGAAGCAGGCTGTTGACCATGCCCATCCAGTTCTTGGCCTTCCGGGCGCGGATTGCCTCGGCATAGTCCTTATCGCCGGACTCCGCCCTGGGGCTCATATCGCCGCTAAAGACTGCGCGGGCGGGGCCGGGCGCGAGAAACACGGCGAGCGCGAGCGTCGCTGCGATCATGGGCGGGATCGAAATGATGTGGCGCAAGGGTCTCCCTCTCCGTTCGTTAGTTTCTTTGAGAGGTAGCAGATTAACGAGGAAGTCCATCATCGCCGACGCGACAGCAAACCGCGTGCAGGGTCGTAGGCGATGACGGCGGCCGCGAAAAAGGCAGCGCCCGTGGCCGCGACGATCAGTAGAGATTGATGGTTGATCTGCAGATACAGCGCATAGCGGATCAGCTCGACGCAGTGGGTGAACGGGTTGAAGAGCGCGATGTCGTAGAGGAGCGGTGAGCCCTCCTTGATCCGCCAAAGCGGATAGAGCGCGGAGGAGGCGAAAAACATCGGGAAGATCACGAAGTTCATAACACCGGCAAAATTCTCGAGCTGACGTACGGCCGAGCTGAGGAAGAGGCCGATGGCCCCTAGCAGCACGCCTGAGAGCACGAGTGCGGGTAGGGCCGCGAGATAGCCGAGGCGTGGTGGGTCGATGCCCCAGAGCCGCGCGATCGCGAGAAATGCGTAGACCTGCAGGATCGAGACGATCGTGGCGGCCAAAAGCTTCGCGCAGAGCAGGAACCAGCGCGGATAGGGGCTGATGAGGAGCGTGCGCATCGCGCCGGTCTCACGGTCATAGACCATGGAGAGCGAGGACTGCATGCCCTGAAAGAGCTGGATCATCGCGCAAAGGCCAGGAACCACATAGACCTCGTAGAGGACGTAAGTCGGATAGGGCTCGATGATCGAAAGGCCGAGGACCGCGCGGAAACCGGCGGCGAAGATGAAGAGCCAGACGAGCGGGCGGACGAGAGCGGAGAGGAAGCGTTCTTTCTGCTGCAGGAAGCGCAACGCCTCACGCTGAACGATGCCGCTGGCGCAGCGCGCCCAGCCCCGCCAGCCATCGCCCCCATCCATGTCGCTGGAAGGGGTGGCGCGGTCTGAACCAGTCTCCGTCATGCCGCCGCTTTGCCTGTGAGTGCGAGAAACGCCTCGGGGAGCGAGTGCTTGCCTGCGATCTTGTTCGCGGCGCCCGTGGCGCGCACTTGGCCCTCATGCAGCACGACAACGCGGTCGTCCGGCAGCACTTCGTCGGCGAGGTGGGTCGCCCAGAGCACGCCGACGCCTTCCTCGCGCGCCAATGTGTGGATGTCGGCGACGAGGGCCGCGCGCGCACGGATATCGAGGCCTGCGGTCGCTTCGTCGGCGAGGAGGAGGCGTGGCCGGTGCAGGAGTGCGGCAGCGATCTCGGCCCTGCGCGCCTGACCGCCCGAGAGCGAACCGACCTTGTCATCGAGGCGATCGTCGAGCCCCATTTGCGCCATGCGCGCGGCGCCGCGCGCCACGGCATGGCCCTGCGCGATGCCGTGGAGGGCGCCCTGATAGGCGAAGTTCTGGGCGACGGTCAGATTGACGTCGAGCGCACGGCTTTGAAAGACGACGCCGAGCCGCTTCAGGGCATTGCGCGGGGCGTTTTCGACATCATGGCCGCAGACCGCGATCCGGCCGAGCCGCGCGTGATATAGGCGGGTGACGAGGTTAAAGAGCGTCGTCTTGCCCGCCCCGTTGACGCCGAGAAGTGCTGTAAAGCTTCCAGCAGCGACCTCGAGCGAGACATCGTCGAGTGCGCGGCGTTCGCCGAAGCTGTGCCCCAGCCCCTCAATGGCGAGCGCCGGTGCCTCCATCTCTACTCCTTGCGACGGTTCACGATTTCGAAGCTGGCGTTCATCTCCATATCGTACTGACCGTCAGAGCAGAACACGTCGTCGAGCTCATAGCCGTCGCCGTCCACTTCGATATCGGCGTCGTCCATCTGGCACTCCTCGGCCAGCAGGACGGCCATGATCTGGTCGATGGCCTCCTGCGAGGGTTTTTCCTCAGCAAGAACCGGCGTTGCGCATAGCAGGCCGATGGCGGCCGCTGCGGACAGGGTGCGGATCATCGTTCTCTCCCAATCGCTGACGCTCGATGTCATTGGATCTGGATGTCGACGCGCTGGCTCTCACCGGTGCTGCCGGGGATCTTCATCTCGTAGCGCCCGGGCTTGATCGCGATGAAGGAGAACTCGATCGTGCCCTCGTCGTCGAACTCGAAGCTGTCGATGGCCATCGGGCGGATTTCGAGGTCGTTGATGACGATCTCGTCCATCCAGACGGCGCGGAAGAATTCAGGTCCCGCAAGGGCGAGTTCCTGGCTGCCGTCCGAGGTGATCATCATCTCGTAATAGGCGCCGGACTGCAGCGTGATCGGCCCTTCGGCGAGCGGCTTGCCGGCGGCGAGGGTAAGCTCGATCTCTTCGCCCCGATTGCATTTCGCAAGGAGGCCCGCAAAGCCCATCTGCGCGCCGTCGCAGAGAGGTGCGGCCGTGGTGGCGGTCGGTAGGGCCACGGGCGCTGCGAGAAGTGCGAGGACGGCAGTGGCGGCGGCAAGACGGGTCATGGCGGTTCCTTCTTCTTTGTCGTTTTCGTTGTCGGATCGAGCGGTGGGCGGGGACCGCCCACCCTACGCTGGGGCGTTAGTTCGGTGAGACGACGACACCCCAGGGTTGCTCGCCCACGGTGATGGATTTGATGACCTTCTCGGCCTCGACATCGATCACGCTGATATCGTTGGAGTTGCCGTTCGTCGAGAAGATGTACTTCTCATCGGGCGTAAAGCCGAGCTGCCAGACGCGCTGTCCGACCAGCAGGTAGTCCTTCACCTCGTCCGTCTCTCCATCGATCACGGCCACGCGATTGGATGGGCCGAGAGCGACGAAGACCTTCTTGCCGTCGGAGGTTACGCGCACGCCGACGGGCTGCAGTGCCTCGGGCGCAATGCCGGGCACTTCGAAGGTGATCTTCTTGGTGATCTCGCCGGACGATGGGTCGATGACGCTCACCGTGCCGCCGATCTCGGCCGAGACATAGAGCTTCGAGCCATCCGCGGTAAATTGAGCGAAGCGCGGGCGGCTGTCGACAAGGACGTTAGTGTGGAGCTCGAAGGTCTCCGTGTCGATGAAGTGCGCCATGTTGGTGGTCTCGGACGTGTTGACCACCGTCTTGCCATCCGGGCTCACGCCCATGCCTTCGGGCTCAACGCCCACGGGGATCTCGGCCAGGACCCGACGCTCGATCACGTCGACGACGGTGACGATGTTGTCGTCCTCATTCGCGATATAGAGCGGGTTGCCCGAGGGGTGCAGAACGAAAAGCTCTGGATCCGGTCCGCTCGGCAGCGTGTGCTTGAGCTCCAGCGTCTCGGTGTCGAAGACCTGCACCGTGTCGTCGTCGGAGGCGCAGATGTAGAGCTCTTTGCCATCCGGGCTGATGGTGATGCCGCGGGGGCGCTGGCCCACATCGATGGTCTTGATGACCTCGAGCGTCTCGCCATCGATGACGGTCACATCGTTCGACTTCTCGTTGGAGACGTAGACCGTGTAGGCCAGCGCTTGGGGCGCTGCGAAGGCAAGCGAGAGAGCAAGCGGTAGGACGGCAGGAAGGGCGGCGCGCATTTGGGCTCCTTCAGTTAAAGCTGCAAGTGCTTTCGGGCTCGTCATAGCCGAGCGTGTCGAGGCGGGTCTTCTCGTGCAGGAACTCCTCCTGCGGGCTGACCGAGACGACGAGCTTGCCGTCTGCGAGGAGCACCCCCTGGCGGAGTTGCTGGTTCCATGGGCGGAAGGTGAGGGCCTGGCCTTTGAAGGCCGCGATCTCGAAGGCGTCGGACCGCAGATATGCAGCGATCTCGGCCGGATCGGCGCTGTTCGTGCGCGTAACCGCCTCGCCGAGCACGCGGAGTGCCACCCAGGTGTCGTAGTCATGCTCGGTCATCCGGCGGGATTGATCGCGCTCGAAGCGGCGTTGAAGCTGCGTGGCGCCCCAGCTCTCATGCGCCGGATGCCAGGACAGCGCTTCGAGCCCGGCATCGCCCACCACCGGGCGCGCATCCCACGTGCGATAGGGGATGTAGGAGCCGAAATAGGCGCTCTCATCCGCGACCACGACGACATCATGATCGGCGGCATCCTGCATGAAGACGGGAACCTGCCGCTGTACCAGCACATGGCCCGAGTCAGAGCGGCGGGCGCGGCCCGTGTCCTCGAAGACTAGGGTTCCTGCGACCTCGATGCCAAACTTGGTGGCGGCGCGCTGATAGGCTTCGCCCATGGCGACATCGGCCGGGTTGCTGCCGTGGACGATGACCCAGTCGGTCCACTTCTTCCACACCATGTACTGGGCCAGCCCGTCCGCCAGCATCGCCCGCGAAGGGACGACGTGGAAGACATTGGCCCGGCAGTCATCGTTGCGAAGCCGGTCGTCGCGGGCGCCGGCGTTCATCACGATCGCTTGCGGAGCGATCTCAGACAGCTTGTCGGCGATGGCGAGGAGCGTGTCGGCCTGGCCGAGGGACACGAAGAAACGCACGCCCTCACCTGCGAGGCCTTCAACAGCCACCACGGCCTCTTCCGGCGTCGTGTCGATCAGGCGCGTCTCGTAAGCATGACCTAGGAACCGGCCCGTCGTCGCATTGTCCGCCGTCGCCCGTTCGGCGCCCGCGAAAGCATCGTTGTCGGGCGGCAGATCAAGCCGGGAGAGCGGCAGTTCGTCGCCCGCATCGACCCTGATGACCGCTGCGTCGAGCGTGAGCTTCACATCCTGCGCCCATGTCGGCGCCACGACGCCGAAGGTGACAGTCAGAGCGCCCAGCGCGCCTAAGAGACGGGCCTGCAGCATCTTCCTCCCCATTTATTGCTCCCCGTTTTTCGGGGTTGCCCTAATGGCGCCAAATCGAACGGGGCGCGTCAACGGCCTTGCGACGTCAAGCTGTATCGCCATCAGAATCTGAGAGAGTGCGGCGCGGGCGTTGACGAACGGGCGCGCTGCGACCCCTCTCTTTTGCATGAGCCGGATCGAAAGTCGCCAAGACTGGCTGTGCCGCGCGATCGTAGCGGGTTGTGCGCTTATCATGCTGAGTGCGCTGCCAGGGGCTGCAGAGCCCGTCCCGGCCGCCTATTTCGGCATGAAGCTCATCAACACCTCCCCTGCACCGATCAGCCCGGAGGAGGAAGCGCGGATCGCCGCGACGGCGGAGCGGTTGAGAGAGCGGCTGGAGAATTCGGGCCGCTATCGCTTCGTCGACGTGACCCCGGTTGCCGAGCGCATGGACCTCTACAGCAACCTCTCCCACTGCAACGGCTGCGATACGAGCTTCGCCCAGGAGCTGGGGGCCGAGGTCGCAATCTCCGGCGAAGTGCAGAAGACTTCGAACTTGATCCTTCACATCTCGATCTACATTCGCGATGCGGCGACCGCGCAGCTCATCGGTGGCGGCTCGGCCGATATCCGCTCGAACACCGACAAGAGCTGGCGGCGCGGCATCGACTACATTGTGAAGAACCGCATTCTGAAGGAGTGAGCGATGCGCCTTTCCTTTCAGGTGGTTGTGGTTGTGGCGCTTTTGTTGGCGGGGCCTGTGCGCGCTGAACCGGTGTTGCGCCTCGCGGTGCTGAAGTTTGGGACGGTGAACTGGCTGACGGAGACGATCCAGAACGAAGGGCTGGATCGGGCTGCGGGCTATCGGTTGGAAGTCGTGCCGTTGGCCGGCAAGGCCGCGACGACCATCGCGTTCGAGGCGGGCGACGCGGATCTGATCGTGAGCGACTGGGTCTGGGCGCTTGGCCGGCGGGCAGAGGGCAACGATCTGAGGTTTGCGCCCTATTCCGGCGCGCTTGGAGCCTTGATGGTACGCGGCGATAGCGGCGTCCGAACGCTGTGCGATCTGCAGGGACAGAATGTCGGCGTCGTCGGCGGTGCCATCGACAAGAGCTGGCTGATCTATGAGGCGCTGGCCGCGCGGGATTGCGGTTTCTCGCTCGATGAAGAGACGCAGACCCTGTTGGGGGCGCCTCCGCTCATGAGCCGCGAGCTTGAGACCGGCGGTGTGGAGGCGGTCTCGACCTATTGGCACTACGCGGCGCGGCTGCGCGCGGCGGGTATGCGCGAAGTGATCGATGTCGTCGCGGCGCTCGGCGCGCTCGGCATCGAACCGGCGCCGCCGCTCGTCGGTTTCGTCTGGAATGCGGAGGGGCAGGATCCGGTGGCGGTGGCGGCCTTCTTGGACTCGGTGCATGCGGCAGGGGCGCTTTTGGCACGGGACGATGTGGCCTGGGATCGGGTTCGCCCACTGATGCGGGTCGAAGACGATGCGAGCTTCGAGGCGCTGGTCGAGGCCTATCGCGCCGGTATCCCCGATGGCTGGGACGAAGCGGACACGACAGCGGCCAAGGCACTCTACGAAAGCTTGGTCGCAACGGGCGGCACAGCCTTCGCCCGTGGAGCCGGCCGGTGGGATCCAGTCCTTTTCGATGCACCCGTTGCAGGCGATCCATCACCAAATGGCGGATAGCCGGGCATCACGACCCGGTTCGCGCTGGCGCGGCGGGTCCGAGGTCGCGCCGGGACCCTCGCTCCCCCCGATCCTGCGCCGCGCCCTTTGGCCCATAGCATCCCTCGCCGGCTTGATCGCCGTCTGGTGGATCGCGGCGCTCATTGCCGACGCTCCCGTCTTGCCCGGGCCGCCAGAGGTGCTGGAGGCCGCGCGGCGGGAGATGGCGGGCGACTATTTCTTTCACCTCGGCGCCACCGTCGCGCGGGTTGCAGCGGCCTTCGCACTTGCAATGTCGCTCGGTGCCGCCATCGGCATCGCGCTCGGCATGCACCGGGGCGCGGACCGGTATTTCTCCGGCTGGCTCACCTTCTTTCTGAACCTGCCGGCGCTCGTCACCATCATCCTCTGCTATGTCTGGCTTGGGTTGAGCGAGGTTGCGGCCATCACTGCGGTTGCGATCAACAAGATCCCGAATGTCGCCGCCACCTTGCGCGAAGGCGCCCGTGCGTTGAGCCGTGACCTTGCCGAGATGGCGGCGCTTTACGGTCTCGAACGCGGGGCACGTCTGCGCCACATCGTGCTGCCGCAGCTTGCGCCCTTCTTCGCCGTCGCGGCGCGCAATGGGCTTGCGCTCGTCTGGAAGATCGTTCTGGTGGTTGAACTGCTCGGACGCTCGAACGGGGTCGGCTACATGCTGCACCTGCACTTTCAGCTCTTCGATGTGGCGACGATCCTCGCCTACGCCTTCGGCTTCATCCTGGTGGTGCAGGCGATCGAGCTTCTGATCCTCGAGCCGTGGGAGCGTTACGCCACGCGCTGGCGGCGATGACGGAGGCGCGATCCGGCTCCGGCGCGGCGCTTGAGGTCGACCTCGCCGCCAAGCGGTTCGGGGATCGCCTCACTCTAGGGGCCATACGCTTCTCGCTCTCACCCGGGGAACGCGTGGCACTCCTTGGCCCCTCCGGCACGGGCAAGAGCACGCTTCTGGCAATCGCCGCCGGGACCGATCGTGACATCGAGGGTCATGTGGCGCGCGGGGCGGGCAGGCTCGCCATGGTGTTTCAGGAGCCGCGCCTCCTGCCATGGCGTTCGTTGACCGATAACATCGCCCTGATCCCAGGGGCTGGTGGACCAGAACGCGCGCGCGCGGCGCTCGTCGAGGTCGGCTTGGGCGCAGAGGCGGATGCCTGGCCGCAATAGGTCTCCCTCGGGCAGCAGCGGCGCGCCGCCTTGGCCCGGGCGCTTGCGGTGCGGCCGGGTCTTGTGCTGATGGACGAGCCGCTTGTCTCCCTCGATGCCGAGAACGCCTCGGCAATGCGTGCGCTGATCCGGCGTGTGCTGGACGAGACCGGTGCCGCGGCCCTGATTGCAACGCATGACCGGGCCGAAGCCTTGGCGCTCGCCGATCGGGTGCTGGTGCTCGGTGGCCGGCCGGCCGTCCTCGTCGCTGATCGGCGATCACCCCTCGATCGTACCGCCCGGACAGAGGCGAGCACGGTGGAGGCCGCGGTCGCGCCCTTCTTTTCCGGGCTCGAAAGCGGCGTGCTCTCCGATGCCTGAGACACCGTCTCCGCCAGCGCGGGGCACGCGGAGCTCCATTGTGGCGCAACTCGGCTGGGCGCTTCTCGCGCTCGCCGTTCTGATCGCTGCCCTCGGAGCGCTCACGATCTGGGGTGTGGAACGGGCCCTCGAGGAGGTCGCAGCGGCCGAGCGCAGCCTGGTGCAGATCGAGAGCGCACGGGCCATGGAGGCCGAGTTCAACCGCTACCTCTTGGCCGAGATCGAACGCCGGCTGGCGGGCGGCGGGGACCCGGCGGAGCATCCGGCGGCGGCGAGCACCCGCGGCGCCTTGCTCGCCTACCGCGCCGGTGTCGCCCGGGAGATCGAGACGGCACGCACGGATGAGGAGCGTGATGCAGAGCGGCGCGAAATGGTTCGGGCATCGGCGCTTTCCACCCTGTTCGAGACGATTGAGGCGCAGTCAATGTTCGACCGGATCGAAGGCCGGATCTTCGACGAGGGTGCCGCTGCGCGCGGATTTGTCGACGGCATCGCGGCGGACCGCGACGAGGCGTTCAGGCAGCTCGTCGCAGAGGTTCTGGCGGATGAGCGGGTGGAAGCGGTGGCAGCCTTCAGCGGGCTCGACCGCCTCCGCCGCCGGCTCGCCTGGGCCTGGGGCGCGCTCGCCGTCGCCTTAGTTGCCGCCGCCGCGGCCTTCACGATCGTATTCTACCGCCGGCTGATGCGCCCGATCGCGGGCCTTGCGGCCGCGGCGGAGGGACTTGGACAAGGTGGGATGGGAACCCGCGTGCCCGAAGCGCTGCCAGGGGAGCTTGCGGGCCTCGCCCAGCGGTTCAACGTGATGGCGGCGCGGATCGAAACCGAACAGTCGAGGCTGCAGGCCGAGGTCGCCGAGCGCACGGCTGCGCTGGAGGCCGCCAATGCGGAGCTTCGGACGATCGATGCCGCGCGGCGGCGCTTCTTCGCCAATGCGAGCCATGAGCTGCGAACCCCAGTGACCGTTCTCCTCGGCGAGGCGCAGCTCGCGCTCCGTTCGGCGGGTGGTGAGCGGGAAGCGCTGGAGCGGATCGCGGCATCGGGCGGGTTCCTCAGGCGCCGTCTCGATGATCTGATGCGGCTCGCCCGCTCGGAGGACGGGCAGATCGCGCTCAGGATGGGCGAGGCCGATCTTGCCCGGTCGGTCGAAACCGCTGTCGAGACGGCGAAATCCTTCGCTGCGGCGAGCGAGATCACCCTCGAGCTTCTCCCACCGGACACAGGGAACCGGGCTGCCAACTGGCATCTAGCCGGCGATGGCGAGGCGCTGACGCAAGCGGCCCTCGCTCTCATCGACAATGCGATCAAGTTCACGCCGCCGGGCGGCAGCGTCACTGTCCGTTGCACCGCTTCGCCGGGGTGGATCGGCTTCGCCGTCGAGGATACGGGACCGGGCTTCGAGGGCGATGCATCTGCGCTCTTCGACGCTTATGCGCAAGAGAGCGGCGGGAGGGCAGCAGGGGGCTCCGGGCTCGGCCTCTCCATCGTGCGCTGGATCGTCGAAGCGCATGGCGGCAAAGTCACCGCCGGTGCGAGCACGAGCGGCGCACGGGTGAGCGTATCCCTGCCAGCGGCGGAAGATTTGCAGCGCGAAGACAAGCGGGAGGAGGCATGAGCACGTCGCGAAACGAGCGGATCCTGCTGATCGAGGACGACACGGGCATCGGCCGGATGTTGGAACGAGGCCTTTCCGCCGAAGGCTATCAGGTGGAGTGGGTGCGGGACCTTGAAGGGGCGACGGCGGCGGCCCGCGAACTTCGCCACGATCTCGTGGTGCTGGACCGGATGCTGCCCGATGGGGATGGGGCCGCCTTCTGCCGGGCGCTCCGCCGTTTCGGGAGCCTCGCGCCCGTCTGCATGCTGACGGCGCGCGACACGCTGCAAGACAAGCTTGAGGGCTTCGATGCAGGCGCCGACGACTACCTGACCAAGCCCTTCGAGATCGACGAACTGCTCGCGAGGCTCGCGGCGCTTTCCCGGCGTCGCCCGGCCCATATCGTCGAGCCGGTGCTTGACCGAGAAGCGCAGGCGCTGGTGCTGGGTGCTGAGCGGGTCAAGTTCACCGCACGCGAATGGCCGATCCTAGAGCATCTATTCGACCGCGAGGGCACGGCAGTGACGCGTGCAATGCTGATCGCCGAGGCCTGGGGCGCCACCACCGGCGACATCACGGAGAACAGCATTGACGTCTATATCGGCTATCTGCGCCGCAAACTCGCGGCCGCGAGCGCGCCTTTCAGGATCGAGACCGTGCGCGGCGAAGGTTTCATGCTGGTGCGGTGATTGGGTCTCGCGCGGAACCCCGGCTCCGCGCCCTCCCACGACAGGTTAGACCGAGTCCCTTGAACGATCCGCTAACATCGGCACATGCGATGGCGCTAGTGTTGCGCGATCTCCGGCATCAGCGTTCTCGGAAAGTTAGGATTTTGCACGCTAACCTGTCGTGGGAGGGCTCGGAGCCGTGCCGATCGGACGTCACCGCTCGCGACCATCAACTGCCATGCTGCTTCAACCGAGGAGAGCGGCGCCGAGGGCGGCGGCGAGGGCACCCGCAAGAAAGGCGAGCAGCGTTGCGCGCGGGACGGCCGGTGCCGTCATCTCTCGGATGCGGATCGGGAGCGGGCCACGCAACCGTTTTAGCCGAGCCTCTTCCGCGAGCATCACCAGCTCCTCGGCGACACCCGGCAGTCGTGGCCCAAGCCGCGAGAGCACCGTCAGCATCTCGCGGGCATCGCGCGCTGCCTGCCGCGGCCCGAGCCGATCGCGGATCCAAGCCTCGACGATGGGCGAGGCGGCATCCCAGATGTTGCAGCGCGGATCGATCGATCGCGCCACGCCTTCGACGACCACCATCGTCCGTTGCAGCAGGATGAGCTGCGTCTGCGTCTCCATCCCAAAGCGTTCCGTCGTCTCGAGCAGATAGGCAAGAAGACGCGCCATGGAGATCTGGCTCACATCCTGCCCGAAGATTGGCTGCGCGATGGAGCGCAGGGCCAGCGCAAACTCGTCCACATCGCGATCTGCCGGCACATAGCCCGCCTCGATATGGACCTCTGCCGCCCGGCGGTAGTCGCCCTGCAGGAAACCGTAGAGGATCTCCGCAAAATGCCGCCTGGTCACCGTGTCGAGCCGGCCCATGATGCCGAAGTCGAGCGCGATCAGGGTTCCGTCCTCGGCCACGCGCAGGTTTCCCTGATGCATGTCGCCATGGAAGAAACCGTCGCGAAGCGAATGGTCGAGGAAGGTGCGGATGAGGCGCACCGCCAGCTCTTCCGGGTCGACGCCTGCGGCAGTGAGCGCCTCGCGCTCGACCGGCAGACCCTCGACCCATTCGAGTGTCATTACCCTCCGCCCGGTTCCCGGCCAGAACACTGCAGGGACGCGGAAGCGGCGATCGCGCTCGGTGTTCTCGCGGAATTCGCTCGCCGACGCTGCTTCGAGCCGAAGGTCGAGTTCCGCCAGCACCACGCTCTCGAAATGCTGAACCACGGCGAGCGGGCGGAGCCGGCGCGTATAGGGCGCGATCAGCTCGACGCTGCGGGCGATGAAGTAGAAGGCGCCGATGTCCTGGCGAAACCGCGCCCTGATCCGCGGGCGCAGGACCTTCACGGCGACTTTCTGCCCCGTGGCGATCCAGCGGGCGGGATGCACCTGCGCGATCGAGGCGGCAGCGACTGGCTCTCCCAGATCCGCGATGCGGTTCCAGACATCGGGGCCGAGATCCTCCTCGAGCGCGGCGCGCGCCTCCGCCAAGCTGAACGGCGGTAGCTTGTCCTGCAGCACGCGGAGTTGGCGCACGATCTCGACGCCGACGATGTCGGGCCGCGTCGAGAGGATCTGCCCGAACTTTACGTAGGCAGGGCCCATCGCAGCGCAGGCACGGGCGACGGGCGGCAGGCTTGCATCGCCGGATCGGCCGAACCAGCCGAGCAGTCGACCGGTTCCACGGATCAGTACGCGCGCCGCGCGCGGCACCTCCAAGCTCTCGACGATAACCGCAAGCGCGCCCGTCCGCTCGAACGTCGCGGCCGTCCGAAAGAGGCGCCAGAGATGCCAGGGCGCGCTCAGCATGGGCCAATTCGGGGCGGGATCACGGCCTGTCTCAGAGTTTCCACCCGGAATGCAAAGCGGCGATCCCCAAGCTGAGATTGCGGTGGCGGACTTGGCCGAAGCCGGCGGCCCGGATCATCGCGGCGAAGCGCTCCTGATCGGGGAAGCGCCGGATCGACTCGACCAGATACTGATACGACGCCCGATCCCCTGTAACCGCCTGACCCATGCGCGGGATCACGCCGAACGAGTAGGCGTCATAGGCCGCGCGCAGCGCCGGAACGGGCACGCGGCTGAATTCGAGGCAGAGAAAGCGGCCGCCGGGTTTCAGCACGCGATAGGCCTCGGAAAGCGCCTCCTCGACACGTGTGACGTTCCGGATGCCGAAGGCGATCGTGAAGGCGTCGAAGCGGTTCGCCTCGAAGGGTAGCGCCATCGCGTCGCCGGCAATCCAGTCGATACCGTCTATCCGGCGTGCCTCGGCCCGGCGGCGGCCCTCTTCCAGCATCGCTTCGGTCAGATCGCAAACCGTCACGTGACCATCGCCGCGCATAGCCTCTGAGATGCGAAAGGCGATGTCGCCGGTTCCGCCCGCCACATCCAGAACCCGCCAGCCGCGCTTTGGCGCGAGCCAGTTGACCATCGCGTCCTTCCACAGCCGATGGATGCCTGCCGACATGAGATCGTTCATGAGGTCGTAGCGCGCGGCGACCGAGGAGAAGACGCCGAGCACGCGGCCCGCCTTCTCGGCCTCGGGGATCTCCTCGGCGCCGAAATGGGTCGTCGATTCGAGGTCGGGTTGTGGATCTGAAGGCTTGCGGTCGGTCATGGCCGCCTTCGTAACGCAGGTGCGCTGATCGGGCTATCCTGCGCGATGGCTTCGCGAGGCGTTTGGGCGGATTGCCGCAGATGACCGAAGGGCCGATGCCAGGAGGCAACGCGCAGACCGACCCCATGACAGGTGCCGGAAGTCGGTAAAGGATCAAAAATCGGAAGCCGTGATCCTCGTGCGTGACGCAGCTCACGAAACCTCATGCCACGCATCGACCCCACCGGTTGACGGCGTTTGGGCGATGCGTGGCTTAGCTCACTCAGGTTCCGTCGTTACTCGCGGGCGATGGCCTCCAACTCGATCAGCACGGCGACCTCATCGCCGACGATGCCGCCGAGGGCATAGTCCATCCCGTATTCGGAGCGCACGACCGTCGCCTCGGCCGAGACACCGACGGTCCGCTTTTGGTGGCCGAATGGATAGGGTTCGTCCTTGTTCAGCTTCACGGTGACCTCGACCGGCTTCGTCTCGCCAAGAAGCGTCAGCTCACCGCGGATAACGCCCGTATCGGCGCCCGTTACCTCACCGCCATCCGCCTTGAAGACGATCGCCGGGTGGTTCCCTGCATCGAGGAAATCGGCGTTGCGGACGTGTTCATCGCGGCGTTCGTCATTGGTGAAAATGGAGGACGCCGTCACCTCGACCGTGATGTCGCTGACGGTCTGCTCTTTGGCGTTGTAGACGAAGGACCCGGTGACTTCGGTAAACCAACCAAGGGTCCGGGCGTAGCCGATGTGATCGACGAAGAACGCAACGGTGGTGTGCGTCGGGTCGAGATCGAAGGTCACAGGCTCGGCCTTCGCCGCCAGTGGCGACGCGATAAGCGCAAGGGCGAGGAACGGTGCGCGGAATTGCATGGAGTTCTCCCTGAACGTTGTCTCGACTGAAAGTTAGAGCGATGGCGCCGCCTCTCCATCCAAAGAGATCGTGAGTGTGTTGGTGTCCAGCATCCGCCCGGCCATGGTTTAGCGAGCGCCATGACGCAGAGCCGGCGGACGGCGCCCTCCAAGACGAATCTATCAAAGGGGCCTCTGTCGCGCCTACCCCGGTGACCTGGCGCCGACGCGCATTTTGGCCCCGATCGGCCCAAGGCCAAGCGGGCTCCCACCATCCGAGTGAGATTAGTGTCCGAAAGAGGACGAACGGTGCTCGATTTTTCTGGATGATCGCTGCTAACGTTTCGCGCAGAGGGGTCGTTGGCGCATCGCGCGTCGGAAGATCCCGCGGCCAAGCAACGAGCCATGCCAGGGAGAAGAGATGGCTGGAGATCGAGCCTTTATCGATACGCTCTCATCGATTTGCGGTGCGCGCTACGTACACGCGGCGCCAGCGGCGCTCCTGCGCTTTAGGAAGGGTTGGCGCTCTGGGGAAGGGGAGGCTGAAGCGGCCGTCGAACCCGGAACGCTTCTCGAGATGTGGAAGGTCGTCGAGGCGTGTGTAGCCGCCGATCGGATCGTCATCACGCAGGCCGCGAATACGGGGCTTACCGAAGGCTCGACACCGAGTGGCAGCTACGACCGCAATGTGGTGATCATCAACACGCTGCGTCTCGACAAGATCCATGTGTTGAAGAACGGCCAGCAGATCGTCAGCCATCCAGGCAGCACGCTCTTCAAGCTTGAGAAACTGCTGAAACCACTTGGCAGAGAGCCACACTCGGTCATCGGCTCGTCGAATATCGGCGCGTCCATTGTGGGCGGGGTGTGCAACAACTCCGGCGGTTCGTTGACCCAGCGCGGCCCGGCCTACACCGAACTGGCACTCTATGCGCAAGTGGGGAGCGATGGCGTCCTTCGGCTCGTCAACCATCTTGGGATCGACTTGGGAGAGACGCCCGAGGACATCTTGGGCAGGCTTGAGAACGGCGACTTTACCGAAGCGGATATCAGCGAGGGCGTGGGGCGCGCGTCGGACGAG
>JBCDFC010000033.1:0-26945 GCA_039178805.1 Pseudomonadota bacterium | reverse complement strand
GCAGTTGCAGGACTGCCGAGAAGGGTAGCGATCAAAAAGGCCGTAAGGACAGTGCGCATAACGTCGTTCTCCCATATCCAGAGAATCCGATACCATGCCCCTGACGTTAGGCAAACTTAAAAGTCTTCCTGAGGAAGAAAGATTTCGTTCGCACACCCGGCTGGGGCGATCAGGGGCCCCAGCGCCAGAGGGTGGGGCCTTCGCGGGTGTAGGCCTGGGAGAGGACCATCTTGTGCACCTCGTCCGCACCATCGACGAGGCGGGCCTGGCGCGCGTAGCGGTAGATCCACTCGAGCACCGTATCGGTCGAGTAGCCGCGCGCGCCACAGATCTGGATTGCATCGTCCGCTGCGCGGTGGAGCGTGTCGGCCACGTGGATCTTTGCCATGCTGACGGCTGTCTTCGCCCGGTCGCCCTGATCGAGCAGCCAGGCCGCCTTCATGGTCAGGAGCCGCCCGATCTCGATCTCCTTCGCGAGATTGCCAAGCTTCACCTGCACAGTCTCCCGCTCCGTTAGCCGGATGCCAAAGCCCTGCCGCTCCGCCGCATAGGCCGAGGCGATCTCCATGCAGCGCTTCGCAAGCCCCAGCCAGCGCATGCAGTGCGTCAGACGCGCGGGCCCGAGCCGGATCTGCGTGACCTTGAGCCCGTCGCCCTCCTCCAGCAGCACGTTCTCGAACGGGATCTCCAATCCGTCGAAGACCAGTTCGCAATGCCCGCCATGCTCCTCGGGCCCCATGATCCCGATCCGCCGCTCGATGCGCCAACCGGGCTGGTCCGCATCATAGAGGAACGCGGTCAGCCCTTTGCGCGGATCGTCCGAGGTGCGCGCCATGAGGATGAATTTCCGCGCAACACCCGCACCGGTGATGTACCACTTGCGCCCATAGATCCGGTAACCGGTGTTCGTCCGCTCCGCCCGGGTCTGCATCATCGACGGGTCGCTGCCGGCACCTGGCGACGGTTCGGTCATAGCGAAGGCCGAGCGTTCCTGCCCCGATGCAACCGGCTTCAGCCACCAGTCCTGCTGCTCGGGCGTGCCGATCTGCGACAAGAGCCGCATGTTCCCGTCATCGGGCGCCGCCGCACCGAAGCAGACGGGACCGAAGACCGAGCGGTTCATCTCCTCATAGGACGCGGCAAGCCCCGCGAAGGAGAGCCCCTGCCCGCCATGCGCCACAGGCAGGTTCGGCGCCCAGAGCCCCGCTGCCTGCACGCGCGCTCGTTCCCGGGCGAGCACGTCCTCCGGCAGGTTCCCATGATCCGCGAAATTGGCGGGGTCGTCCTCCAAGGGCAGGATATGCTCCGCCACATGATCGGCGACGCGCCTGCGATAGGCCTCGCATTCGGCATCCAGCGTGAAATCCATCGCAGCCTCCCGTCACGATCTCCCCACGGAGTCGGAGATATCCGGCCCATACGCAATCCCTTAGGCAATCCCCCTCGCGAAAGTTCTGGGCGGCAGATCGGTTCGCGGGCAGAGTGTCGCGCAATCGCTTTGGTCACATGGTCCGCTCCACATGCTGCGAACGCTTCGCCGCCTCTTCCTGCTAACCCTCGCAGTCGCCGTGATCGGCCCGATCGCGGTTCTGGTGATCGGGCTTGAGGACACGCCAAAGGTCGGACCACAGAACGTCGTCGCCGGCCAACAAGCGGGGCGGGTGAACCGGCTCCTCAACAAGTTTCGCGCCATCACGCGCGGGGATGCGGAGGGGCCGCTGATCGTTGAGCGCGCGGATATCGACGGCGCCATCGCGCTTGGCGCCCGCTTCGTTCCGGATCTGCGCGGCGTCTCGGCCGTCGGCCCTGGCCCCGACGGGGTGGAAGAGCTGACGGTGACCCTGTCGGCGCCGGTGCCGTTCGTCAAAGACTTAGGCTGGTACAACCTCCATGCCGCCATCCCCGAAAGCGACGATGGCATCGGGTTCAGCCGCATGGGCCTCGGCCCCATCGAGATCCCGGCCGGTTGGGTCGTGCCCGTCGGCGCCTGGGCAATGAACCTCATCTTGGGCGATCAGGCAGGAACGCTGGCCTCGAGCGCGATTGCGAGCGTCTCGCTCCGCGACGGCGCCGCCGCCTTCGACATCGCCATGACGCGGGACGAGCGCAACGCCCTCGCAGGCCGGGTCAAGGACACGGTGCGCGGGCTGGCCTTCCAAAGCGACACGGAGGACGTCGCAAGCTACATCGCAGCCTTCGACAAGGCCGCAGCGGGCGGTAAACGGCTCGGAACGCAGTTTGCGCCCCATGTGGTGATAGCGCTTCGAACAGCCGCGGATCGCGTCGAGGCAGGGCGCGATGCACGGCCGGAAGCGGAGGCGATGCTCTTCGCACTTGGCATCGAATGCGGCACGCGCTCGCTACAGCTCGTGCTTGGCGATGTGATCCCCAAGGGTAGCAAAGGTGCCGCCTGCCGGGATGCGCGGCTCTCAGGGCGCAAGGATCTTCGCAAGCATTTCGCCGTCTCCGCAGCCCTCGCAGCCGCCGTCGCAGCGGGCGGGTCATTCGCTGTGGGCGAGGCCAAGGAGCTGATCGACAGCGACCGCGGATCGGGTTTCAGCTTTGACGATCTGATGGCCGACCGCGCCGGCATCCGCTTTGCAGAACACGTGCTCGACGGAGAGCCGGCCGACTGGCGCGCGCTGGCCGACCGTATCCGAGCCGACCGGGACATCCTGCCGGAACATCGCGATCTGCCCGCCGGCATGTCGGCCGCTGCCTTCGAGCGCGCCTACGGAGATGTCGAGAGCAGGGCTTATCAAGAGATGGTCCGCGAGATCGACGATCGGATCCGCAAGGCGACGGTGCTCGGCCAGGGGTAGATCGCGCTACAGCGGACGGCAGAGATGCCCTCCGTCAACCGGTAGCGTGACGCCCGTGATATAGGCGCCGGCGTCCGAGAGCAGCAGGCGGAGCGGACCGTCCAGATCTTCGTAGCGGCCGAAGCGGCGGAGGGGGATGTCCTTCAACATCGCCTGACCGATCTCGCCCTCGAGAAAATCGCGGTTGATGTCGGTCGGGAAATAGCCGGGCGCGAGTGCGTTCACGCGGATGCCGTGCCTCGCCCATTCGAGCGCGAGGCAGCGGGTGAGGTGGACGACCGCGGCTTTGGACGCGGCGTAGGCGGCGACGCCCAATCCCGTGCGAAAGCCGAGGATCGAGGCCGTCGAGACGATGGCGCCGCCGCCCGTCTCCGCCATCCGAGCTGCCACGGCGCGCGCCACGTGAAAGGCGCCCGAGAGATTGGTGGCGATCACGCTGTCCCAGTCCTCGGCGCTCATCTCCAGCGCGCGACCGCCCCAGGCGATGCCGGCATTGTTGACGAGCCCATCGATCCGGCCGAAGCGCTGCATGATCTCTTCGATGGCGCGATCCACCGAGGCCGGATCGGTCACGTCCATGGCCGACGGCACGATGCGCCCCTCGACCACGCCTTCCAGTGTTTCAAGCCGATCCGCCCGCCGCGCAGCCGCCACGACGAGCGCGCCATCCGACGCCAGCATCACAGCCATGTGTTGTCCAAGGCCCGAAGAGGCCCCGGTTACGAGAATCACTCTTCTATCGGAACTTGTAGGAATGTCAGGCTTATGGGACACTCTGGTTGTCAACCTCTGTTAACCGCAGGGCACAGACTGAAACATTTCCGTCCTGGAGGCGGTTTCTGATCACATTCTGGGCCTAGCTTGATCTAGATCCATAATGCAGCAACCATTTCCACTATACGGAAGACGCGCGACCAGCGCGGTAAATGTGGAAGGAATGAAAGGTGGCCGATCTCGAACAGGCTGAAATCACGGCGATGACCGATGCGGTCCGCCAGATCGGTGACAGCTGGACGCTGCTCATCGTCTGGGCCGCGTTACGCGGCATCACGCGATTCGACACGTTCCAGCGACGCCTTGGCGTTGCCCGGAACATTCTCTCGAACCGCCTCGCTCGACTTGTCGACGAGGGTATCCTCGAAAAGCGTCCGGTGCATAGCGGCGCTCGCCGTCTCGAATACCGGATCACGGCAAAGGGCGAAGCCCTGCGGCCGGTGCTTGAGTGGATCGAGGACTGGGGCAGCAAGAACCGCAGAACACTGCATCATCACCACCGCTGAGGCCGCCGCGGCCCGAGCGGCCCGGCCTCAGCGATAGCGGTCAAGCACATTGGCCGCGGTCTCTAACGACGTCGCCATCCGGCTGACGTCGACTGAAGCTTTGTCACAAGCGTCCTTGCTTTCGACGAAGTTATCGCCGCAGCGTATCGCCTGGATGAGAACTGCGGCCTGCTCGCTGACTTCGCGCTTATAACTGCCGAAACGACCCGATTGCTGAGTGTTGGCGATAACGGCCCGCACATCGTCGCAGGACACGCCCTGACCCCGCGCTGCCACACCCAGCTCCGCCTGAGCATCGGGCGCGAGGCAGAGCTTCCATATCAGGTCGAGTTGCACAGCCGGAAAGAGCCGGATCAACGTCCTGTGCCGGGTCGCCAGTTTCGCGTAGCCATCGCGCACGCCTTCCGGCGACCAGAACTGGAACGAGTTCAAGAAGCCGTGGGCACTCACCCGCTTCTGACCGGGCGCCGGCGGCTCGATGAAGTCGCGCGGCCGCTCGGGCAATTCGATATCGGTGCGCACGAAGGCAAAGATCTGTGACTGATCTGTCAGCAACCGCCCACCTTCATCAACCGGCACGATCACCGCTTCGACGCCGAAATCCACCGGTTCGAGCCGGATCAGAACGCGGCGGCCATCCATTTGCATGAGACCGGCGGCCCCACCCTCCTCACGTTCGGCCTCGAAGCTTCGGGCATTGCCAGCCTGATCGGTGATCTCGCCCTCGAACCCATCGCCGCTCCGCGAAACCTCGAGTTCGGCCCCCGACGCGCGGTCGATACCGTAGAAACGGCCTTCGATCGTGCCCTGCCCCATGGCGGGCGTCACCGGGGCGCACCACATGAGAGCGAAGAGCAGCAGCGGTGCGAGCCGCGAGGTCAAGAAATCGAGCCTTGGCATGCGGGCGGTATAAGCATGGGCTCGCGCCTGGCACAAGCGACGCCGGGTTGCGTGGGAACGGGATGACGTGAGCATGATCGACTGGGACAAGCTGAGAGTGTTCCACGCCGTGGCCGATGCGGGGAGCTTAACCCATGCGGGTGAGCAGCTCCATCTCAGCCAATCGGCGATAAGCCGTCAGATCCGGGGGCTCGAAACACAGCTGCAGGCAACGCTCTTTCACCGCCACGCCCGGGGGCTGTTGCTGACGGAACAGGGCGAGATCCTCTACGGCACCACGCGGGAGATCGCGAAGCGCCTCACCTCCGCCGCCGCCCGGATCCGCGACGCCAAGGACGAGGTGTTCGGCGAGCTGCGGGTGACGACGACCGCGGGCTTCGGAACGCTGTGGCTCGCGCCACGGCTCAACCGGCTGCTCGACGACCATCCTAACTTGTCCGTGGAGTTGATCCTGACCGAGGCGATCCTCGATCTGCCCATGCGCGAGGCAGACGTCGCCATCCGCCTGACCGCCCCCAGCCAAGCCGACCTGATCCGCCGGCCGCTGATGGAAATGGCCATGCGGCTTTACGCGACGCAGGAATACCTCGACGAGAACGGCACGCCGACGAGCATCGCCGAACTGCAAGAACACCGCCTCATCGCCTTCAGCCCCCGCGCCCCGCAACCGCAGAATGCAGCGAGCTGGCTTGAGCATCTCGGGGCCTCGAACGTGCCCTCTCACTTAAGAATGAACAGCTATTTCGGGATCTTGGAGGCGGCGCGCAGCGGTCTGGGCATCGCTGCCTTGCCCGACTACATCACCCGCGAAGCGCCCGAGCTGATCCAGGTGATGCCTGAGGAATCAAGCGCCCCCATCACCGTTTTCTTCGTTTATCCAGAAGAGCTTAGGCATTCGCAACGCGTGCTCGCTTTCCGCGATTTCGTGTTGCGTGAGCTTGAGAGCATCCCCCGCAAAAGCGCCGCTGCCGAATAGCGTTCGTTGCGTCATGCATCCATCGCATACCGGCCATGTCGGGTGGGGGCTGCCCGCCGCGTTGCTCGATGCGTTAGCTGTGACTATCTGCACTGATGAGCGCAGGGGACTGCGCTTGGTTGTGATACCTCCCTGTTGAACTCGGCCGGGCCTCGAGGCCCGGCTTTTTTCTTTTGTCGGGCCGGGATTTCGGGCGGATCGGCGATAGCGATCCCTCAACGGCGCTGATACGATCCCGCGTTCTACGCCCAAATCCGATCGTATCGCAGAGATTTCACAGATGAGTAGCATGGCCGATCCATACTACACGCCCCGTTTCGACAGCCCGTATCCCGAGACTTGGTCAAAGATCTCGCATTTCGAGTTCGACACGCCGCTCTGGCTCGTCCGCGCGACCGAAGCGATCAAGGGCGCCGAGGACAGTGATCGCGAGACGCAGTACGTGGTCGCCGAGGACTACACGGTCAGCTTCCTCGTGGATGAGCGTCTGCCGCGCTGGCAGATCACCGTGCCCAAGGGGATGCTGACCGATCTGACCTCCGTACCCCGCGTCGGGCGATGGTTCGTGGGCCGGGTCGGCCCGCATCTGGAGGCGGCGATCGTCCACGACTTCCTGTTCATCGCCTGGCAGGATCCCGAAGGGCGCGAGCCCAAGGTGCGGGACTTCGAGTTTGCGAACGAAGTCATGCGCGTCGCGATGAAGCAGGCGAAGGTCCATATCTTCAAGCGCCGCGTCATCATCACGGCGGTCTCTAGTTTCGTCGGCTGGTCGATCTTCCGCGAACGGGATGCGAAGCCACGCTATATTCGCGTGCCCGATGATCTGGACGCCGCATCGCGCGCCGTAGCAGTCATCGACTGATCAAAGACCGGTGTTTGGCGACGCGCTGAACGTTCGCCGGTCGAGGCCATGGCGCACCAGTTTCTCGTTGAAGGTCCGCCGCGGCAGTCCGAGCTCCTCCATCACAGCCGCGGCCGACCCGCCATGGCGGAAGAGTGCTTCCGACAGGATCGCGCGCTCGCAGGCCTCGAGCCGGTCCCGCAACGAGGCGCCGTTAGGACCGCGAGGATTGTCGGGCCCGTCATCTTCCGAGCTGGGCGCGTTCCCCTCAAGCAATGCCGCGGGCGAGACACGACCATGGCGTGAGCGCAGCACCGCGCGCTCAGCGAGATTCATCAATTCGCGGACATTGCCGGGCCAATCATGCGCGGAAAGCGCCGCGATGTCGTCGGGCGCAAGCTCCGGCGCCTCCACCCCGTCGCGGTCGGCAAACTGCGCGGCGAAATGGTTGAAAAGGAGCGCCGCATCGCCGCCCCGCGCGCGAAGCGGTGGTGCCGTGATCGAGAGGGTATTGAGCCGGAAGAGGAGATCCTGGCGCAGCCGTCCTTCGGCGAGCGCCGCCTCGACCGTTTCGTTAGTGGCCGCGAGCACCCGAACATCGACACGGCGCGGCGATCGGGCCCCGAGGCGCGTCACCTCCCGCTCCTGCAACACGCGCAGCAGAACGGGCTGAAGCCTCGCGGGCAGCGCGGTCAGTTCGTCGAGGAAGAGCGTCCCGCCGGCCGCAGCTTCGAACCAGCCTGGCCGCGCGCGCCCCGCGCCGGTGAAGGCGCCGCTCTCATGGCCGAGAAACTCGGCCTCGATCAAAGTCTCCGGCACGGCGGCGCAGTTCACGGCGACGAAGGGCCCCGGGGCGCGCGAGGAGAGGGCGTGCAAGCTCTGCGCGATCAGCTCTTTGCCGCTGCCCGTCTCCCCGGTGATGAAGACGCCCGCCCCGCTCTCAGCGGCTTCGGCCACTTCGCGGCGGAGGCGACGCATCGCGGGCGACTGACCGACAAGACGCGTCTCGAGTGGTTGTTGCCCCGCATTGCTCGCAGCCACCCTCAGCCGCGCGTTCTCCAGCGCGAGTGCCCTCGCCTCGGCCGCGCGGGTGAGCAGAACCATCAACCGGTCGGGATCGAAGGGCTTCTCGACGAAATCATAGGCGCCGACACGCATGGCCTCCACCGCCATCGCCACATCCCCATGCCCCGTCAGGAGCACGACCGGCAGGGTCCGATCCCGGGCGGCGACAGCGCTCAACAACCCCATGCCATCGATATCGGGCATGCGCAGGTCGCTGACCACGATGCCCGGAAAATCGGTGCCTGCGGCTTCGAGCGCCGCCAAGGCTTCTCGGGCGGCGGCAAAGGGCTTCGGCTCGAACCCGCCCAGACGCAGCCATTGCGCAAGCGAGCGGCGCAGTTCCGCCTCATCATCCACGATGAAAACCGGTACGCCCTGCCGCGCCTCGGCCCGGCCGGCGATCCGACCTTCGGCGAGATCGGCGGGCGCGCTCATGCGGGTACGGCCTCGGCCGGCGTCGCGTCCTTCTCCTCGGCCGCAGCGGAGGGGAGGGACAAAAGAAACCGCGCGCCCCGGCAGGGCCCCGCCCGGCGGCGGGCCGCAGGCTCGAGCAGGCCGCCGAGATCGACAGCGATGGAGCGGGAGATGGCGAGGCCGAGACCAAGTCCTTCGCCCTGACGCTTCGTCGTGAAGAAAGGCTCGAAGACTTGCGCGGCCATACCCTTCGGCAGGCCAAGGCCGCTATCGACCACCTCTGCGCGCGCCAGCCCGTCGGTTTCTTCGATCGCGATCTCCACCCGCCTTGTGCCGGTCGCAAGCTGCTCCACGGCATCATGCGCGTTCTGAATAAGGTTCGAGAACACCTGCTCCAACCGGTGCGGCGCGGCCCGGACCAAGACCGGTTTCTCGGGGGCTACGATCTCAAGCGCGATGTTGTGCTGGCGCATGAGAGGCATGATCCCCTCGGCCGCAGCCCGTGCCGCGGCAGTGAGGTCGGTCGGCGCCGGCGGCTCGGCCTCGCCGCCTCTGCGACCGCGCGCCAGTGCCTTCAACTCGCGCGTGATCCCCGTCATGCGCTCGACGATCCGCTCGACGCTGTCGACCGTCTCCTCCGCCTCCTCGCGCCGCTGCTGCCTCACCAGAAGGCGGAGGCCGGCAAGATAGGTCCGAAGCGCTGCGACGGGTTGGCTGAGCTCATGGCTGATCGCAGCCGACATCTGGCCGAGGGCTGCGAGCTTGGACGCTTCCTTGAGCCCCGCCTCCGCCTCGCGCAACTCCGCCTCAACGCGCCTGCGCTCCTCAACCTCGGCCGACAAGCGGTCATTAAGGTCGCGCAGTGCCGCGGCATCGGAGCTGAGCTCGCTATAGGCGCGGTGCGTTCGCCGCGAGTCCATGAACATGGCGATGGCGGCGAGCAGCGTCATCACCATGACTTCGATGGAGAGCGCCTCTCGGACGGCTGCGCGCACAGGCTCGGTCGAGCGGGTGATGGCAACCACAACGTCGAGGGGATCGACGGGCGCCGTGGTGCGCAGTGCAAGGTCAGAGAGGGACGCCTCCACCGTACCCTCGGCCATGATGCCGACCGCCCCCGACATGCCAGACGCCGCTGTCTCAAAGGCGTTGGGTCGGAGCACCACGACCGCGATGGGAGAGGCCGCGAACGCATCGGCACCGGGTAACATGGCGGCGGCAAAGAGCATCGGCGCCGGGGGCCCCATGGACCCCGTGGACCCTGAGGACCCTGTAGGACTCGCCATGACCTGGAGCACGCGACCGCCTTGCGCCGCTTCCGCCGCAAACTCGTCGAGCCCGGAATGCGTCGCCTCAGCTCCTGCCCTGAACGACCGCGTCGGCGCCCCATCCCGCCCAGGCAGGCGCAGAAGGACGCCCGCCGCCGTCGCACCCTCCGCGAAGGCCGCAAGGCGCGCCGAGACGCGCGCTCGGCTTTCGGCATCATCGGCATTGAGGGCGAGCGGCAACAAGTCCTCCGCCACATAGGCCGCCAAGGGCACGGCACGCGCGGCGTCTTCGGCCAAAGCGGCGGCGAGGGCCGCGGTGTCGGCCCGTGCCGCGGCCTCGAACCGCGCCGTCTCCCGATTGGTGATGTGATGGTTGGTGGCGAAGAGGATCGCGATCGCGCCAATGACGCACAGGCTCACGACCAGCGGGCGCCAGGCCGGCAGGCGGAGGCGGCGCTGCCACTGCGCCGCGAAGGCATCCGACAAATCCGTCATCGAATGCAACTGTGCCCCACCCTGTGGAAAATCGAAAGAGCGCAAGGAGGGCTGCAAGCAATAACGGCCCAATAACGCCCCCGTGAAGCCGCGTGCCGTCGTGTCGGCGATATCCTACCTGTGCTAACGACGGCGGACGTGGAACAGAGGACCATTGCTTATGAAGCGCCTGAAGCGACCGAGCTGGCTGATCTCGGAGAACCGGACGACGCCGGAGGATACGTTCTGGAACCGTCGCGCTCTGCTCGCCGCATGCGGGCTGTCGGCCGGAACGGCGGCGTTGGTGGCGCTGAGCGGGCGGACCGGCATGCCGGAAGCGGAGGCCGCTGAGCGGCTTTCGAACCTGCCCGCGCCCGGAACGCCCTACACGCCGATGCCGGCGCTCAACGAAGCCTTTGCCGATGCGGGTCGGCCGGTGACGGATGAGCAGATCAACTCGACCTACAACAACTTTTACGAATTTGGCAGCCACAAGCAGATCTGGGAGGCGAGCAAAGCGCTCAACACCGATGGCTGGTCGGTAACCCTCGACGGCTTGGTGGAGGAGGAGAAGACCATCGCGGTCGAAGACCTGCTGAAGCGCATGCCGATGGAGGAGCGGATTTATCGTCATCGCTGCGTCGAGGCCTGGTCCATGGTCGTGCCCTGGATCGGCTTCCCGCTCTCGGCGCTGATGGCAGAAGCGAAGCCGTTGTCCTCGGCCAAGTTCGTACGTTTCGAGACCTTCCTCGATCCTGAGATCGCGCGCGGTCAGCGCCAGCATTGGTACCCTTGGCCCTATGTCGAAGGGCTGACCATGGCGGAGGCTGCGAACGAGCTGACGCTGATGGTGGTGGGCGCCTACGGCAAGGTGCTGCCGCATCAATTCGGCGCGCCGATGCGCCTCCACACGCCGTGGAAATACGGCTTCAAGGCGATCAAATCGGTCACGCGGATCAGCTTCGTCGAGGAGCAACCGCTGAGCTTCTGGGAAGAGCTGCAGGCACGGGAGTATGGCTTCTGGGCCAACGTGAACCCGGCAGTCGACCATCCTCGATGGAGCCAGGCTACCGAACGGATGCTGGGGACCGACGAACGGGTGCCCACCATTCGCTACAATGGCTACGCCGAGCAGGTGGCGGGGCTTTACAGCGGCCTCGAGGACGAGATCGGCGACCGCCTCTGGCGCTAAAGGGGAGCGCCCGTCGGCGGATTTTCGCCGATGACGCTTTGCGACCGGCGGTTTCCCGCCGGTCTGCGCGCGCGAAACTGGCCCCTGATTAGCCCCTGCCCGCGCGATCGGGGTGGCCTTGGCGGAAAACCATGCGTCTACATAGCGTTACATCGCCCCTGTAACCTGGCACGGACATTGCTGTTGTAAGAGCGACCGGTCGTGAATGCTGCTGTCCCAGGCGGCTGACCGGGAACTCTTCCCGCCGCGGCGGCGGTTGTCGTCTCCCCGATAGGCGATCGAGGCCGCGGCGGGTTCTTTGCGCGTTCGCGGCGGCCGCCATAACGCATGCAGCGCCGCGCCCACCCACGGCAGGTTGGCGTGAGTCGTACGAACAAAGTGTCAACAGTCGATCACAGACATCATGACTGTTGCTTCTCGAAGGGCGGCAGCGTTCGCGCCTTCTTAAGGATGCGCACAGTAACCTGTCGTGGGTGGGCTCGGAGCCAAGGCGCCGCGAACGTGCGTCGCCTCTGGAATGGCTAACCCGCCACCCGCTCGGCGGCCGTATAGCCCTGCAGCGGCAGCAGCGCCTCCAAACCTGCATGCTCGATCCGTGCATCGGCGGCGTCGGCCAGGATCGGTTTCGCGCGAAAGGCGACGCCAAGACCCGCTGCCGTGATCATTGCGAGATCGTTCGCCCCATCGCCGACGGCGAGCGCCTCGTCGCGCGAGAGCCCTCGATGCTCGAGCGCCGCATCGAGAGCCTCGCGTTTCGCCTCCCGGCCCAAGATCGGGGGTACGACGCGCCCTGTCAGACGACCGTTCACGATCTCCAGCGTATTGGCCCTGTGCTCCGCAAACCCAGCGGCGGCGGCGACCCGCTCCGTGTAGAAAGTGAACCCACCCGAGATGAGCATCGTGTGTGCGCCCGTTGCCGCCATGGTCTGCACGAGGGTTCGGGCGCCTTGGGTGAGACGGATCCGTTCCTCAAAGACCTGGTCGAGGACCGAGACCTCCAATCTGGCGAGGAGCGCGACGCGGGCGATCAGGGCTTCTTCGAAGTCGATCTCGCCCGCCATCGTGCGCTTTGTTATGGCGGCCACATCCGCGCCCACCCCCGCGATATCGGCGATCTCGTCGATGCATTCGACGGTGATCATCGTCTGATCCATGTCGGCGATCAGAAGGCGCTTGCGCCGGTTCTCCATCGGCACTGCATTGACGTCGATCTGGGGGAAGGCCGCGCGCAGGGGCTCGAGCACCGGCGCGCGATCGACAGCGATCTCGACCGCCGACGGCGTGAGCCGCCTCACGCCGAGATCGCCATCGATCCTGGTGGCAACGGCCGCTGCTAAGGCGTCCGAGAGCCCCGCCTCGACCGAGGCGGTCAGCACCAGAAAGGCGCTCATCGCCGCTTCAGAGCGCGGCGACGGCCGGCCGGGCCGCAGGGGCCTTGGCCGAAAGCTCCTGTGCGAGCAGGAAGGCAAGTTCCAGCGACTGCTTGGCGTTCAAGCGCGGATCGCAGGCCGTGTGGTAGCGGCTCGCAAGATCCTCGGCCGTGATCTGGTAGGCGCCGCCCGTGCATTCGGTCACATCTTGGCCCGTCATCTCGAAATGCACGCCGCCGGCATAGGTGCCCTCGGCCTGATGCACGTCGAAGAACTCCCGCACCTCGCCCAGCACCTTGTCGAAGGGGCGGGTCTTGTAGCCGCCATTCGATTTGATGGTGTTGCCGTGCATCGGATCGCAGGACCAGACGACCTTCTTGCCCTCACGCTCGATCGCACGGATCCAGCCCGGCAGATGATCTCCAACCTTCCCGGCGCCCGTGCGGCAGATCAGCGTGAGCCGGCCCGGCACATTCTGCGGGTTGAGGATGTCGGTCAGCCGAACCAGCTCCTCGGGATCGAGGCTCGGCCCGCATTTGAGGCCGATCGGGTTGAGGACGCCGCGGCAGAACTCCACATGTGCGCCGTCCGGCTGACGCGTGCGGTCGCCGATCCAGATCATGTGGCCCGACCCCGCCACTGTCTGCCCAGTGGTCGAGTCGACCCGGGCGAGCGCTTCCTCATAGGGCAGCAGCAGCGCTTCGTGCGAGGTGTAGTACTCGACCTGGCGCAGCGTCTCCGCCGTCGCCGGGTTCACCCCGCAGGCGTCCATGAAGCTAACGGCGTCCGAGATCCGCTCGGCGAGCTTTCCGTACTCCTTGGTCAGCACATCGTCGGCCACGAATTCCAGGTTCCAGTTGTGGACCCGATGGAGATCCGCGTAGCCCCCTGTCGCAAAGGCACGGAGAAGGTTCAGCGTCCCGGCCGACTGCATATAGGCCGTGATCATCCGTTCCGGGTCCGGGATCCGCGACTCGGCCGTGAAGTCGAAGCCGTTGATGATATCGCCGCGGTAGGACGGCAGTTCCACGCCATCCACGGTTTCCATATCCGCGGAACGGGGCTTCGCGAACTGCCCGGCGATGCGGCCGACCTTCACCACCGGCATGCGCACGGCGAAGGTCAGAACCACCGCCATCTGCAGCATCACGCGGAAGGTGTCGCGGATATTATTCGCGGTGAAATCGCCGAAGGACTCAGCGCAGTCCCCGCCCTGAAGCAGGAAGGCGCGGCCCTCGGCCACCTCCGCCAGCCGGTCGGTTAGCCTCCTGGCCTCGCCCGCAAAAACGAGCGGTGGAAACTGCGACAGCCGGTCGAGCGCGCCCTTGAGCGCCGCCTCGTCGGTATAGGCGGGCATCTGCAGGCCAGTGTGGTTGCGCCAGCTGTTCGTGTTCCACTGCTTGGTCATCGCGCCATCCTCCGAAAATCGCGGCGTGTCTCATAGCGCGGACCAGTCTGGCTTGAAAGACCCGTGAAGGAGGCTAGGCGGCGTCTTGACGCGTCTTTGGCGGAGGTTCAGGCTTTCAGGCTACCGGTCTCGGGTGCGATCTCGGGCGCGACACCGGCGCAATTTCTTCGGAGACGCCAGATGCCCCAAATCATGGGCGCCAGCACCGGGATGGCCGAACGCAGCGACACGCGGGAGTTCGTGTTCCTGCTGTCGCCGAGCTTTTCGATGATCGCGTTCTCGACAGCGATCGAGCCGCTGCGAATCGCAAACCGCGTGGCGCGCGAGCCGCTCTACTCCTGGCGACTGGTTTCCGAGGATAGCGAGCCGGTGGAGTGCTCGAACGGCACGCGCCTCATGGTGGATGGTGGTCTGACCGAGGTGCAGCGCGGTGCGAGCATAATCGTCTGCGCAGGCTTTGGGCTCGAGCGCGCGGCCTCGCGCCCGGTGCTGACTTGGCTGAGGCGCGAGGCGCGGCGGGGCGTGAAGCTCGGCGCGCTCTGCACGGGCTCCTACGTGCTGGCCAAGGCCGGGCTGTTGGAGGGCAAGCGCTGCACGATCCATTGGGAGAACCTCGCCGCCTTTGCGGAGGATTTTCCCGAAGTCGAGGCCGAGAACCTGCTTTATGTCGTGTCGGACGGGGTTTTCACCTGTGCTGGCGGGACGGCGGCGACCGATATGATGCTGCATCTGATCGGGCTCCATCATGGAGAGGATATGTCGGCCACGGTGGCAGATACGCTCCTTCATCTGCCCGTTCGGGGGGAGCAGGACGAGCAGAGGCTGTCGGTGCCGGCGCGGATCGGCGTGCGGCACCCGAAGCTTATCCAGATCATCCAGACCATGGAGCGCTCGACCGAGGAGCCGATTAGCCCCGCGGAGCTGGCGCGCGGCGTGGGCATGTCGACACGGCAGTTGGAGCGGCTCTTCCGGCGCTATCTGAACCGCTCGCCCAAGCGGTACTATATGGAGCTGCGGCTGGAGAAGGCGCGCTCGCTGCTGCTGCAGACGAATATGAGCGTCATCAACGTAGCGCTCGCCTGCGGGTTCACGTCGCCCTCGCATTTCTCGAAATGCTATCGGGCGCACTTTAGCCGAACCCCCTATCGTGAGCGTGGGGCACCGGCGAGCGGGCCCGGCGCGCGGCCGGATCCAGGCACAGGCACGGTGAAGGCCAGCGCGCCCGGGGGTGCTCGGCCGGCCGTACCAGTTCCTGGGGCTGCGCCCGTGGCTGTAGGCAAACCCGTCTAAGGTTCTCTTTTCGGAAGATTGGTTGGTCGGAGCGGCGAGATTCGAACTCGCGACCTTCGGTACCCAAAACCGACGCGCTACCAGGCTGCGCTACGCTCCGATCGGCGCCCGCGGGCGTCACGACGTTCCGATAGTCCAGGAGAGCGCGGCTGTCACGCCCATCTGCCGCAGGAAGGCCATGAGGATCGATTTTGGCGGCGGCGGTGGCGGTTTCGAGCTCAACCCGAGTTCACTGCTTGAACCCCTGAAAACCTGGCGGGACCGCTCATGCGACGAGGTCCGGGGCCGCAACTAGCCGCTGCAGTTGCTGTCACGAAAGAAGGGATGGCGTACGCGGGTGCCCGGCCCAATCTCATGCGCGGCCGCTTGCCCGGCGTTCACCTCGAGGACGGCTGCCGCGAGACCGTCGGAGCGTTGTGGCGCCTCAGAGAACGGGACGGTGTTCTCCGCCACGTTCAACACGGTGCCTCCCTCATCGATGAAGATCATGTCGAGCGGGATGAAGGTGTTGCGCATCCAAAAGGAGGCCTGGCGCGGCTGGCTGAAGAGGAAGAGCATGCCGGCATCCGCCGCCATCTCGGTTCGGAACATGAGGCCGCGTGCATGTTCTGTGGGCTCATCGGCAACCTCGACCCGGTAGCTGACCGAGCCTTCGGCCGCTTCGAGCGCGACGGTGATCTCGTTGCACACGGCACCGTCGGCCAGGGCCGCGGTAGTGGCAGTGGATAGAAGCGCTGCGACAACGGCAACGGCGGCGAGCGCGATTGCCGCTCGCCCATCCGCTCGGTGACCCTGCTTTCCTGTGACTCTGGCGGCGCGGAGAGCGCGCCCTGCCGCCTGTATGTTCACGCTCAGACGTCTCCGAGACCGCCGCTCGCCACTTGGACCTCGTTGTTGTCCTGCACCGCCGTCTCCCAAAGACGGAGCTCGGCCACCATGAGGCCGCGTGGGCCCCGGAAGGTGCGCACGGCCATACCTTCGCCGCTGGAGAGATCCGGGAAGCCGCAGCGGCGCACGATCTCCATATGGACGAAGACATCGTCCGGATTGCCGAAGACGTTGACGAAGCCGAAGCCCTTCTGCTTGTCGAACCATTTGACCCGGGCGGGCACGAGCGGACCGAGATCGGCATCTGGGCTGAGGAAGTCCGTCGGCCTTGGCGCGCCCATCATCGGGGGCGGCTGCGGCATGGGCTGGGCACTTGCGGTCGAGCTGTCGATCTCGAGTAGCTCTTGCGCATGAAGGCCTCGCGCCCCCATCGTAGTGACAACCTTGACGCGCGCGCCCTCTGCCAGAGCGGTGACGCCGAAGTTACGGACGCAGGATGCATGGACCATAACATCGCTACCGCCGTCATCGGGCACGACGAAGCCGTATCCCTTGACCGCGTCGTACCACTTTACGTGCCCTGTTACGATCGAACCTGATGAGACGTTTTCTTCCGCCAAGCGGCGCCCTCCAAGACTGTCTGGGCTATTCGCAGCAGTCATATCGCTACCCCGTCTTTCTGACGTTTTCACTGCCAGGACCGAACAATGCAAACTGGGTCGAGATGGGACGCGAACGCTTGCGGTTGCATGTCAACAGTATGACCCTTCGTTGCACAAGGCATCTTGGAGCCATTCTCGCACTACTCTGCGTCGCATTGGTGGGATGCGCGCAACCTCAGGTAGCAAAAATTGGTGATCAAACGGCACTCGATCTCGTGGTTGCTACCCAGCAGGGACTGAGGATCGCGGCGAAAGATGAACGAGAAGTTACCAACGCCGTCCGACTGGCGGAAAAACTTGATGCATCTCGGCTAAGCAGGCGGGACGGTGGCACGCGTTTAAGGGCTGCGGAAGTGCCGATTCTGGCGCAAAGCCCGCTTGGCGCGGCGTTTCGGGGCCGCAGTTTCCCGCGGGCGATCACTTACGGGTCGCCGGCTGCGAGTTGCCCCGGCGTCGGATTGTCGCAGGCTGGATTGTCGAGCCGTGCCGAGGCAGTGCGCGATGCGTTCGGCACCTGTCTCGCCGATCTGGCGCGCCGGGGCGTCACCGGTTGCGCCTGTCAGCTGGGCGCGGTCGACGACATGGTCCTGCTCCCGCGTGAGGGCACGGCCTATGCGCGGGGTACTTCTGCGCGGCTGAAGGCGCCGGCGCTCGGCATAGACGGTCTCTTCGTGGCGGAGGAGACCTCGGACGGAGCGCTTGTGCTGCGCGGCACGGACGGCCCTTTCGCCCTCGTCGATTTTCCTGAGGACAGACGCGCGCGTCTGGTACTTGCGGGCGAGCCGAGGACTGTTTTCGCGGGGGACGCGATAGCGGTCGGCTTCCGGCGCGGCCGGCTTGCCCGCAGGCTCTATCTGCAGGATGCCACAGGGCGCCGGATAACGCTGCTTGTGGGGTTTTCACCGGCGGAGCTCGACCAATATGCGGCCGGATGGCTGCTCCATCCCGGTAGCAGCGGCACACAGCTTAGCGCAGGGAGTGCGGGCGCCGAGGACGGATGACGCGTGAGCGCGCTGACGGAGTTTGGAGCAGCGCTCCGCGCCCACCCACGAAATTGTAGGCATCGAAACCCTAAGGATCAGCGAACGCTGCTGGGGTGAAAGACGCAACGCCCTTGGATTCGATGCTGCGGAACGCGACCAACGATGCGGCTGCGGTTGCTGGTCATGCGCCTCTCACCGCGCAGCCGATGGTGTGTTCTTGTGGGCCCGCGCCCAAGGCTTTGGATCAGCAGCCGCCGCGATCGTCGCCAGCGCGGGTCCAGACCTGCGAGGAGCCGAAAAGCGAGGTCAGCAGATAACCGCGAACTTCGAGGTGGGCCTCATCCAGCACCGCGATCTCGGCGCTGTAGCGCTGACCGCTCCGCGGATCGACGATCTCGCCCTCCTGCCACACACCCGCCCCGGCGCGTTTTAGGCCGCTGACGAGCGTGAGCCCGCAAAGCGGGCGACCTTCGGCATCGCGCCGGGGGCTGCCGTCATCCTCGTTCGGCCGGCTCATCCAGACCATCTGGCCACACGCGCCCTCTTCGCAGGCCGCGATCTCGATGATCGCGCCGCCATTCGCGGTCTGCCAGAAGCCGAAGGCAGGATCGGTTGTCCCGCCGACCGGGTCCGTGCCGGCGGCGATCGCGAAAAACACAGCAGTGGCGATAGCGATGCGGGCCATCGGACATCTCGAAGCTGGAACTGACATGGTAGCCGACGTGGTGGCGTCAGCTGTCGCGGAATTAGGTAAACAGAGTGTTGCTGCGCAAGGGGCGTTGTCGCAGGGTCACAATGTGATGCGGTTTTGCCACTTGCGAGCCACTATGACCTCGCCCGAAGCATGGGAAAACCACGGCAAGCCGCGAGCGTGCAGCGATGTTTCAATCCTTCGAGATCATGGCCGACAGCCGGGAGAGCGCGTCCCGCCTGACCGCGTTGCGCGCAGCCCTCGCGGCGCAGGGGGCGCAGGCGATGCTCGTGCCGCGCGGCGACGCGCATATGGGTGAGACAGTGGCGCCTGCGGATGAGCGGTTGGCTTGGCTCACGGGCTTTACCGGGTCGGCCGGGTTCGCGGTCGTCGCACCCGCGCGGGCCGCGTTGTTCGTCGACGGGCGGTATACGCTGCAGGCCGCGGATCAGGTCGATGGCGCAGCCTTCGAGGTCCTCGCGAGCCATGAGACCGATCCTGGTTCTTGGATCGTGGATGTCTTGGGCGAGGACGACGTGCTGGCCTATGACCCATGGCTTCATGGCAGTGCCGAGATCGCGCGGTTCGAGAAAGCTTTGGGTCGGCCTCTGACCGCGCTTGCGGCTAATCCCATCGACGCAGTCTGGGAGGGTCGCCCGCCCCAGCCGGCCGGCGCGATCAGCGTCCAACCCTCGGAGATCGCGGGCGAGCCCGCCTCGGAGAAGCGAGCGCGGCTGGCCCAGGCCCTGAACGATGAAGGGTTGGAGGCGGCGGTCATCAGCCTGCCGGACAGCATCGCCTGGCTCCTCAACATCCGGGGCAGCGATCTCGCGCGAAGCCCAGTGGCCCATGGCTTCGCGATCCTGCGCGTGGATGGCCGGGTCGACCTCTTCACGGCACCGGAGAAGATCGACGGTGCCGTCGCTGCGCATCTCGGCAACGAGGTTGCAGTTGCGCCCGTCGAGGCGCTGTTGCCGGCGCTGGGATCGCTTGGCGCGGTTCGGGTGCGGGCGGATCGAGGGTCCTGCCCCCTGGCGCTGATCAGCGCGCTCGAGGAAGGCGGGGCGACCGTCGACTGGGGCCGCGATCCCTGCATCGGTCCGAAGGCGCGAAAGAACGCGGCGGAGCTCGACGGGATGCGCACGGCGCACAAACGCGATGGCGCCGCCTTCTGCCGCTTCCTCGCCTGGCTCGATGGCGCGCTGGCTGCGGGCGAGGTGCTGGACGAGATCGGCGTGGCGCGGCGGCTCGAAGGCTTTCGGAACGAGACGCGCGCGCTCCTCGACATTTCCTTCGACACCATCTGCGGCTCGGGCCCGAATGGGGCGATCGTACATTACCGGGTGAACGAGACGACCAACCGGGCCATCGTTCCGGGGGAGCTGCTGCTGATCGACAGCGGCGGGCAGTATCAGGACGGCACGACGGACATCACCCGCACGCTCGCCACCGGGCCAGGCGCCGATGGCGGTGCACGTGCTGAGGCGCGGCGGGCCTTCACGCTGGTGCTGAAGGGCATGATCGCGATCAGCCGGGCACGTTGGCCCGCGGGGCTGACGGGCCGGGATCTCGACCCGCTGGCCCGCGCGGCGCTGTGGCGGGCCGGCCTCGACTACGACCACGGCACGGGCCATGGCGTGGGCGCCTATCTTAACGTGCATGAAGGTCCGGCCAGCCTCTCGCGACGGGGCGGGAGCGTGCCGCTCGAGGCCGGGATGATTCTGTCGAATGAGCCTGGATGCTACCGCGAGGGGGCGTGGGGTATTCGGATCGAGAACCTGGTGATCGTGACGCCGCCCTCGGTGCCGGAAGGCGGCATTCGGGAGATGCACGGCTTCGAGACGCTGACGCTCGCCCCCATCGACCGGCGCCTGATCGAGGTGGCGCTGCTGGACACGGCGGAGCGGGCCTGGCTCGATGCCTATCACGCATGGGTCCTGGCGGAGATCGGGCCGGCGTTGAACGAGCAGGAGCGCGCCTGGCTCACCACTGCTTGCGCGCCGTTGGGCTGAACCGTCATCGAAACGATCAGCGCGCCGGCGATAGCGATGGTCGATCCGCAACCCGCATGACAACGACGTCGCAGCCGGGCCAGGCACCGCAATCCGCCGGTCGCGGGCCTGGAACCAAGTGCCGAGCCCAGGCATGACTGATACGTAACAATGGACCGCGCCGACGATGCGACCACAAGGGGAGGAGTTGAATGCCCGAGATTAGAGTCACGCCTGCCGAGGGGACCGTTGTCGTGCGCGCAGGTGGCGCCGTCATCGCCGAGAGCACAGCGGCGCTGGTGTTGGAGGAGGACGGCTACGACCCGGTCTTCTACATCCCGCGCGGCGATATCGGGATGAACTTCCTCGAAGCGTCGAACAAGACCTCGACCTGCCCGCACAAGGGCCAGGCGCGTTACTTCCACATCGCGGGCAAGTCTGGGCTGATCCGCGACGCGGCTTGGTCTTACGAGAGCCCGCATGAGGCGGTCGCTGCGATCTCGGGCTTCCTCGCCTTCTATTCGGACAAGGCCGCGGTCGAGCTGCTCTGAACGGCACATCCGAGGCGCGGTGCCCAAGCCCTCACCGTCGTCACGCCGGGGCCTAGGTTCTGATTGAGAGATCGCCTTCCGTCATTGCCGGGCTCGACCCAGCAATCCAGCGCCGTTCGCCATGGATACCCGGATCAATAGGCTGACAAGGGCTTCTCCTTTCGTCATTGCCGGGCTCGACCCGGCAATCCAGCGCCACTGGCCGTGGATGCCCGGGTCAAGCCCGAGCATGACACGATTGGCTTCATTCCGTCCGGGTCGGGCATCGCTTCAAGGCCGATGCCTGCTCGTTCGCGAAGGCAGCTCAGGAATGCTCTTCGCGCAGCTCCTCCTCCAGCCGGCGGCTGTAGGCCTGAAGGGCATCGGTGTGGAACAGCGCGCCGAGAAGCTCCGGCTCCTCACCCTTGGCCGTGGGCGGCGCCATGACGGGCACATAAGGTCGGCCAGCACGGCGGAGGAGCGGCAGCGCCTCTTCCAGCGTGTCCTTGCGGCTCAGCCAGAAGCCCTGTTCCTGAAGCTCCCAGCAACCACTGTCGGGCGCGCCATCATCTGCCCCCCTCGGCCGCATCACGTCGCCCACGGTAACGGTTCGGCGCAGATATCCCTGCGGCCCATCGGCGAGATGCAGCCCCTGTTGCTCAAGCTGCGTGATGAAGAAGGAGCGCGCGACCAGCCGGTCCGCGACGACCGAGGCGAGTGCGATCGAGACCATCACGGCCATCCCCGCCTGCCAGTCGCCCGTAAGCTCGATGATGATGAGTGTCGAGGATATGGGTGCCCCCAGCACCGCCGCCGCGACACCCCCCATCCCGGCAAGCGCGTAGAGCCCCTGGCTGCCCTGCACCGCCGGGAAAATCGAAATCGCGACGGAGCCGAAGGCCGTGCCCGTCAGCGCGCCCAGCATAAGGGCGGGGGAGAACACACCGCCCCCCATGCGCCCGGCAAAGGTGGCAGAGACAGCGACGACCTTCACCACCGCGAACGCCACCGCGATCCAGAACGGGATCTGCGAGGTCAGCGCTTTCGTCGTCGTCTCGTAGCCGACGCCGATGATATGCGGGAAGGCGAGTGCCAAGAGCCCCAGCACCACCCCCGCCGCCGCCGGCCTCAGCCAGTTGGGCATCGCGAGCGTCTGCTGCACCCGATCGCCGATCCGCTCAGCCAGGAAAATCGTGCGCATCATCGTCACGGCGACCAGACCCGATAGGATCCCGAGCAGCATGAAGGCCGGCAGCTCGCTGTAGAAGCCGATGGTGTTCACCGGCAGCGTGTACTCGGTGACGTTGCCGAGATGCAGACGGCTCACCACCGCCGCCACGACCGAGGCCAGCACGATGGGGCCGAAGGCATGGAGGGCGAAGTGCCGCAGCACGACTTCGAGCGCGAAAAGCGCACCGGCGAGCGGCGCGTTGAAACTGGCCGAGACGGCTGCCGCCGCCGCACAGCCGAGCACGTCGCGCGCGGTCAGCTCCTTCAGCCGCAGTCTTTCGGAGATCCACGAGGCGATGACCGCGCCGATATGCACGGCCGGCCCCTCGCGCCCGGTCGACCCCCCGGTCGAGAGCGTGACGAGCGCCGCCGCGGCCGAAGCGAGCCCCGGTCCCCGCTCGACCCTGCCACCCCGTACAGCCGCCGCGCGGATCACATCCGAGACCCCGCGCGCCTTCCCGTCGGGCGTGAACCGGTCGAGGATGATGCCCACGACAAGCCCGCCGATGATCGGCACCGGCAGCACCAGATACCACGGTAGACCGGCCGCATAGGAATGGATGACCTCGTCTGAGGCGCCGTAGAAGATCGTCTGCAAGAACGGGATAGCGCTGCGAAAAAGGGTGATCGCGTAGCCGATCACCACGCCGAGCAGGAGCGCGATGGACCAGAGCGGCGCTTGAGCGCGGAGGCCGAGCCCCTCCTTCCGTCCGCCCGAGCCGAGCCGCCGGCCGATGGCCTTGGCAAGGGTCGCAAGCCTGCGCCGCGTCTCCGACCCGGCAGAGCGCACAGTACTAAGAAGCTCGGACCGTGCCCCTCGCTCCTCCTCAGACCGCCGCCTGCCCCAGGCTTTGCCGGCCATACCCTACGTCCTATGCCCCGCAACCGCCCTCGCGCGGCGCGTTCTAGGTCGATCGAGCCTAGCGATCACAACACGTTACCGAAAGAGGAGTAGCGGCGCAGACAGCAACGCTCTCAGCCCTGTGACCGCAGAACGCCGCTCTTCACGCGAATTGGCCGGGGGTTCAGCGACGGATGCCGATCTGACGACCCATTTGCGCCGGACGCGCGAGGCCGGACTGCGCGTCCCGCAGCCGTACGAGCGCCGCTCCCACCGCCTCGGGATAGGCGGCAGAACGGCGGGCAGAAAGATCGACATTGATCGACAGCGTCTCATAGGTCGCAGCGATCCGCCCGTCCTCCGCCGCGATCATCGTCAGCATCGCATGGCAGCGCTTGTGATCGCAGTCGAGGAGGAGCGCATCGCAAAAGAACGCCTCCCCCTCCAAAAGCTCGGCCAGGTAGTGGATCTGCGTCTGCAGCGCCATCGGCCCCTGCCCCCGGCTCTTCACCGCAGAGGGTCCGATATCCATCAACTCGTACACGTCGTCCAACGCCCGGTCGAAAGCGAGCGTGTAATAGGCGACGTTCATATGGCCGTTATAGTCGATCCACGCGCTCTCGACGGTCTGCGTCTTCGTCCGGATCGGGGCGGCGTCGTGTTCCTGCATGCTTGTCCCTCCGCGGGGGAGAGCCTATCGCTTGAGGGTAGGTCGAGCGCAAGGGAGGGCGGCCCCCATGAGCATCGAGGCAGCACGGCAAACCGGTCACGGGGCGGGCATCGCGGGGGCCATCGCCGAGCTGAGCGCAAGGTTCGGCGACCGGCTCTCGACGGCCGAGGCCATCCGCGCCGAGCATGGGCGCGACGAGGCGCATCACACGCCGCGCCTGCCCGATGCGGTGCTTTGGCCCGAGACGACGGCGGAAGTGGCCGAGATCGCGCGCATCGCCCATGCGCATGACTGCCCGATCGTGCCCTGGGGCTCGGGCACCTCGCTAGAGGGCCATGTGATCCCGGTGAGGGGCGGCATCAGCCTCGATCTCGGGCGCATGGACCGCGTCCTAGCCGTCCATGCCGAGGATATGGACGTCGTCATCCAGCCCGGCATCCGGCGCAAACGCCTGAATGAGGAGCTGCGCGCGACCGGGCTCTTCTTCCCCGTCGATCCCGGCGCGGACGCGACCCTCGGCGGCATGGCCGCAACGCGCGCCTCGGGCACCTGCGCTGTGCGTTACGGCACGATGCGCGAGGCGGTGCTGGCGCTCGAAGTGGTGCTGGCCGACGGCCGGATCGTGCGCACCGGCACGCGGGCGCGGAAATCGAGCGCGGGCTACGACCTCACACGCCTCGTGGTCGGCTCCGAGGGCACGCTCGGCATCATCACCGAACTCACGCTCAGGCTTCATGGCATCCCCGAGGCGGTGACGGCAGCGACCTGCGCCTTTCGCAGCATCGAAGAGGCCGTGCGCACGGTGATCGAGACGATCCAATGCGGCGTCCCCATCGCCCGGATCGAGCTGCTGGACGCACCGACGATCCGCGGCTTCAACGCCTATTCGGGCTATCAGATGCCCGAACAGCCGACGCTTTTCCTCGAGTTCCACGGCACGCCCCCAAGCGTTGAGGAGCAAGCGGCGGCGGTCGGCGCGCTTTCCGAAGCCAATGGCGGTGAAGGCTTTCGCTGGACCGCCGATCCTGAGGAGCGGAGCCGCCTCTGGGCCGCGCGCCACAGCGTCTATTACGCTCAGCAAGCGCTCCGGCCGGGCGCCAAGGGCTATGTGACGGATGTCTGCGTGCCGATCTCGCGCCTCGCGGAGGCCATCGCCGCGGCCGAGCATGAGATCGCGGAGGCAGGCCTTATGGCGCCCCTTGTCGGCCATGTGGGCGACGGCAATTTCCACCTCTCGATCCTGATCGACCCGGAGGCCGCCGACGAGAAAGCCCGCGCCATGCGTCTCGCCGACCGGCTGTGCGAACAGGCCCTCGCCCTCGACGGCACGGTAACGGGCGAACACGGCGTCGGCCTAGGCAAACGCCGCTTCATGGCCGAAGAGCACGGCGAGGGTTGGGCCGTCATGGGCGCGATCAAGCAAGCGCTCGACCCCAAAGGCATCCTGAACCCCGGCAAGATCGTCCCCGGGAACTGACCTCGTCACTCGGCAGTCGCACTAGCGGTCCGCCCAAGACACTCGACACCGACCGTCATTGCCGGACTTGATCCGGCAATCCAACTGACCCCCGGGCGCCTGCATCTTGACCCCGGGCTGAGGCCACGCAATCACGGCGCATGGCACTGCTCATAGGATGGCTACCCCCGGCCGAAAGATCCGCCTCATGACCGCCCCACTCGATCGCACGGAGCCTGCTGTCGCGGATGGTCTACGCGCCGCCCTCGCCGCGGCCGGGATCGCGGCCGAGCCCGAGGCGCTGGCCGATACCGGCCTCGCGCATCTGCACTTCCGGCTGCAGGGCCTTGGCCTCGTTGCGCGCCTGCCGAAGCAGAGCCAGATGCACCTCGCCGCCGCCGAAAACCTCGCCTATCAGGCGGCCTGCTACCGCCGCGCCTCGCCGAGTGGTCATGCGCCGACGCTCCACTCCGTGCTGCCGCCCTCCGACGCCTTGCCGCGCGGCGGGCTGATCGTCGAGGAGATCGTCGGCAGACCCGCACGCCTGCCCGAGGATCTCGACGCGCTCATCGATGCATTGGCCGCGATCCACGCGCTGCCGCTGCCCGAGATGGCCGCACGCCCGCCGCTGCTCGCCCCCACCGATCCGCTGACCGAACTCTTGGGCGAGATCGAGGCGCAGGCCGCGTATCTCGACAAAGCGGCGGTCGCGCCCGAGACGCGAGCCGTGCTCGATGCAGGGATCGCAGCACTCCGCGCCCTTGCGCAAGGCGACGCCCGGCCCGAACCGCGCCTCATTTCCTTCGACGCGCATCCCGGGAACTTCATCCTGCGCGCCGATGGCAGCGCGGTGCTCGTCGATCTGGAGAAATGCCGCTACTCCGCACCCGAGCTCGATCTCGCCCACGCGACGCTCTACACCTCGACCACCTGGGACGTGGCGAGCCACGCCGTGCTCGATACCGCAGAGGTTGCGGTAGCCTATAAGCGGTGGCTGGGATCGACTGGCACGACACCGGCCTGGCTCGTCCCGATGCGCCGCGCGATGTGGCTTTGGTCCATGACATGGTGCGCGAAATGGCGCGTTCTGTCGGGCCATGCGGCGGCTACGGACACGAAGGGCGAGGACTGGTCGTCAGAGCAGAGCGAGGACGCCCTCGTCACCCATGTGCGCGGCCGGGTCGACCACTATCTCGACCCAAAGACCGCAACCCGCCTCGCTGCGGAGTTCGAGGACCTTTCCCAGTCGCTGTAACGAGGTGGGTATCGGATCGAACGGCACCGCAGCCGCCGTTGGGCCAGTGGCTAACCTCATCTCCGGCACTCACGTCATGCCCGGGCTTGACCAGGGCATCCAAAGCCCTTGGCGCTGGATCGCCGGGTCGAGCCCCGCAATGACGCAATGGCCGTGAGCGCGCGAGATCACACAGCACTCTAACCTGAAACCGATCAGTAGCCCCGGCTGCGGTCCACCACGCCGACCAGTGGCTCACCCGCGCGCCAACGGCGGAGGTTTGCGGCAACGGCACCCGCCACCGCCTCGGCGCTGTTCTCGCTCGCAACATGCGGCGTGATGCGGACCTTCGGATGGGACCAGAGCGGGCTCTCAGGGGGCAGCGGCTCGATCTCGGTCACGTCGAGGGCGGCAACGGCCGGTCGGCCAGCATCGAGCGCTGCGATGAGATCCCCCTCCACCAGATGCCCGCCGCGACCGAGCTGCACCAGGATCGCATCCTCTCGCATCATCGCAAAGTGTTCGGCAT